>JARRPZ010000040.1:0-18815 GCA_037382365.1 Gammaproteobacteria bacterium
AACTCTGGCTGATGAGGTAGGCGAGCAGCGAGCCGGCGACGAAGCGCGGCGTGAAGTCCAGTATGGTCACGAAGGCTTCGTGGATGTCGCGGGAGAATTCGGCGGTCTTCGGGTCGGAGGACGGCAGGTACTGCAGGCCCAGGCTCAGCATGATCACGATGATCACGCTGACGAAGAAGCCGATCCGCACCGCCTGGTTCGCGGCCCGGCGGCCGTAATTCTCGCTCAGCACGTCCGTCGCGAAGAAGATGCTCGAGTAGAAGATCACGCCCAGGCTGGTCTGCATCCCGAAGATCATGGTCAGCTTCGGGCCCTGCAGGTTGGCGAGGATGATCGCCATGACAATGGCCGCCTGCAGGCCGGCGCGACCGAAGAGGCGGAACAGGACGACCGTGAAGGCGAGATCGGCGACCAGGGTTGTCAGCCAGAGCGCTTCCTGGTTCGCCGCGAAGTACGCGGACAGTGCCTCGGGGAACACGGGCTATGCCCCGGTGAGGCGGGTGCCCGCAGGACGCGAGGGGCGTTCTGGCGGGCACCGCGTCATCTACATGAGGCCGGCGTAGCGCTCGACGTGGTGATCCGCGTTGCCGAACAGGGTGTCGATGACGGTCAGCCGCTTGAAGTAGTGGGCGACGTCGAGTTCCCAGGTGACGCCCATGCCGCCGTGCAGCTGCACCGCCTCTTCGCCGACCTGGCGGCCCGCGGTACCCACCTGATACTTGATCGCGCTCACTGCGCGACGCGCTTCCTCGGCATCGCCGCTCTCCTGGGCCATGACGGCCCAGAGCAGCAGCGACTTCGTCTGCTCGTAGAGCATGAACATCTCGACCATGCGATGCTGCAATGCCTGGAAGGCAGCGATCGGCACGCCGAACTGGACCCGACTCTTCGTGTATTCCAGCGTCTTGTGGTTCAGCTTCTCCATGATGCCGACCGCCTCGGCGCAGATCGCCAGAGTCGCTTCCTGGATCACGGATTCGATGACGGGCCAGGCTTTGCCCTCGTCGCCGAGCAACTGGGCGGCAGGCACGCGGACGTCGTCGAAGACGATCTCGGCGCCCTTCTGCCCGTCCACCGTCGCATAGCCTCGCCGCTGCACGCCCGCCGTGTCGGCCGCCAGTACGAACAGGCTGAGGCCATTCTCGTCCTTCCGGTCGCCGGCCGTCCGGGTGCTCACGACCAGGACGTCTGCACCGGCGCCGTTCAGCACCACGCCCTTGCGGCCATTCAGCACGTACTCGTCGCCATCCCTCTTCGCGGTCAGGGTCACGTCGGAGAGGCCATAGCGGCTCTGCGGCTCGAGATAGGCGAAGGCGCCGGTCTTCGTGCCCTCGATCAGCGGTGCGAGCCATTCCGCCTTCTGTTCGTCGCTCGCGCTCCGGCGCAATGCGCCGCCGGCGAGTACGATGCTCGCGAGATAAGGCTCGACCACCAGGCCACGCCCGAACTGCTCCATGATCAGCATCAGCTCGACGGGGCCGCCGTCCAGGCCGCCGTCCTCCTCGGCGAAGGGCACGGCGGTCCAGCCCAGCTCGGCGAACTCACGCCAGTTGTCGGCGCTGTAGCCCAGATCGCTCTCCGAGTGCTTCATGCGCTGCTCGAAGCCGTAGTCGTTGTCGATGAATTTGGCCACGCTGTCCTGCAGCAGTGACTGTTCTTCGCTGATTGAAAAATCCATGCTCGTTCTCCGCGAGAGGTGCGATGACGGGTCTACAGGCCCAGCACGTGCTTGGCCACGATGTTGCGCTGGATCTCGTTGGATCCGCCGTAGATCGATGCCTTGCGGTTATTGAAATAAACCAGGGAGGAACGCGTCTCGGCACCTTCACCGACGTAGTGGCTCTCGTCGAATCCCACCTGGTACTGATCCGGTACGAAGGGGATGGCGTAGTAGCCCGCAGCCTCCATGAACAGCGTGTCGATCAGCTGCTGGAGTTCCGTGCCGCGGATCTTCAGGATGGAACTCTCCGGACCCGGGGCCTTGCCGACGGCCACCGCGGCGAGTGTGCGCAGATCCGTATACTCCAGTGCCTTCAGCGCGATGTCTGCCTCGGCCAGCTTGCGCCGGAAGCTCCAGTCCCCGATGAGCGGTTCGCCGCCGCGGATGCCCGAACGGGCAAGCGCCTTCAGGCGCTCGAGGCGGTACTGGGAGCGCGCGACGTCGGCGATATTGGTCCGCTCGTGCTGGAGCAGGACCTTGCCGTAGGTCCAGCCCTTTCCTTCCTCGCCGACGAGATTCTCGGCGGGTACGCGCACGTCCTCGAAGTGCACCTCGTTCACTTCGTGTCCGCCCTCGATGGTGATGATCGGCTTGACGGTCACGCCCGGCGTCTTCATGTCGCAGAGGATGAAGCTGATGCCCTCCTGACGCCGCGCCGTGTCCTGGGATGTGCGCGCGAGCAGGAAGATCCAGTCCGCGTGCTGGCCCATGGTCGTCCAGGTCTTGGTGCCGTTGATCACGAACTCGTCGCCGTCCCGGTCCGCGCGCGTTTTCAGCGACGCCAGGTCCGAGCCCGCGCCCGGCTCCGAATAACCCTGGCACCACCAGACATTGCTCTCCAGGATGTCCGGCAGGAAACGTTCCTTCTGTGCGTCGTTGCCGAAGGTGTAGATCACCGGTCCGACCATGCTCAGGCCGAAGGGGATCAGCCGCGGCGTGTTGTAGCGGGCCATCTCCATGGAGAAGATGTACTTCTGCACGGGGCTCCAGCCGGTGCCGCCGTATTCGACCGGCCAGTTCGGTGCGATCCAGCCCTGTTCGAAGAGGATCTTCTGCCAGCGAACGAAGTCCTCCGCGTCGGGCTCGATCCCGTTGTTCATCTTGTGGGCGATGTCCTCCGGGTATTTCTCCTCCAGGAAGTTCCTGACTTCCTCGCGGAACGCTTTCTCCTCGGCAGTGAAATTTACGTCCATGGTGAATTCCTGATGATGATTGTGCTGGAGGGACGCGAAACCCCCGTCTGCAGCCGGGATCCGGCAGGACCCGGGGCCGCCGCGGTCGCCCTGAAGGCGGTCGTCGGAGGCGGTCCCGGCCGTGCGGGCGAGGTCCTCCTCATGCGGCCGAGAGTATCATTATATTGCAGTGCACAACAATGCCGGGAAACCGCTGAAACCCGGACATAACCTGTGCCCGGCGGGGGCGGAGGCCGACGTCCCCGGGCATGCTATCGTTGGTGACCGGCAGGGGCTCCGGGCGCTCGGGGAGTGCCGATGCGGGGCCCGTTCGACCGCGCAGGCGGCGGTGCCTGCCGATATAATGCGCGGTCAGTGAGCGCCGTCCGGTCGCCGGGCCCGGGGGCACTGTAAAGACATCGGATGGCCGTACAGACCGGCCAGGCGGATACCGGATCATGGCACGAAGCGATCTCAGTCACGTGGACGAGCAGGGCAGGCCCCGGATGGTGGATGTCGGTGGCAAGACCGAGACGCGGCGTGAGGCGACGGCCCGAACGCTGGTGCGGCTTCCGGACGAGGTCACATCGCGCCTGTCAGGCGGCGAACTGATGACGTCCAAAGGTCCGGTATTCGCAACCGCGATCGTCGCCGGCGTCATGGCAGCAAAGAAGACGCACGAGCTGATCCCGTTCTGTCATCCGCTCGGTCTCGACGACTGTGCGATCGATGTGGAACCCCTCGAGGACGGGCTGCTGGCGGTGACCTGCCGCTGCAGCATCACCGCGAAGACCGGTGTGGAGATGGAAGCGCTGACCGGTGCGAGCGTCGCCGCGCTCACGATCTACGATATGTGCAAGGCGTTGTCACACGATATCGTCATCGCCGAAACTCGTCTCATGGAAAAGACCGGAGGCAAGCATGATTTTCGTCACGGAGCCTGACATGCGAAGGCCGAAGTCCGTCGGCGACGGCGGCCGGCGCTACGCCGGTCTCGGCGCGAGCCGTTGGAGCGGGCGATGAGCAAGCGTCTCACCGTGCATTATTTCGCCGCATTCCGGGAGCGGGCCGGCCGTGGCGAAGAAGAAGTCGAGCTGGACGTGGCCACCGCCGGCGACCTGTTCGAGGCGTTACGGGACCGTCACGGTTCGCAGGAGCCGCAGGGCCACTGCAAGGTGGCGGTCAACGACGAGATGGCGGACTGGAGCACGCGGCTCAGCGACGGCGACACGGTGCTGCTGTTCCCGCCGGTGGCCGGCGGATGAACCCATTGATCATCAGTCCGCACCCGATCGTGCCTGGCGAGTTGCAGACCGCGCTCGCCGCACCGGCAGCCGGCGCCTGCGTGGGATTCGAAGGCCGGGTGCGGGACCACAACGAGGGCCGCTCGGTCGTCCGGCTCGAGTACGAGGCCTACGCGCCGCTGGCGGAGCGCGAGGGGGCACGGATCATCGCCGAGGCCGCCGAGCGCTGGCCGATCATCGAGGCCCGGTGCGTCCACCGGACCGGCGTGCTGGAAATCGGTGACTGTGCCGTCTGGGTGGGCGTCGTCTCACCCCACCGCGACGAGGCATTCGCTGCGTGCCGCTATATCATCGACGAGGTCAAGGTGCGGCTGCCGATCTGGAAGAAGGAACATTACGCGGACGGCGATTCCGGCTGGGTCAGTTGCGAACGCTGCGCCGCTCACGCCGGCGAGTCGTCCGCCGTCTCGCGCTAGTCGCCATCGGTGCTGCGCGCGGCCAGCGCGGCTACGTCATCGGGCGTATCGACGTCGAGGGCCGCGTGCTCGCAGTCGACGATCGTCAGCGCGCCCCGGTGACGTTCCAGCACGGGCCTGGCGCCCCGATCGCCGCTGAGTTGCAGTAACTCCGGGAAGAACGCCCGCGGGAATATCGCCGGCGGTCCGAGCGTTTCGTCGTACCGGCTCGCCGCGATACGGGACGGGGACCGACGCCACGCGCCCGTCAATCGGTCGAGATCGTGTCGGTCGACCAGCGGCTGATCCGCCAGCATGACCAGCACCGCCGGGCAGTCGTCCGGTACGGCGCGCACGCCGAGCCCGAGGGAGGAGGCGAGACCGCTCTGCCAGGCGTCGTTGAGGGTGAAAAAGCCCACCGCGTCGGCGGCACCCCGGAGGACCGCCCGCCACTCGCAGCCGAGAACGACGATGGTGCGCCCGCCGCACACGGCCGACGCCCGCCGCAGCGTACGCCGGATCAGCGTCTCCCCGCCGATCGTCAGCAACTGCTTGGGGCTGCCGAGACGCCGGGATCCGCCGGCGGCCAGCACCAGCGCGAAGAGTCCGTCCGGCGGCTCGCTCATGTCCGGTCAGCCCCGCCGCTGCCGCGCGATCCGGTGCGACACCCGCGGCCGCTCGGCGCCGCGATGATAGCGGTAGGCGTCGGCGAGGATCTCCATGTCGCCGCGCGTGATGCGCCGATGCTGGCGCAGGTGTTCGACCCAGGATTCGTCCACGAACAACTCGACGAACAACCGCTCGTCCTCCGTATCCTGGAACAGCCCCCAGGTGATGGCGCCGTTGCGGAGCCGCAGCTTGCGGACCGGCTCCATCGCGGCCGCGAAGTCGTCGGCATCCTGCGGGTCGATCTCGTAGCGCAGCTCGACCAGCACCGGGCCCTGATCCTGAGTGATGGTGAAGGGGACGTTGGGGTCCGGCACGGGCGTGATCAGGGTGGGGTCCGCGCTGGCGTAGCGACGAATGCTGAGCGGCACGCCCAGGAATACCCCCACGATGCCGGTGACGCCGGCGTAGACCAGTGCCTCGGACATCGACGTCAGCGACGCGATCTTGCCCCAGAAAGCGCTCGCGCCGGCCACGGTGCCCATGAAGCTGGCGAGGAATACGGCGAGGCCGCGGGCGCGCACCCACTCGGGCAGGGAGAGCTGGGCCACGACCTGGAGCGTTGAAAGCACGGAGATCCAGGAAGCGCCGAGCAGCAGCATCGCCGGCGCCAGCAGCCAGGGATCCCGTACGAAGGCGAGGGCGAATGTGGCAACGATCGTGCCGACCGATCCCACTGCGGCGAGCTGGTCGTCGGATGTGTAGCGTCGGATGCGGGCGAGATTCAGGCCGACGAGCACCGCTCCGAGTCCCACGGCGCCGAGGAGACGACCGTAGACATCGGGGCCGAGGCCCATCTCCTGGCGGACGATCAGCGGCAGGAACGCAAGCGGGGCGCTCACCAGCACGAAGTACAGGATACCGCGGGCGATCACCACCTGCAGCGCCGTGGAACGCCGGGCGTAACGCAGACCGACCCGGATGGCACCGAAGAAGCGCTCGCTGGGCAGCGTGCCCGGCTGGCGCTCGCTCCGCCAGAAATACAGGACGGCGATCACGCCGAGGTAGCTGATGCTGTTCAGCGTGAACACGAGGCCGGGGCCTGCCGCCGCGATGGCCAGTCCCGCCAGCACCGGCCCGATCGCGCGGGAGACATTGAATGCGATGCCGTTCAGGGTGACTGCGGCGGCCAGCTCGGCGCGCGGGACGAGATCCGGGATCATGGCCGCGAAGGCCGGCATCATCATCGCCGCGCCGGTGCCCATGGCGAGCGTCATCGCGAGCAGGCCCCAGGCCGTGATCGTGCCGGTGAGCGTGAGGATGCCGAGGATCCCGGCAGAGACCATCAGCCAGCTCAGGGCGAAGAGCAGGAAGCGCCGCCGGTCGACGATGTCGGCCAGCGCGCCGGCCGGCAGGGCGAGGAGGAAAGTCGGCAGCAGATTCGCCGCCTGCACGAGTGCCACCATGACGGGGTCCGGTGCCAGCGAGGTCATGAGCCAGCCCGCACCTGTCTCGTGCATCCAGCTCCCTACCGTGGAGACGAGCAGGGCAGTCCAGAGCCAGCGAAATATCGGACGCCGGAACGGCGCCAGGCCGCCCGGTTCGCGATCCGACTCCGGTGTCGCTTCCGCTTCGCTGGTCGATGCCACGCGCGTGGATCCCTCGAGTTGCGTCCGCCGGCAGGCAGGCGGACGCATTATGGCACGGGCGGCGCCGGTCACGGTCCCGGGTTGGGTCACGGACCCGCGCCCACCTATAATGCACCGGGAGAGAAAGTCCGGCCGCTCGGCGCCGGATGGGGAGCGAAAGGCGAATCTATGACGAAACTGGCAGGCAGGAGCGCGATCGTATCGGGCTCGGGCCGCGGCATCGGCCGTGCCATCGCCCTGAAGCTGGCCGCCGAGGGGGCCCGGGTCGTGGTCAACGATCTGGACGAGGAACCCGCCGCCGAAACCGTGCGCGAGATCGAGTCGGCGGGCGGCGAGGCGCTCAGCGTCCCGGGGGACGTCTGTGATCCGGACTTCGCCCGGCAGTTCGTGGACGCGGCTGTGGAGCATTTCGGCGGCATCGACATCATCGTCAACAATGCCGGCTACACCTGGGACAACGTCATCCAGAAGATGTCGGACGAGCAGTTCCAGGCGATGCTCGACATCCACCTCGTGGCGCCTTTCCGCATCCTCCGCGCCGCCCTGCCGCATATCCGCAAGGCGGTGACGGCGGAAGAAGAGCTGGGCCGGGTGGTCCAGCGCAAGGTCGTGAACATCTCCTCGACCTCCGGGGTCTACGGCAACATGGGCCAGGTCAACTATGCGGCCGGCAAAGCGGGCATCGTCGGGATGACGAAGACACTCGCGAAGGAATGGGGGCGCTACCACGTCAACGTGAATGCGGTCGCCTTCGGGCTCATCCATACCCGGCTCACCCAGCCGCTGCAGGGGGAGCAGGCGAGCATCGACGTGGCCGGGCGCGACATCCGGGTGGGCGTGCGCCAGGAACGCCTCGAGGCGGCGGCGAAGGCGATCCCCCTCGGCCGCGGCGGCACGCCGGAGGAAGCGGCCGGCGCCGTCTATCTCCTGTGCACGCCGGAAGCCGATTACATCAACGGCCAGTGCATCGTCTGCGACGGCGGGAGGGTGTGATGCCGGTCGTGCGCACCATCGAGGACGCGAAGGCGCTGGAAGGCGTGGAGGTCGGCGTCTCCGAGTGGGTGACGGTCGACCAGCACCGCATCGACCTGTTCGCCGAGGCGACGGGCGATCACCAGTGGATCCACGTCGATCCGGAGCGGGCGGCACGGGAACTGCCGGACGGCCGGACCATCGCGCATGGTTACCTGACCCTCGCGTTGATCCCGGCGCTGACCTCGGATTTCGTCGAGATGCCGACACTGCAGCGCACGATCAACTTCGGCTGCAACAAGATTCGGTTCCAGAACATGGTGCCGGTCGGCAGCCGCGTGCGGGCGCGGGCGACCGTTAAGCAGGCACGCCAGCGCGCCGGCGCGCTGCACCTCGTCAGCGAGATCCGTATCGAGGTGGAGGGCCAGAGGAAACCCGCCTGCATCGCCGAGACGATCGGCATGTACTTCCTCGGCTGATCCCTACGTCTGCTCCGGCAGCCTGTCGGCCAGCAGTTCCACCCAGTGCCGCACCGGGCGATCCGTCCCGGCGGCGAGATGATGCAGGCAGCCCACGTTGGCGGTGACGATTTCCTCCGGCGCATCGCTCTCGAGATCGGCGAGCTTGCGTTCACGGATACGCGTGGCGAGTCCGGGTTGCAACAGCGAGTACGGGCCCGCCGAACCGCAGCAGGCGATGGAATCGGTGACCGGCGCGAGACGGACGCCGCAGGCGGCGAGCAGGCGCCGGACGAGTTCGTCCTCGCCCAGCGCATTCTTCAGCGTGCACGGGCAGTGCAGGGCGACGGAGCCGTCGTCCGCCTCGAAGGCGGGGAGTTCCTCGCCCGCCAGGACGCTGCCGATG
The DNA here is from genome assembly GCA_037382365.1 of Gammaproteobacteria bacterium. GTDB lineage: Bacteria > Pseudomonadota > Gammaproteobacteria > Steroidobacterales > Woeseiaceae > Lentisalinibacter. Next base: position 8,683 of record JARRPZ010000040.1, read on the forward strand.
TCCCGGGCCGCCGCGGCGACCCGCCGCGCCGGCTCCGCGAGCGCCGGATCGTCCGCGAACAGCCGCGGGTAATCCCGGACGAAAGCGCCGCAGCCGGTCGCCGTGATCACGATCGCTTCCCGGCCCTCGTCCAGCGCTCGCGACCACTCCCGTATCCGGCGGCCGGCCTGGCGGAGGCCCTCGCGCTGATCGCCGAGGTGATAGCTCATCGCGCCGCAGCAGCCCTGCGGCGCCGGCTGGAGCGAGATGCCGGCGGCATCCAGCAGGCGGGCGGCCGCTACGTCGATGCCCGGCGAGACGACGGGCTGGACGCAGCCGTTCAGCGCGAGCATGCGGCGGGCATGGACGGGCCGTGGCCAGGGGCGCGCGGGCGCCACGTCGGGGACCTGCCGGCGCAGACCGGCCGGCAGGAACGGGCGGACGGCATCGCCCATCGCGAGCACGATGCGCAGCAGGCGCCGTGAGCCGAACAGCAGGCGCAGTGCCCACCGGCGCGCTCGCTCATGGAGCGGGCGCGGGACGCGGGCATCCACCCAGGCGCGGCCGATGTCGAGGAGTTCGTGGTAATCCACGCCCGACGGGCAGGTGGTCTCGCAGGCCTGACAGCCGAGGCAGCGATCCAGGTGGATCTGGGTCTCGCGGCTGAGCTCGCCGCCCTCGAGTGCCCGTTTGATGAGGTAGATGCGTCCCCGCGGTCCGTCGAGTTCGTTCCCGAGAATGCGGAACGTGGGGCAGGTCGCGTTGCAGAAGCCGCAGTGGACACAGCGGCGGATCACCGCTTCGGCGCGTCGCCCCTCGGGCCGTCCGGCCAGTGCCGGCTGCAGTTTGGTTTCCATGTCAGAGGGAGGCGTAGAGGCGGCCGGGATTCAGAATGCCGGCGGGGTCCAGCGCCGCTTTGAGCCGTCGGTGCAGCGCCAGCAGCGGCTCCGGCAGTGGATGGAAAGCCGGGACCCGGGGGTCCCCGCCACGATAGCGCGTGGCATGGCCGCCGGCCGCCCCGGCGGCGGCACGGACGACCTCCGCCTCCGCCTCGGTGGCGATCCAGCGCTGGGCGCCGCCCCAGTCGATGAGTGGGGAACCGGGCAGGTCCAGCGGTGGCGTCGCCGCGGGTACGGACACGCGCCACAGGGGCAGTGACGACAGGAAATTGCCGGTGCGCTGGTCGCGGACCGCTTCCCAGTAGGCGGCATCCGTCGTCTCGCCACCGATGACCGTCCGCGCCGCTGCCACGGCGGCGCGGGCGCCGGATAATCTCAGACGCAGCACGCCGTCGGCCCATGCCGCGGCGCTCAGTGGCAGCGCGCGCCCGCCCAGGCGACACATGGTGTCGATCGCCTCGTCTTCGCTGCATTCGAGGGCAACGCTCAGGTCGGTTGCGGGGCGCGGCAGCACCTTCAGAGACACCTCCAGCAATACGGCCAGACAGCCCATGCTGCCGGTGAGCAGCCGCGACACATCGTAGCCGGCCACGTTCTTCATGACCTGGCCGCCGAACACGAGCTGCCTGCCCCGCCCGTCGAGCACCCGGCAGCCGAGGACGAAATCCCGGGCGGCGCCGCGAAAGGGTCGCGCGGGACCCGAGAGGCCGGCCGCCAGCGCTCCGCCGATCGTGCTCTCGGGTGCGAGGCGGGGTGGTTCGAATGCGAGCATCTGCCCTTCCCCGGCCAGCGCCGCCTCCACCTCGGCGAGCGGGGTGCCCGCCCGCACGGTGACGACCAGTTCGCTCGGTTCGTAGGCGACGATGCCGCGGAGGTCCGCGGTGCTCAGGGTATCGGCTGCGACCGGATGACCCAGGAAGTCCTTGCTGCCGGCGCCGCGTATCGCCAGCGGCCGACCCGAGTCCGCGGCGTCACGGATGGTCGCGGCGAGTCGCTCGACGGCTTCGTCCATGGTCAGAAACGTTCGAGTTCCGGGTGCGGCAGCGCTCCGCCGTGCACGTGCATGCCGCCGAGTTCCGCACAGCGGGCGAGAGTGGGGACGGCCTTGCCCGGGTTCAGCAGGCCGCGCGGATCGAATGCCGCCTTGATGCCGTGGAACGCCGCGAGCTCCTGCGGCGAGAACTGCACGCACATCTGGTCGATCTTCTCCTTCCCGACGCCGTGTTCCCCGGTGATGGTCCCCCCTGCCTTTACACAGAGTTCGAGTATTTCGCCGCCGAGCCGTTCGGCCTTCTCCAGGTCTCCGGGGCGGCTGACGTCATACAGGATCAGCGGGTGCAGATTCCCGTCGCCGGCGTGGAAGACGTTCGCGACCGCGAGTCCGTGCTTCGCCGCGAGTTCGTCGATGCCCTCGAGGACCCGCGCGATCTCCCGGCGCGGGATCGTGCCGTCCATGCAGTAGTAGTCCGGTGCGATCCGGCCGACGGCGGGGAAAGCACTCTTGCGACCCTGCCAGAGCCTGACCTGTTCGGCCTCGTCGACGGCTTCGCGCAGGTCGCGGGCGCCGTGGCTCTCCAGGATGCGACGGACTCGCGAGGCTTCCTCGATCACGTCGTCCTCGACGCCGTCCAGTTCGCAGAGCAGCATCGCCGCGGCGTCCTCGGGGTAACCGGCCTGACAAAACGCTTCCGCGGCGCGGATCGCCGGTGCGTCCATCATCTCGAGACCGGCCGGCACGATGCCGGCGGCGATGATCGTGGCGACCGCATCGCCCGCGGCGCGGACGCTGTCGAATGCGGCCAGCAGGACACGGCGGCCGGGCGGCAGCGGCAGGAGATCGACGGTCACCTCGGTGATGACGCCGAGCATCCCCTCGGACCCCGTCAGGAGCGCCGTCAGATCGAAGCCGGGTCCGTCCAGCGCGGCCGAGCCGAGACGCAGGCGTTCGCCGTCCACGGTCACGATCTCCAGCGAACGCACGTTGTTCACCGTGAGGCCGTACTTCAGGCAATGGACCCCGCCGGCGTTCTCCGCCACGTTGCCGCCGATGGAACAGGCGATCTGCGAGGACGGGTCGGGGGCGTAATAGAGACCGTGCGTCCGCACCGCCTCGGAAATGGCGGCATTCGTCACGCCGGGCTGCACGATGGCACAGCGATTGGCCGGGTCCACGGACAGGATGCGGTCGAAACGGGTCATCACGAGCAGGACGGCTTCCGCGAGCGGGAGGGCGCCACCGGAGAGACCGGTGCCCGCGCCGCGTGTGACGACGGGCACCCCGAGCGCGCTCATCCGGCGCAGCAGTGCCTGTACCTGATCGACGGTCTCGGGCAGGACCACCGCCGCAGGTCGCTGGCGGTAGGCCGAGAGGCCATCACACTCGAACGGCGCGATCGCCTCGTCGCCGGTGAGTACCGAGTGCCCGGGCAGTATCTCCCGCAATGCGGCGGCCAGCCGCGCCGGCTCGACTCGCGGCGGATCTCCGCCGGGACTGCGCTCGTGCAGCGCGCTCATATATCGGCTGCGGCAAGAATGGCGACGCCTTCCCCCGCGCCGAGTGCTTCGTCGACGCGGGTCCGCGATGCCGGATCGAGCGCGGCGTAACGCTCGCGGAGGCGGGCGAGGCACTTCGCCTGGTAGCGGAAGCTGCCCTGGGCATAACGCCGTCCACGCAGTTCGAGTTCGAACGAGTCGCTGGCCGCGCTGATGGCCGCGGCGTTGGCAGCCAGAAACGGCAGGTAGACTTCGTTGCATAGGGCCAGCAGGCCGTCCAGCAGCGCGCAGTCGGCATGCTCCCCGTCCAGCCACTCGCCCTCGATGCCACTCGCATCGTCGACGTGTCCGACCCAACGCCACGCATACGGCGTCTGATCCCGCATGATGCCCGCCGGCGTCGGATCGACGGCGAGTTGCGAGAGCTGGCCATACAGGCCGAAGTCCGCGACGGACGGGCGGCTGCCGAAGACGAAGTGTCGCTCCGTCACGTGGGCGTCGAGCAGCCCGATGAGTTCATGGAACGTCGCCTCGATGAGTTCCCGGTTCTGCTCCGTGCAGCCCACCAGGGGCATGCGCGAGATCTGTCGCTCGGCAAAAGCCCGGGCCGTGCGTTCGATGACTTCCCGGCCGCTGCCCGGGAGGCGGTCGAACGTGCCCCAGTGACTGAATGCTTCCTGGTCCGGCTGCCGGTACCAGCGGTAGTGGAACATCAGTTTGGTGCCCCACTCGTCCGCGAAGTCCTCGATTAGCCAGGCGAGGAAGGCCAGCGCGGGATCCTCCGGCACCAGAGAGCGCATCGGTGGCAGCTGCCGCTCCAGCGTCTCGACGATCGGCGTGGAGTCCACATGCCAGCTGCCGTCCGGGAACAGCAGCACCGGGATCACGGCCGGGCGCACATCGGCGATCGGCGGGTCACCGGGCATGGCGGCGACGAAGATGTGCGGCAGCCGGCGGTAGCGCAGCACCGCCCGCATCTTCATGGAGTAGGGCGAGCCGAGCGCCCCGTAGATGGTGTAAGGCCCTTCCATACGTTCACGGGTGTGCGGCCGAATGCCGCACGAATCGGTGCCAGCTTAACGTTACGCGCGGGTCCAGGCCAGGCCGGACCGCCGGGCCGCCGCGCAGTCCGGTCCGGTCAGGGTGCCGCCGCCCAGACGGCTGCGGCATCCAGTTCGCCGGGCGGGAAATGCCGTGCCTCCGCGGCCACGAAGTGACGGGCTACTTTCGGAGCGAGCTTCAGGATGGCGTCGTCGCCCACGAGGGCGACTTTCCCGACCTGCCGATGGTGTTGTCGGATGAATTTCAGATGCTCGAGGAGGGCACCGAAGTCCTCCCAGCCGGGGAAGTGATCGGCGTGCACGATCACGCCGTTCAGATCACCGTGCATGCGGATGTAGCCGTCTACCGCCTTCCCGAGTTTGCGGAAGTCTTCCTCGGTGAGTTCGTCCGCAGGCTCGGCGAACAGCAACCTGCGGGGCACGTCGAATCGGTGATTCAGCATTGTCGACCTCCGGTGACGGCAATTTCGGGCGGTACGATTATGTTACATCGTGGCGGCCGTCGAAACCGCCGGCGCTCGCAGGCGGCACGTTCCCTTGCCGCGGATGCCCGTGACAGCTTTGATACACTAGCGCGTCGCCGCCTGCCGTGACGTGGCTCCCGGAAAACGGATGCCGTCCCGGCGTGAATCATCGGCGGCGATCGTTCCCGACACCCGAGGCTCCGAACATGCTGAAACGCTGTGCCATATTGTTGTTGTCTTTCTGGGTCGCTGCGGCGACGGCGGACGACGTCCGTTTCGAGGAATACCCGACTTACTTCACCCACGCCAACGGCGTATCGATCGCCTATCAGGATTTCGGCGAGGCCGACGACCCGGCGGTCATCCTGGTGATGGGGCTCGGGGCACAGCTCATACACTGGCCCGACGAACTGGTGCTGGATCTCGCCGATGCCGGGTACCGGGTGATCCGCTTCGACAATCGGGACGTCGGTCTGTCGGAGAAGCTCTGGGAGGCTGACCGGCTCGGCTGGTGGCCGATGATCAAGTTCCGGCTGGGCTGGGATCTCGATCCGCCCTATTACCTGGCGGACATGGCGGCCGACACCGTCGGACTGATGGACGTACTCGGTATCCGCCGGGCTCACGTCGTCGGCGCGTCGATGGGGGGCATGATCGCCCAGATCGTGGCGGCCCGTTATCCGGAGCGCGTGCTCACCCTCACTTCCATCATGTCCACCAGCGGCGATCCGGATCTGCCGGCCGGCGACCCCGGCGTCACGGAGAAGCTGCTCACTCGCTCCTCGGTGTCGGCAGACCGGGAGGAAGCCATCGCCAGGACCGTGGAGCTCATCGGCGCGATCGGGAGTCCGACGCACGGTTACAGTGACGACTACCTGCACGCGTATCTCACCCGGAGTTATGACCGGAGCCATTACACGCCCGGTGTCGGGCGCCAGCTGTGGGCCGTCCTGGGCTCGGGTTCCCGGAGCGAGATCCTGCCGACGATCGGTGCGCCGACACTGGTGATCCACGGCGCGAAAGACCCCCTGGTTCCGGTGGAGCACGGACGTCATACCGCCGAACTCATCCCGGGTGCAGAGCTGCTCGTCCTCGACGAGATGGGCCACGCGATGGAGCCGTATTTCGTGCCGCCGATCACGACGGCACTGCGGGAGCATTTCACGGCCGTGAGCGCGCCCGTCGCCGCACGCTGAGGACTCCGTCACATCCCCGACACGCCGGTGCGGTGAACGGGGGCCGTTCGCTGGTGCCCGACGCCGCTGCGGTGTATTTTGAAATGATTGAATATCGATCAGGGAAGTGAGGGGATGTCCACGGCCGCGGACGAGTTCGACAGGAATACAGAACAGGCGGAGACGCTGCGTGTACGGTTCGATCCGGAGGATCCGGCCCTCTACCTGAACCGGGAACTCACCTGGCTCGCATTCAACCGGCGCGTGCTCACCGAGGCGGAGCGCGACCGTAATCCGCCACTCGAACAGCTGAAGTACCTCGCCATCGTCGGGTCGAATCTCGACGAGTTCTTCATGAAACGCATCGGCGGGCTGAAGCAGCAGGAAGGTGCGGGCGTGACGGCGCTCACCGTCGACGGCCGGACGCCCTCCGAGCAGATCGCCGAGTGCTATACGGAGATCTCCGAACTCCTCGCCGACCAGTCGATCATCCTGGCGGAATTGCTGGATGCGCTGTCGGCGGAAGGCATACGGGTGCTCGATTTCGAAGAACTGGACCATGCACAGCGTGATCATGCCCGGGAATTCTTCCAGCAGAACGTCTTCCCGCTGCTGACACCGCTGGTCATCGACTCGGCGCACCCCTTCCCGTTCATCTCCAATCTCTCCGTCAATCTGCTGGTGCGCGTGTGCCAGCGCGGTGACAGCAAGCCGTCCATCGTGCGCATCAAGGTGCCGCTCGGCGCACGCACACCGCGCTTCATTCAGCTCGGCGACGAATACACGTTCGTTCCCCTGGAGCAGATCATCGAGCATCATCTGGATGCGGTGCTTCCCGGTGTCGACATCGTCTCCTGCGACTTTTTCCGGGTCACTCGCAATGCCGTGGTCGAGCGTGACGAGGAACAGGCCAACGACCTGCTGGAGCTGATCGAATCGGAACTCCGCGAGCGCCGTTTCGCCCCCGTCGTGCGGCTCGAGGTGAGCCGCTCGATGTCGCCGGACGCACGAGACTATCTCGCCCGTCAGCTGGAACTGACCAGCGCCGACGACATCTTCGAGACCGACGGCCTGCTCGGACGCGCCGATTTCATGCAGCTGGCGACGCTGCCGGTGGCCCACCTGCAGTATCCGCCGCATACGCCGGCCGCCCACGAGCGGCTGGTCCGCGCCGAGTCCATTTTCGAGGAGGTGCGTGCCAACGGGCCCATCCTGCTGCAGCACCCGTACCAGTCCTTCACCAAGACGGTGATTCGCCTGCTGCGCGAGGCGGTGGCCGATCCCGCGGTGCTCGCCATCAAGACGACGCTGTACCGGACCTCGGAGGATTCGCAGATCGTGCCCCTGCTGGTCGATGCGGTCACCAACGGCAAGCAGGTGGCGGTCGTGGTCGAGCTGAAGGCACGTTTCGACGAGGCGGCGAACATCCGTTGGGCGAACCGGCTGGAGGAAGCCGGGATTCACGTGTCGTACGGGGTCGTCGGCTACAAGGCCCACGCGAAGATGATGCTCATGGTGCGCGACGAGGGCGGCGTGCTGCAGCGCTACATCCACGTCGGGACGGGCAATTATCACTCGGGGACGGCGCGCCAGTATTGCGACCTCGGTGTGATCAGCGCGGATCCCGATCTCGGGGCGGATGCCAGCGAGTTCTTCAACTCCCTCACCACCGGATCACCGCGACGGCGAAACTATCGCAAGCTGATCACGGCGCCGGACGACATGAAACCCGCACTGATCGAGCGCATCCGGCGCGAGGCGGACCACCTGGCGGCCGGCCGCGATGCGTTGATCCAGCTGAAGACCAATGCCCTGGAAGACCCCGACGTGACCTGTGCGCTGTACGAAGCGTCCCGCGCCGGCGTGCCGGTCAATCTCATCGTCCGCGATACCTGCCGCCTCCGGCCCGGCGTGCCGGGCATCTCGGACAACATCACCGTGATCAGCCTGGTCGGTCGGTTCCTCGAGCACAGTCGCATCTATTATTTCCGCAACGGCGGCGACGAGGAATATTACATCGGCTCCGCGGACTGCATGAGTCGCAATCTCACGAGTCGTGTCGAGACGATCGTGCCCGTGCGCGAAGAGCGACTGAGAGAGGTGCTGCGCCACATACTCGATCTGCAGCTCGCCGACACCGAGAACGCCTGGGACATGCTGCCCGACGGCGATTACCTCCACCGGGAGGCGGAAGGCAAGCCTGTCGACTCCCAGCAGCTGCTCGCCGAATGGGCACAGGAGCGGGCCGATTCCCCGGCTCTGTGAACGTCCTCTCCGTCAGTCGTGGCCGTGGGCGATCGGCTCGTCGGTGAACAGGTAGTCCTTCAGCTCGTCGTTGAATTTCGGGTCACGGCGGCGGATCCATTCCAGCACCATGGCCGCGTGTTCCTTCTCCTCGTCCCGGTTGTGCTCCAGGATCTTGCGCAGCTCCGGATCCTTGCACACGTCGACGCGCTGCTGGTACCAGTCAATCGCCTCCAGTTCTTCCATCAGTGAGATGATCGCGCGGTGCATGTCCCGGGTCTCGTCGCTCAGTTCGCTGACGGGTTCGTGGTATCCCTCGTTCGCCATGGATGGGCTCCTCGTCGGTTTCGGTGTATTTGCTCGATGGTAATCGCAATCGGGCCGCGTCGGTGATTCGAAGTCAGATCCAGCGGCGGCACGACCGATTTTGCGGGTTCCATCCGCATGCAGTGTAAGCAGCCGGACCGCAAAGCCGAAGTCCGCATTTACCACGGTGCGCCGGACCGGCGTCACTCCCGGTCCGGTGACGGAGCGGGGGTTCGCCGTGCAATCAGCGCCAGGAAGCCGGCCGCCGAGAGTCCCGCGGAACCGTAGACCATGCACATCACCAGTATCTGGTAGCGGACCGCCACGAGGGGATCCACACCGGAGAGTATCTGTCCCGTCATCATGCCCGGCAGCGAGACCAGACCGACGGCCAGCAGCGAATTGGTCACCGGTATCATCGCCGCGCGGAAGGCCCGACGCCGCGCCTCGTCGCTGTCCGTGCCCGCGTCCTGCTCCGCCCGCAGCCGTTCCGCGGACAGGCTGACCGTGTTCATGGCATTCGCGTAGACCATGCCGGCGAGAGGCACGAAATAGTCGGGCCGGTACCAGGGGACGAGCTGCAGGACCCCCTCGGCCATCAGGAGCAGCGTCGCCGTGCCGCCCGTCGCGATGGCGAGGAGGGCCGGCGCCAGCAGCGCTCGCCGGGCCGCCTTCACCGGCTGCAGCGCGATCCAGGAGGAGGCGAGGATCATGACGGCGACCACGGCGAGGACGATCCAGGGCGTATCGGCTTCGAATATCCACACCAGCAGGTAGCCGATCAGCAGGAGCTGGACGACCATGCGCACGACGGCATACAGGCCGCCGCGCCAGTCCTCGGACCAGCGGAACAGGAGCCCGATCACGATCAGCACCGGCAGGAATGCGAGGGCGAGATCGCCGAGAGGTATATTGCGGATGGATTCGTTCATGGTCCCGTGTTTTCTGCCGGCGACCACACGGCCGGCGCTCCGTCAGTGATCGGCGCCGGCGTCCAGCAGGACGAAGACGCCGTGAAACCGGGCGGCGGTGCCAGCGGGTTCCTCGAGCCGGCTCTCGACTTCGAGCCGTGCCCGGCCCCGGGCGCGAAGTCGGGCGATGGCTTCCGACCAGCGATCCTCGTCCGAGAATTCGCAGATCGCCATGAGTTCGCCGGTGACCGCGGCCGCGTAATCGATGGTGCTGCGGCGGATGACCACGTTGGCCGCCCGGCCGTCGCCTCGCAGGCGGACGCGCAGCAGGCTCCAGGCTGCCAGCGTCGCGAGGGCGGCCACACTGCCGCCGAAAGCCGTCCGTTGATGGTTGATATTCGGAGCGAGCGGTGCCGCCAGGACCACGCGTGCCCGGCATGCTTCGCGAACCCGGACCTGCATGGCGCCGGTGAGCGGGATCCGCGTGCGCAGGTACTGTTCCAGTTCCACCGCCGCAGATGCATCGTCCGGCGCACCGGCCATCGAATCAGCCGCCGGCATCCGACCGGGCCGGCATGCCGGCGAGCATGCGGCGCATCAG
>JARRPZ010000041.1:0-18741 GCA_037382365.1 Gammaproteobacteria bacterium
CGTGCGCCGCAGCCGGGACCTGCACCGGCCGTGGGTGGTGGCACCCGACTCGCTGGCCGCCTACCGGTCCTATATCGAACGGCTCGAAACGGACCAGTACCTGGGCTACTTCGTCATGAGCCCCGAAGGAGGGCTGGCCGGGGTCATCAACGTGAACGAGATCGTGCACGGGGCCTTCTGCAGCGGCTATCTCGGCTACTATGCGTTCGCGCCCTGCACCGGCCGCGGGTACATGCGCGCCGGCATGCGCAAGGTGATCGCGCGAGCCTTCGGCGTGCATCGTCTGCACCGGCTGGAGGCAAACATCCAGCCGGACAATGCACGATCGAGACGCCTCGCCGCGTCTCTCGGTTTCCGCGTCGAGGGCTTCTCGCCCCGCTACCTGAAGATCCGCGGCCGCTGGCGTGACCACGAGCGCTGGGCCATCACGCGGGAGGAGTGGCTGCCCGGCTGGCGATAGGGCCGCCACCGGCCTAAGCTGGTCGCTCCCCGCCGACGGAGAACGCTCATGGTGGTGCTGGAGACCGAGCGGCTCAGGCTGAGACTGCCGCGGGAAAGCGATCTCGACCCTCTCGCGGCGATGCATGCCGACGAAGACACGATGCGCTATATGGGCGGCACGAAGGACCGGGAGCAGACGTGGCGATCCATCGCCATGGTCCTCGGGCACTGGCAGATGCGCGGTTATGGCATGTTCGCGGTAGAGAGCCGCGCGGACGGGACGTTTCTCGGCCGCGTCGGTTTCCTCTATCCGGAGGGCTGGCCGGGTTTCGAGATCGGCTGGCTGATCGGCAGCGAATATCGGGGCCGTGGCTATGCTACGGAAGCGGCGACGACGGCCCTCGACTGGTGCTTCGACGCGCTGGAGGAGAACCATGTGATCAGTCTTATCCATCGGGACAATGCACCGTCGGCCCGGGTCGCCGAGAAACTGGGAGAGCATCCGGAGGGGGAAACCCGCGTGCATGACGTTGACGTGATTATCTACGGCATGGATCGATCGGCGTGGCTCGCGCGGCGGGCTGGCGCATGAGATACGGGCGGTTCCTGCTCCTGGTGGCGGGTCTGATCGGCGCGGCGGCGCCCGCCCATGCCGCGCAGGTCGCCGCCGACACAGGAGAGGCTGCCGGCAGCGTCTACACCCGCGGCGCGCCGAGCCGGGACGGTATCGGGAAGTTCTACATGGGTCGCGAGATCTCCCACGTCATGGGTCATCTCGGCGCCGGCTGGCTGGAGCGTACGTCGCGGGAGCGGGAGGAACGCACCGACCTGCTGGTGGAACGGCTGCCCCTGGACGAGGACGACGTCGTCGCGGACATCGGCGCCGGCACCGGCTATTTCAGCTTCCGGATCGCGCGGCGGGTCCCCCGGGGCGAGGTCCTCGCCGTCGATATCCAGCCCGAGATGCTGGCGATCATCGAGGAGCGCAAGCAGGATACCGGCGTCGCGAACGTCCGTGGCGTGAGAGGCGCCGTCACCGATCCGGGTCTCGCGCCCCGATCCGTCGACCTCGCCCTGATCGTCGATGCGTACCACGAATTCTCACACCCCCGGGAAATGGCCCGTGCACTGTTCGGCGCTCTGCGCCCCGGCGGCATTCTCGTGCTGATCGAATACCGGGCGGAGGATCCCTCGGTGCCCATCAAGCGGCTGCACAAGATGAGCGAGGCACAGGCACGCCTGGAGCTGACCGCCGCCGGTTTCGAGTTCGTCCGTAACGAGCGCTTCCTGCCCCTGCAGCATTTCCTGGTATTCCGTAGGCCGGCCGGTCCGCCGGCGGCACGGTTGATCCCCTCCCGGCGACCGATGCTAGCATTCGGGCTACAGTCGCCGCGGTGATTAGTGAAACATGCTGAGATCGTCATGGCAGGCCATCGGCCTGCTGTTCGCCGGTGCCCTCATGGGCGCTGAAGACCCGGAAGACCCCTGGCTCTGGCTCGAGGACGTCGAGGGCGAGCGTGCGCTCGAATGGGTCGAGGCACAGAACCGGGTCTCGCTCGGATACCTGGAGTCCCGGCCCCTGTTCCGTACCCTGCAGGAGCGGAATCTGGAGATCCTGGACTCCCGGGAACGGATACCGGTACCGGCACTGCGTGGCGATCAGGTCTACAACTTCTGGCAGGATGCACAGAATCGCCGTGGCCTCTGGCGCCGCACCACGCTGTCCGATTACGTGCACGGCCGGGCGGAGTGGCAGGTACTGCTCGACCTGGACGAACTGGCACGTGCGGAGGATGAGGACTGGGTCTGGAAGGGCGCACAGTGCCTGCCGCCGGAATACCGCCGCTGCCTCGTGTCGCTCTCCCGCGGCGGCGCCGACGCGACCGTCGTGCGCGAATTCGACACGATCGACCGGCGCTTCGTGGAGGACGGCTTCCGGCTGGCGGAAGCGAAGAGCTGGGTCAGCTGGGTGGACGCCGACGCCGTCTACGTCGGTACCGACTTCGGACCGGGCAGTCTCACCGACTCCGGTTATCCCCGCACCTCACGCCTCTGGGAGCGAGGTCAGCCGCTGGAAGAGGCGACGGAGATTTTCGCGGGAGAGACGAGTGACGTCGCGGCGGGGGTGACCCGGATCCGGGACCACGGCCGCACCTACGACATCGCCGGCCGGAACGTCACCTTCTACGAGAGTGTGCGCTACCTGTACCAGGGCGGCCGGCTGCGCCGCCTCGACATCCCGGACGACGCCGAATTGCACACCATCCTGCACGGCCAGATGATCGTGGAACTGAAGAGCTCCTGGTCACCCGGCGACCGGAACTATCCCCAGGGGGCGCTGCTCGCGATCGATCTCGAGGGATTCATGGCCGGGGAGCGGGATTTCGACGTTTTGATCGAACCGTCCGATACCGGCGCCATCGTGAGCGGCGCCGAGACGGGCCTGCTGCGCACCCGCGATCACCTGATCGTCAACGAACTGGACGACGTGGTGAATCATCTGACCCGACTGAGCTTCGAAGAAGGACGCTGGGAACGGCAGCGCATCGAGGCGCCGGAGGCGGGACGCATTACTCTGGTGAGCGCGAGTGAGACGTCCGATCATTTCTTCTTCAGTTACGAGAGCTTCCTGACGCCCGACGCGCTGTACGTCGGCCGGGGTGGCGGCGCGAAAGTCGGCGAAGTGCGATCGCTGCCGGCCTTCTTCGATGCCGCGGGACTGGAGGTTCGGCAATTCTTCGCGACGAGTCGCGACGGCACGCGCGTACCCTACTTCCTGGTCGGGCCAGCCGGTGAACCCGATCGGGCATCGCCGCTGCTGCTCTACGGCTACGGTGGCTTCGAGGTGAGCATGGCGCCCTCCTACAGCGCCATCCTGGGGGAGAGCTGGCTCGCCCGTGGCGGCTATTATGCCCTCGCCAATATCCGCGGCGGCGGTGAGTACGGCGCTCGCTGGCATCGCGCCGCCCTGAAGCAGAACCGCCAGCGCGCCTATGACGACTTCATCGCCGTCGCGGAGGATCTGATCGAACGCGGCTACACGTCGCCGGAACACCTGGGCATCAGGGGCGGCTCCAACGGCGGGCTGCTGACCGGCGTGATGCTGACCCAGCGTCCGGACCTGTTCGACGCGGTGGTCGTGCAGGTGCCGCTGCTCGACATGAGGCGCTTCCACCGGCTGCTCGCGGGTGCCTCGTGGATGGGCGAATACGGCGATCCGGACACGGCGGACTGGGAGTTCATCCGTCGCTATTCGCCGTACCACAATCTGGACCCGGACACCGATTACCCGGTGCCCTTCTTCACCACGTCCACGCGGGACGATCGGGTGCACCCGGCCCACGCGAGGAAAATGGTGGCACGCATGAAGGAACAGGGTCATGACGTGCTGTATTACGAGAATACGGTCGGCGGACACGCCGGCGCTTCGGACAACACCCAGCGCGCCAGAGTCGAAGCGCTCATCTATACCTATCTCTGGGACCGTCTGGGCGACCCGGATTCACGGACCGGCGAGGGCGGCGGCTGATTCCCGTGCGGGTCCATCCGGTGCCGGTCGATTTCACAAAACATGAGCGGGTTCACGCCACCGCTTCTGCACCGCCGCTAGACTCGTATCCACTCATGACGATTTCGCAGCAAAATGCCGAGGTACGCCGCAAGCTCACCGCGATGCTCCACGAGATGCTGGAAGCGGAACGCGCGGGAGCGGAGTCGGCCGCGACCGTCGAACTCGATCAGGCCCGGGTAGGGAGGCTGTCGCGCATGGACGCCCTGCAGGCCCAGGCCATGTCGCGTGAGACGAACCGCAGGCGCAGCGAACACATCCTGCGTATTCGCGCGGCCCTGAAGCGCCTCGAAGAGGACGAGTACGGCCACTGCGTTCGCTGCGGCGAGGACATCAACCCGAAACGGCTCGAACTCGATCCCGCGACCGCGCTCTGCATCGGGTGCGCCGCGAACTCGGAACGATCCGGGCGCTGAAACCGGCTTTCCGTCGCGCCCGCCATCGCCCCTGACTTCACGTACCGGAAACTCCGACTGCATTCGCGGGCCGTCGCGGTTACGATTGATTGCCCGCGGTGCCCGCCGGCCGCATGACGCAGTAGTCACAGCAACGGAGCGATAGTGAGATGTCGGAATCGGTACCAAGGTCCCGCGAGGACGACTACACCCCGGAGATGGCGGAGAAGCGCCGCGGCTTCGTGGGAGAACACACGGGTGTCCGGCTGAGGCACGTCGGTCAGTTCTCTTTCGAGGCTTCGGTTCTGCCCGGCAACATAGAAAACTTCATCGGCGTTGCCCAGGTTCCGATCGGACTCGCGGGCCCCCTGCTGGTCAACGGCGAGCACGCGAACGGCGAATTCTACATCCCGCTCGCCACCACGGAAGGCACGCTCGTCGCCAGTTACAACCGGGGGATGAAGCTGCTGCGCGCCGCCGGCGGCGTACGCACCACGGTGCACGACGACTGCATGCAGCGAGCGCCGGCGTTTATTTTCCACAGCGCAAGGGATGCGCGGGAATTCGGCGCATGGATAGAAGAGAACATGGACGAGATCCGGCGGCAGGCCGAGAGCACGAGCCGTGTCGCCCGACTGCGCAACATCGAACAATATTCGGCCAGCCGCTTCCGATTCCTGAGATTCGACTACACGACCGGGGATGCCGCCGGCCAGAACATGGTGACCCGGGCGACCCGGGCCGCCTGCGACTGGATCAAGGCCAATTACCCGGGCGTGGACCACTACTATCTGGAATCCAACTTCGCCACGGACAAGAAGAGCTCCCAGGTGAACGTGCTGCACACGCGCGGCAAGAGAGTCACCGCCGAAGCGATCGTACCGGGTGATCTCCTGACCTCGGTGACCCACGCCCCGGCCAGTCTCGTGCTGCGCGGGCGCCAGGTCGCGAACCTCGGTGCGATGCTCTCCGGCGCCAATAACAACGGTGCCCATTCCGCGAATGCGGTCACGGCGATGTTCATCGCCACGGGCCAGGACGTCGCGAACGTTGCGGAGTCCAGCGCCGGCATCATCCACGCGGAACTCACGCCCGACGGCGACTACTACTTCTCCATCACCCTGCCGTCGCTCATCGTCGCCACCCACGGCGGCGGCACCGGCCTGCCGACCCAACGGGAATGCCTGGAGATCCTCGGCTGTTACGGCACGGGCAAGGTGCTGAAGCTCGCGGAGATCGTGGCGGCGACCGTACTCTGCGGCGAACTGTCTCTGGGCGGTGCCATCATCGCCGACGAGTGGGTCTCCAGCCACGAGAGCTACGGCCGCAATCGATAGCGATGTGCCGCGCGGCGGTCATGGCTCTGCTCGCCCTGCTGGCGACCGCGCCGGCTTACGCCGACGTAGTGCCGGACAAGCCGGAACCGGCATTCCGCTACCAGCGGCCCGAGAGCCTGCCGAGTGACGAGGCACTGGTCGCCGCCGGCGCCGTCGTGGGCGAGATCCGGATGGATCGCCAGCAGATCTTCGACACCAGCCAGCCCGAGGAAGACAACGCGCTCTACCGGCTCGCGAACCGGCTGCATCCGCTGACGCGCCCTTCGGTCGTCCGCAGCCAGCTCCTGTTCTCGAGCGGCGATCCCTACGATCCGCGTCTGCTGGCGGAATCGGAGCGCATCCTGCGTGACAACAACTATATCTTCGACGCCCTCGTCGTACCGATCGCCTACGAGGACGGCAAGGTGGATGTCCTGGTTCGCACCCGGGACATCTGGACGCTCTCGCCGTCTCTGTCGCTGTCCCGCACGGGCGGCGAGAATCGGACGGTCATCGGCATCGAGGAGGAGAACTTCTTCGGCACCGGCGCCAAGCTGGGCCTGGAATTCGAGAGCGACGTCGATCGCGATTCGACGCGTCTCAGCTATTCGGACCGACAACTGGGGAGGAAATGGATCTCCCTCAGTGCGACTTATGCCGACAACTCGGACGGCAGCACCCTGGCGCTCAGTCTCTGGCGACCGTTTTATGCTCTCGATACCCGATGGGCCGGGGGCTTCGACAGCTTCAACGACGAGAGCGAAGAGTCGCTGTACGACCTCGGTGACGAGGTGGTGGACTACCGGCACGAGGAAGACCGACTGCGGCTCTGGTACGGCTGGTCGCCGGGCCTCGAGGCGGGCTGGACCCGACGCTGGCGGGCGGGATTCGTATACGACGACAACCGCTACGGACCGCCGGACGACCCGGTGCGTGCCGGCCCCGTGCCGGAGGACCGCAAGCTCGTCTACCCCTACCTGTCTCTCGAACTCATCGAGGACCGCTATGCCGAGACGATGAACCACGACCTGATCGGCCGGACCGAGGACTTCTACCTCGGCACGCGTCTTGGCGCCAGTATCGGCTGGGTCGACGAGAGCCTGGGCGCCGACCGGGATGCCTGGCTCGTCGCCGGAAGTCTGACACGCGGTTTCGGCACACCCGAAGATCGCCTGCTGCTCGTCGACGTGGCGGGTTCGACGCGACTGGAGTCCGGCGATCTTGCCAATGCGCTCGCCGAAGGTTCGATGCGCTATTACCACCGCCAGTCGGAGAAGCGGCTGTTCTTCCTGTCGCTGCATGGTGCCCTGGGCGACAACCTGGACCTGGACAACCCGGTGCAGCTCGGCGGTGACACGGGGCTGCGCGGTTACCCGATCCGCTACCAGAGCGGCAAGGCCAGCGCGGTGTTCAGCGTCGAGCAGCGCTATTTCACGGACTGGTACCCCTGGCGTCTGTTCCGCGTCGGCGGGGCGATCTTCGCCGATGTCGGCCGGACCTGGGGCGACAATCCGGTGGGCAGCGAGAGCCTCGGCTGGCTGAAGGACGTCGGTTTCGGGCTGCGACTCGCGCCGACGCGCGGTGGCAGCCGGAAGGTGATCCACATCGACGTCGCCTTCCCGCTCGACGGGGACGATTCCATCGACAGCGTCCAGATCAACCTACAGGGCAAACGCAGTTTCTAGCGCCGCCGCCGTCGGTAAAGCACCGCGCCGTACACCACTACATTCACGGAGATCACCAGGGCGCCGAGCACGCCCTGCACCGCCGGCGTCAACCCCGACGGATAGATGGCGGGCAACAGGTAATGCTCGATGAAGCCTCCGGCATAACCGCCCTGGCCGGCGGCGGCGCGCAGCGACTGCTCCAGGGGTGTGAGCGGACAGACGCCGCCGGTGAACTCGATCAGCGCGCCCCAGATCGCGCAGGGCAGGTGCACGGCCGCGGCACGGGGCCAGCGCAGGACCAGCAGACCGCCCGCGACCACGAACACGATGAACAGCGCGTGCAGAACGACCAGCAAATCGGCGGCGATACGGGCAGCCACGGTCTCTCCTCCTGCTGTCCCACTGCGTAAAACCGATAGTTACACGGCGGGGTGCGGGAGAGAAACTGAGGCTACGCAAAGTTTCAAGATGGGTACCGGGTCATCGCCGGGTCGTCCGGCATCGTATCCATGCAGGCCCGCTACCCGAAGGAGGCAGCCGTGATGCAGGCAGCAGACGGGATACGGGTGATCGGCGCAGGCGTCGGCCGGACGGGAACCCATTCGCTCGCCCTGGCAATGGAGCAGCTACTCGGCGGACATTGCTACGACATGGACGAGGTGCTGACGCACCGCGATCACGAACCGGTATGGCAGGCGGCCGCCGAAGGTCGCATGCCCGACTGGCAGCGCTTCCTCGGACCCTACACCAGCACCGAGGACTGGCCGGCAGCGGCTTTCTGGCCGGAGTTGATGGAGGCGTTCCCCGATGCGTTCGTCGTCCTGTCGCATCGCCGGCCCGAGGATTGGCTGCTGAGCGCCCGGGCGACGATCTTCCAGGCCATGGAAGAGGACGAGGACACACCGTGGGGCGACATGATCCACACGATCATGCGGGAACGCTTCACGGACCTCCTGGAAGACGACAACGCATGCCTGGAGGCCTACCAGCGCCACAATGCCGCCGTGCGGACCGCCGTAGCACCGGAGCGTCTCATCGACTGGCCGACCGGCGCCGGTTGGGAACCCCTCTGCCGGGCGCTCGGCGTGGCCGTGCCGGACGTCCCGTTCCCCCATGTGAATACGACCGGGGAGTTCCGGGAGCGGCAGAAGGCGCACTGACCCTCCTCGTGCGATACCCTCTGTGCTGGCTCAAAGGCCGGCGGACCGCAACGAGGAGAGAGGATGATCACCGTTCACCACCTGGAGGACTCGCGCTCCCAGCGCGTGCTGTGGCTGCTCGAGGAACTCGGCGTCGACTACACGATAAAGCGCTACGAACGCGATCCCCGAACGATGCTGGCGCCGGACTCGCTGCGCGAGGTGCATCCCCTGGGAAAATCACCCGTGATCGAAGACGACGGGCGGGTGATCGCCGAATCCGGTGCCATCGTCGAGTATCTCGTCGATCGATATGGGGACGGCGGGATGATCCCGCCGCCGGGCTCCGACGATCGGCTCCGTTACACGTACTGGCTGCACTATGCGGAAGGCACGCTGATGCCGCTGCTGGTGCTCAGTCTGGTCTTCGACCGCCTGTCACAACCGCCCATGCCCGCGCTGCTGCGTCCCGTCGGCGGGCTTATCGGCGGCGGCGTCAGGAAGTCGTTCATAGAACCCCGCATCAGTCAGAATCTCGCCTATATCGAAGAAGAACTCGGCCGCAGCGACTGGTTCGCCGGCGAGCAGCCGAGCGGTGCGGACATGCAGATGATCTTCCCGCTGGAAGTGGCCGTGGCACGCGACGGGTCGGCAGGTAAGTATCCGCGCATCGGCGCCTACGTGAAACGGGTGCACGCGAGGCCGGCGTACCGACGGGCTCTCGAGCGGGGCGGTCCCTATTCCTATGCATCGTGACATCGCGCCATGACTGTCATGGCCGTCTGCATCGCCCTGCTCGGACTGCTCGTCTTCCTGCTGGGCCTCGCCGTCTCCCTGGTCCGGTATCGCACCCGGACCGGCACGGGGCATCCGGAGGATCCCGCCGACCTGCTGCACAAGCTCGTCCGCGCCCACGGCAACACCATCGAGTATGCGCCGATGCTCGCACTCCTGATCTGGGTCGCGGGCACGGCCACCAGTGCCACCTGGCTGTCCTGGGTGATGATCGGGGCGACGGCGAGTCGCTACCTGATCGTGGCCGGCATCCTCATGGCGCCCTCGCTCCGGCACCCGCATCCGCTGCGCTCCCTGGGCGCGGTCGGCACTTACGTTTTCGGCACGGTACTGGCCGCGGACCTGCTGCTGCGAGCCCTGGCCTGAGGCCCTGCAGGCGCCGGTGAGCCTGCATGACGCGGCCGAACGCGTTACCCTAACAGGAATGCCCCGCCGGCCACGGCCGGCGGAACACACCCACGAGGCGGCGCCGCATGGCCCGCCCTCAGCAGAGACTGGAGATTCCCTTGAAGATTGCTGAAAACTGCGTCGTCGCGATCGATTACAAGCTGACCGACGACGAGAAGAACGAGCTGGACAGCTCCGCCGGTCGGGAGCCGCTGAAGTACCTGCACGGCGCGCAGAACATCATTCCGGGGCTGGAGAAGGCACTGACGGGCAAATCCGAAGGCGACGAAATCAATGTCACGGTGCAGCCCGAGGAAGCCTACGGACCGGTGAATCCGGACCTGATCCAGAAAGCCCCCCTCACCGCCTTCCAGGGTGTCGACGAGATCAAGCCGGGCATGCAGTTCCAGGCGGAGGATCCGAACGGGCAGACCCAGATAATTACCGTACGCGAGGTCCACGACGACGGCGTGTCCATCGACGCCAACCATCCCCTCGCCGGCCAGGTGCTGCACTTCGAGGTCAAGATCCAGGAAGTACGCGAGGCCACCAAGGAAGAAGTCGAACACGGGCATGTCCACTGATGACGGATGACCGGCTCGAGAACATCGAGACGAAAGTCGCCCACCTCGAGGATGCCAACGAGACGCTCAGCGGGGAGGTGGCGACCCAGCTGCGGATGATCGAGAGTCTGGAGTCCCGACTGGCCCTGGTCCTCGAGCGCATCGGCGAACTGGAGTCCGGCGCGCCGGACGAACCACGGGGAGACGAACCGCCGCCTCATTACTGACGGCGCCGGGCGAGGCGGCACCCCATGAACAGCGTGGCCCTCGCCGCCAATCTGCTGCTGATCGCCGTCCTCGTCGCCATCTTCGTCGAGGCCGTCCGCCGCCGCCGCGAGACCGCACGGTGGCTCCCCGCGGGGCTCGCCTGCGCCGCCGTCATCGTCACCGCCGACGTGTTCCTCTACGTCGTCACGCCGGCGGAACAACGACTGGTGCCGCCCGCGTTCTACGTGATCGCCATGCTGGTCGTCGTCGCCCGCACGATCTCGGTTACGGCCGTCGGTCTCGCGGCCGCCGAGCGCATCGGCATCCGTCCCCTGGCGCTGACGGCATCAGCCGGGGACAGGCCGCCTCGTCGCGTGCCGATCGTGATCGGTGCCGGGATCGCGGGCGGTCTCCTTGTCGCGCTCTACAGCACCGGTCTCTTCCTGGTCACCGACCCCGATCCGGCGGGCGGCGGCCTGGTCGCCCCGCCGCCGCCTCTGCAGGGCGGCGCTTTCGTGCTGCTGCTGATCGCCCTCACCGCCAATGTACTCGCCGAGGAACTGACTTTCCGCCTGGGCATCCCGAATTACCTGGCGGCGATATTCGGCTGGAGCGGAGGACGATACTGGATTGCCGTCGCGCTCTCCTCGGCACTCTGGTCGGCCGGCCACATCGGCATCCTCGACCCGGACTGGGTGAAGCTCGGCCAGATATTCCCGGCCGGCCTCCTGTTCAGCTGGCTGTTCCTGCGATTCGGCTTCGAGGCGAGCGTGATCGCTCACGCGGTGCTGAATATGCTCATGCCCTACGCCACGCCGGCGGTGCTCGGCTGACCGCCGCGCCCCGCCCGGAGGCCGTGGCATAATCCGGGTACGGGATTTCGCCTGACGGGTGTGCCAGTGACAGAGAAGAACCGACTTAGAGAGCAGCTCGAGAACCTGCACAAAGAATTGGAGGGCTCGGAGCGGCTCGACGACGAGTTGCAGACCCTGCTGGGAAAGTTGGATCGGGACATCCATCGCCTGCTGGCAGCCGACACCGCTCCCGTCGAGGCAGAGAACGAGGGAGACGCCCTGAGCACGCAGGTGCGTGAGGCGGCGACGAACTTCCAGGCGGAGCATCCCCGCACCTACCGTGTCCTGCGCGAGATTGCCGACACCCTGGCAAAAGTCGGTATATGAAGTCGACACCGGCGGGCCGTGAGGGGGGCCGACGGCTCACGTGAGCGAACTCCTCTCGCTGTTCGCCGACTACGTGCCCGCACTGGCGGCCGTCGCCCTGGTAGTGGTTGCGCTGGTCCTCGCCCAGTGGCTCCTGCTCGCCCGCAAACCGGTCGGCGCCGAAGCCAGGCTGCCGCGGCAACTGATCATGCTCCTGCTCACGGTGGCGGGACTGCTGGTCGTCATCCTGACCCTGCCGATGTCGGAAGCGACCCGGGGCCAGGTGCTGAGCCTCGTCGGTATCGTACTCACCGGTGTCATCGCCCTCTCTTCGACGACTTTCGTCGCCAACGCGATGGCGGGTCTCATGCTGCGGCTCGTGAAGAGTTTCCGCCCGGGCGACTTCGTGAGCGTGGGCGACCAATTCGGGCGAGTCACCGAACGGGCGCTGTTCCATACGGAGATACAGACGGAGAATCGCGATCTCACGACGATCCCCAACCTCTATCTGGTCACGAACCCGGTCACGGTCGTCCATTTCTCGGGCACCATGATCTCGACCAGCCTCTCGCTCGGCTATGACGTGTCTCACCGGCGCATCGAGGAACTGCTGAAGAAGGCGGCCACCGAGTCGGGCCTGGAGGAACCCTTCGTGCAGGTACGCGAACTGGGCGATTTCTCCGTCACCTACCGCGTCGCGGGTTTCCTGGAGGAGGTGAAGCATCTGCTGACGGCTCGCTCGAATCTGCGGCGGAAGATCCTGGACGTCCTGCATGGTGCCGACATCGAGATCGTCTCGCCGACGGTAATGAACCAGCGGCGGCTGGCGGAAGACGCCCGCATCATGCCCATGCGGACACACGCGAAGCGGGACGTGCCGGACGACGAGAAGCCCGAAGACAGGATCTTCGACAAGGCCGAGGAGGCGGGCGAGCGCGAGTCGCTCAAAGTGGAACTCGAGGAACGGGAACAGGCGAAAGCGACGCTGGAGACGGCCATCAAGGAAGCGGATGAACACCGGCGACCCGAACTCGAGCAGGAGCTGGCAACGATTGAGGCCCGCATCGCCGAGCTGACCGAGGCCGTCAACTCGGACGGGGAGGAGGAGAGAGAAAAGCCCGCGGGCTGAGCGGTCCTCTCACGCCGTCGAGAGTTGTCGTATGCGCGGCACGAAGATCATCAGCAAGAGGGCGGAGAGGATCGGCAGCAGCGAGACCACCACGAACAGCGGCCGGTAGGAATAGGTGGCGATCAGCCAGCCGGCCACCGGCGCGAACAGGGCCGCGCCCAGGCTGCCGACAGCGCCGTAGGCGCCCCATACCGAAGCGACCCTGCCCGCGGAGAACAGGTCCGACGGCAGCGTGAAGAACACCGAGCTCTTCACCTGGATGGAGAACATGCCGAGGGAGATCAGGGCTATCGCGGCGTAGGGAGACTCGGCCGTGGCCGCCGGCATGGCGCCGAGCATCAGGAGGGCCCCGAGCCAGATCACGAATTTGCGCGAGAAATCGATACTGCGGCCCGCCTTGATGATGCGACTCGACAGCCAGCCGCCGAAGTAGGCGCCGAGGTCCGCCGCGACGAAAGGGATCCACGCGAAGAGTCCGATCTCGCGCAGATTGAATCCGCGCTCGTCGGCCAGATACAGAGGCAGCCAGAAGACGAAGAAATAGAATGGCCCGTCGCTGACGAACCGGGACACCATCAGGCCCCAGAATTCGCGGTGCCGCAGCAGGTCGGACCATCCTTCCCGCGACTGTTGCGGCGCCCGGTGGGCAAGGATGTGGCTGCGTTCGGCGTCCGTGATGCGGGGATGCTCTTCCGGGAGACGGAACCAGCGGTGCCAGAAGAACGCCCAGACGAGCCCGATGCCGCCGGGCACGAGGAACGCCCATTCCCAGCCCAGATTCTCGATCAGGCCCGCGGCGAGTGGCGGCGTGAGGATGGAGCCGGCACCGGCACCCAGCATGAAGATGCCGACCGCCGTCGATCGCTCGCTCGCCGGGAACCACTGCGCCACCGCCTTCAGCGCGGCAGGGAAATTGGCCGCCTCGGTCAGCCCGAGGGAGATGCGCAGCACCAGGAAGCTCGCAACGCCTCTGCCGAAGGCGTGCAACATCGTCGATACGCTCCAGAGGGCGGCTGCCAGCGTGAAGGACAGGCGGGTACCGAGCCGGTCGATCACCGGACCCGTGAGCAGCTGTCCGAGGGCATAGGCCGCCAGGAAGGCAGAGGTGAGCCAGCCGTAGTGCTGGTCGCTGATCCCGAATTCGCCGCGGACCACCGGCATCACCATGCCGAAGCTGAGCCGGTCCACGTAGTTGATGGTGGTGATGACCGCCAGCATGATGGCGATCCGCCAGCGTACGGCCATGCCGCTCTCCCGCTAGTCCGCCTCGTCGGGGTCCCGGCCGAGGCGTCGCAGCGCCCCCGCCCGGAACGCAACCGTGGTCACCTTGGTCTCGGTGTAGAATGCCAGCCCTTCGCGACCACCGGAGCGCCCGATTCCGGAGTCGCCGTAGCCCCCGAATGGCGCCCTGATCTCCCGCATCAGCGGCGTATTGATCCAGACCGTGCCGGTCCTCAGTCCTTCTCTCACCCGCAGCGCGGTGGCGAGTTCCTCCGACCAGACGTAGGCGACCAGTCCGTACGGCGAGTCGTTCGCGAGTGCCACCGCCTGTTCCTCGGTGTCGAAGACATGAAAGGCGGCAAACGGACCGAAGATCTCCTCCCGTGATACCCGGCTGCCGGGGTCCGCGAGCACCGCCGTCGGCTGCATGTAGAAGCCGGTCCTGCCGAGCCGTACACCGCCGGTGAGGACCCGTGCCCCTTCGTCCCTCGCCACATCGGCGTAGGACAGGACGCGTCGGAAGTGACGCTCGTAGGCCAGCGGGCCGATGTCGGTATCCGGATCCGTCGGATCGCCGACGCGCAGCGCCTCTGCGCGAGCGACGAACCGCTCGATGAACGTGTCGGCAACCGGGCGCTGCACCAGGATGCGCGAGCCGGCGAGACACTGCTGACCGTTGTTGGAGAATATGCCCAGCAGCGCTCCGTCGAGCGCCTTCTCGAGATCGGCAGTCTCGAAGACGATGTTGGCGGACTTGCCGCCCAGTTCCAGCATGACCGGTGTCAGATTCGCACTCGCCGATGCCATGATCCGTCGCCCGGTCTCCGTGCCGCCGGTGAAGGCGATGCGGTCCACACCGGGATGTGCCGCCAGCGCCTCGCCGGTCACCGGCCCGCGGCCGTTCACCAGATTCACCACGCCGGGCGGCACACCGGCTTCATGCAGCAACTCCACGAAGCGGAAGAGTGACAGGGCGGTGTATTCGGATGGCTTCAGCACACAGGTATTGCCCGTCGCGACGGCACAGGCCACTTTCATCGAGGCCAGTGCGAGCGGGGCGTTCCAGGGAGCGAGCAGCGCGGCGACGCCGGCGGGCTGGCGACCGACCAGGGTGAGA
This sequence comes from Gammaproteobacteria bacterium, assembly GCA_037382365.1. Taxonomy (GTDB): domain Bacteria; phylum Pseudomonadota; class Gammaproteobacteria; order Steroidobacterales; family Woeseiaceae; genus Lentisalinibacter. The sequence goes on from JARRPZ010000041.1 coordinate 15,106, forward strand.
TACCCCGCGGTCTGTTCGTAGAATTCCCCCGCCTCGGTATCCACGAGATCGGCGTAGTATTCGAAGTTCCGTGCCATACGGGGGATGTGCCGTTCGCGGACGTCGCGAATCGGCAGACCCGAATTGCTGCACTCCAGCCAGGCGAGTTCTGCCGCATTCTCCAGCAGTACGGAACGGGCATTCAGCAACAGGCGACGCCGCTCTTCGACCGTCATGCGCGGCCACGGCCCCTCGTCGAAGGCCGTGCGGGCAGCACGCACCGCAGCATCGACCTCGCTTGCATCGGCCTCCACCAGGACCGCCAGCTGCCGTTCCGTGGCGGGGTCGACGATCGGCAGCCTCGTCGCAGCGGCATTGGCCGGGACGGGCCTGCCGTCGATGATGCTGACGATCTCCTGCCGTGGGCTGCCGGGCATCAGTCGGCACCCGCCAGCATGGCCTCGACGTCCGCCGGCGCAGTCGACGGCCACTCCCCGGTCCGCCGCAGCATCTGGGTCGCCAGACACAGGTTGCTCGATATCATGGGCGGGCAGCCGCCGTGCGCGGTCAGCGCCTCCAGCGTCGGCATACCGGTCCCGCTCAGCAGCACCACGTCCACGTCGCCGGAGGCAAAACGCTGCAGCGCCAGGGCGACGACATCCGGGGTCAGCGCATAGATGGAGCGGGTGTCGTCGCTGCCCGTCTGCAGACGCTGCAACGTGACCACCCGGAAGCCGGCCTGGTCCCAGTATGCCTCGGCCGCCGCGCACAGCGCCTCCGGATACGGTGCGAATATCGCGAGGCGGCGGGCACCGAGGATCGCGAGTTCGGCGCGGATCGCGCCCGTCGCCGTGACGACCGGCAGCCCGAAATGGTCCATCAGTCGCTGCACGGCCGCATCTTCGGCCTCCACGCCCACGAGATAGCCCGATCCCGTGCAGGCGAACCCGAAAGCGGCCAGAGCCAGGGTATCGAAGCTCGCGATCGCGGTGCCGATCTGCTCGAAATAGTCTTTCAGCCGCTCCCCCGGGTCCGGGGCCTGGCTGGTCAGGCGGGTCATTACCGGCAGAAACCGATCCCGCAACAGGTGCCGGAACTCCGCCTCCACGGTGGGGTTCGCCTGGGGTACGGCCACGCCGAAGTGGAGTGTCGGCTGCACGGGGGAACGGGTCACGAGACACGCTCCGCTTCTCGTAGTCCGGCGATCATCGAGCTTTTGAGCAGAAACTGCCGACATCTGTCCTCATTTTTTGCGATCTCCTCGAAACGCGCCAGTCTTTGCTGCTGCTCCGCAGGGTCCCGCGTCTGCATGCGCAGGCGGTTTCCGGCAGCCTGGGGGATGATGGCGCCGGCCGCCAGGTGGCGCCGTTGCCGGGAATAGCGATCCAGCAGGTCGTCCGGCTCACCATGGATTACCCGCAGCAATTTCTCGACCAGGTTCATGGCATCGTGGATACCGCCGTTCATGCCCATGCCGCCGCTCGGCGCGTTCAGGTGGGCCGCGTCGCCGGCCAGCAGGACGCGCCCCTCCCGGAAACGGGGCACGCAGCGTTCCTGCACCCGATAGGGGTTCACGCCGAGTAGCCTGGCGTCTCCTGCGTCGGGGTGGATACGCGCCAGCGCGGGTCGCAGCCGGTCGCTTTTCTGCAGCGTCTCCAGATCGTCGCCGGCGCCCGGGTACAGGCTGACCCGCCAGCAGTCGCGCAGGCGCAGGAGGCTGAAGGGACCCTGGGCGCTCCAGCAATAGGCCACGTTCGCGAGTCCGTCCAGATGCTCCTCGAAAGGGAAGTCCGTCGTCACCAGCACCGAGGCGTGTTCGTAGGTCCGGCCCTCGTACGGAAGTCCGAGGCATGCGCGAACCCGACTGCCGGCGCCGTCCGCGCCGATCAGCCATTCGCCGCGCACCTCGTCGCCGTCGTCGGTCGTCACGGTGATGCCATCCTCGTCGGCGACGAAACCCGCGAGCGCGCGGGAGAAGTGGACGGCGACGTCGTCCCGTCGATCGAGTTCGTCCACGATGAGGCGACACAACCGGTGCTGCTCGCACTGCAGGCGGTAGGGGTGGGCCGTATCTCCCGCCAGGACGCCCAGGTCGAAATCCACGCGACGACCGCTCTCGTGCTGGCGCAACTGCCAGACCGGGCTCTGCAGCCCTTCGGCGACCAGTGATCCGGAGACGCCGAGCGCCTGCAGCATGTCCAGGGTCGGCGGATGGAACGTGGATGCCCTCATCCGGAGATCGATTCCCTCCGCGGCTTCCAGTACCAGGCAGCGGAGCCCGGCCCGGGACAGCGCCAGCGCCGCTGACAGGCCGACCGGGCCCGCTCCCGCGATGATCACCTGCCAATCGCCCAATCGCTCGCCTCCGTCACGGGCGGACGACCGATACTAACCCGCTGTCCGCTGACGGTCACCCGAGTCCGGGGATACACTCGCAGTGCTCGGCAATAGACGAGAACAAGGAGCGATGACCCGCATGACCACCGAACTGAAATACCTGGCGCTGACGGCGGCCTGGAATGCCGTGATATGGATACCTTACATACTGAATCTGATCTCGGTACGCGGACTGAGGGACGCGGTCGGCTACCCGGATCAGCCGGCGCCGATGGCGGCCTGGGCGCAGCGGCTGAAGGCGGCGCACTACAACGCCGTGGAGAATCTCGTCCTGTTCGCCACGGTGATACTGGTGGCGCATGCCGCGGGGCTCACCAACGAGGCGACGGCTGCCTCGGCCGCGACGTTCTTCTGGGCCCGCGTCGTGCACACGCTGTCCTACACCTTCGCGATCCCCTGGGTGCGCACCCTCTCGTTCGCCGCGGGCTGGGCCGCGGTGCTCTGCATCCTCGCCCAGATCCTCCTCTGACGCGTCCGGCGGCGGCGGACAACCGCCGCCGCCCGTCGTCCGGTATACTCGCTCTCCCGGCGCCCGCCGCCCGGGCGCCTCCCACACATCGACCCACGCGATTCCATGGACGTCACGCCCATCATCGAACCGCTGAACGACGCGCAGCGGGATGCCGTCACCGCACCCGACGAACCGGTGCTGGTGATCGCCGGCGCGGGCAGCGGCAAGACCCGTGTGCTGGTACACCGGGCCGCCTGGCTGATCCGGGTCGGCGGTGTGGCACCCCAGAGCCTGCTGGCCGTCACCTTCACGAACAAGGCGGCCAGCGAGATGCGCAGCCGTATCGAATCGCTGCTGGAGTTGCCGGTGCAGCATCTCTGGATCGGCACTTTCCACGGTCTCGCCCACCGCCTCCTGCGCCGACACTGGCGCGAGGCCGACCTGCCGCAGTCCTTCCAGATCATCGATGCGGACGACCAGCTGCGCCTCATCAAGCGCATGCTGCGCGGCATGGAGCTCGACGAATCGCGCTGGGTGCCGAAAGAGATCCAGTGGTTCATCAACGGACAGAAAGACGAGGGCCTGCGGCCGGAGCACCTGGACGACGGCGGCGACCCGAACCGGCGGCGTATGATCGAGCTCTACCGTGTCTACCAGGAACAGTGCGACCGGGCCGGGCTGGTCGATTTCGCCGAGCTGCTGCTCCGCGCTCATGAACTCTGGCGCAAGGACCCGGAACTGCTGGCGCATTATCAGCGCCGTTTCCGCCACCTGCTGGTGGACGAATTCCAGGACACCAATGCCATCCA
>JARRPZ010000042.1:0-26682 GCA_037382365.1 Gammaproteobacteria bacterium
TTCATCCACAACATCACCGTGGCATCCATCGCCGCGCTGTTCCTCATCTACGCGCTCATCGCAATCCCGCTGCGCTCCTATTCGCAGCCGCTGATCATCATGTCCGTGATTCCCTTCGGCTTCATCGGTGCGGTGCTCGGGCACATCATCATGGGTGAGGCCATCAGCATGTTCTCGCTGTTCGGTCTCATCGCACTGGCCGGCGTCGTCGTCAACGACAGCCTGATCCTCATCGATTTCGCGAACCGGGCCAGGGCCGCCGGCGCCGCCCGCCTGGAAGCCATGCTGGATGCCGCCCGTCAGCGTTTCCGGCCCATCATCCTGACCTCGCTCACCACCGCGGCCGGTCTCGCACCCATCATGGCCGAGACCAGTACCCAGGCTCAGTACGTCATCCCCATGGCGATCTCGCTCAGCTACGGCATCATCTTCGCCACGCTGATCACGCTGTTCCTGGTGCCGGCGCTGTACCTGCTGCAGGAGGATTTCCGTCACGGGATGCGGCGCCTGACAGACCTGCTGCTCGGTCGCGAACCCGAGCGCCATACCGCCTGACTCCGTTGTTGCGACGAACCGTTCGCCGGGTGCGACGAACGGTGGCGGCCGACGTATGTCCGGGGTCTATACTGGAGCCCCGGAATCCGTCCGCTGCCGTATTTCCGCGATCCCCGACATGAACTTCGACGACCTCCTCAGGGACAGGAGCCGCCTGTTCTGGGTACTCGACACCGGCGGCTGGGCAGGCTACGGGCTGGCCTCCTACCTCGGCGCACTCGTGTACGAGAAGCCCGACGCCTACTCGTTCGTGATCGCCGGAGCGGCAGTGACCGGATTCCTGCTCTCCCTGCCGATGCGCCTCGTTTTCCGGCGCCTGTGGTCCCGGTCGCCGCTGGTGATCGCCGCGGGCGTGGTCGCCGTCTGCTACGTACTCGCGCTGGCCTGGCGCGTCTTCATCAACCAGAGCTACTGGACGCTGGTGAAGGACGGCTGGCAGCCCACCTCGCCGACCGACTACATCGGTGGCGTCATGGGGTCGTTCTACATCCTGCTCTGCTGGAGCGGACTGTATTTCGGCATCAAGTACTACCTGATGCTGCAGCAGCAGACGGAGAAGACCCTGCGGGCGACGGCGGCAGCTCACCAGGCCCAGCTCAGCATGCTGCGTTACCAGTTGAATCCGCATTTCCTGTTCAACACACTGAACGCGATCTCGACACTGATACTCGATCACGATAACGACCGGGCCAACCGGACGGTGATGCGCCTCAGCGACTTCCTGCGGCACACGCTGGACGACGCGGACCCGATGAAGCTCGTGCCGCTCGAGCAGGAACTGCGCGCACTGGATCTCTATCTCGAGATCGAGAAGGTGCGCTTCGGGGACCGGCTGACGGTCGAACGGGACGTGGAGCCGGTCACGTTGCAGGCGCTCGTGCCCAGTCTCGTGCTGCAGCCGCTGATCGAGAACGCGATCAAGTACGCCATCAGTCCGATGGAGGACGGCGGCACGATTCGCATCACGGCACGGCGTGAGGGCGCGCGACTGGCGCTGTCGGTGGCCGATACGGGACCCGGGCTGGAGGGCGGTCGGGCGGAGAAGAAGTCCTCCTGCGGCGTCGGATTGAGAAACGTGCGGGAACGGCTGCGTCACCTCTACGGTGCCGGGCAGTCCTTCGCGCTGGAGGAGAACGAGCCGCACGGCCTGATCGTGCGCATGGAGATGCCGTTCCGGACCGAAGAAGACCCATGACCAGACTCCGTACGCTGATCGTCGACGACGAGGAACTGGCCCGGCGCGGGCTCGAGCTCAGGCTGGAGCAGCGCCCGGACGTGGAAGTCTGCGGCAGCGCGCGGAACGGCCGGGAGGCGATCGAGGCCGCGCGCCGGCTCCATCCGGACGTGATCATGCTGGACATACAGATGCCCGGCATGAACGGCTTCGAGGTGCTGGAGCGCCTCGCCGGCGCGAGCATGCCGGCGGTGATCTTCGTTACCGCCTACGATCGCTTCGCCATCCGGGCATTCGAGGCGAGTGCTCTGGATTACCTCCTGAAGCCGATCGATGACGAGCGTCTCGGCGAGGCGATGGCCCGGGCCCATCGTCGGGTGGGGCAGCGCCGGGCCCGTGAACACCGCGACCGGCTGCTGAACCTGGTCTGCGAACTCTCGGGGCGCGAACTCACGCTCGGCGACGCGCTGGAAGAGGCCGGGTCTCGCGGAGCCCATTATCCGCGGCGTCTGACGATCCGGGACGGGCGCGAGACCCGGTTCGTTCCGGTGGATACGATCGACTGGGTCGACGCGGCCGGCGACTACATGTGCATACACGCGGATGGCCGCACATGGGTGATGCGGGGCACCATGAAGGGTCTGGAGGATCAGCTGGATCCGGCGGAGTTCGTCCGTATCCACCGCTCGGCTATCGTCAACCGCAGTCGGGTGCAGGGGCTGCGTGCCCACCGCAATGGCGAGTATTTCGTATCCCTCCTCTGCGGGGAGGAGTTGAAGCTCAGTCGGGGCTACCGGGACAACCTGGAACGTCTGCAGCCGTTGTCGTGAAACAGGGCGATGCCCGGAGAGGAGACCCGGACGGATGACCGACGCCGTTGTGGCGCCGGTCATCCGTCCGGGTGGATCGGTCAGCTTCCTGCGACCCGGATCTCGCCGCCGTTGCCCGCGTGTATCCGTGAGAGCATCGGGTGTCCGATGCCGTCTACGGCCCCGTCCAGGGCCTCCTTCTCGCATCGGGCCTCGGCCGCCCTCATCCGCAGCGAACGGTGTCCGGGGCTCGCGCATACCCGGGCCGCGGCGCTGGTCAGGCGTTCATAGAATCTCGCGGCTGTTTCCGGCTGGTTCAGTTCGCCGGCGTGATACTGCACGACGACGCCATTCTCGGCAGCGCAGGCCAATCGGTCGGTTGCAAGGCCCGCCAGCAGACCGACGGCTGTGATGATGACGGCGAGCCGGAAATCCGGTTCGCCGGTGTTGCGGGTGATTCTCGTAAACATGTCGAAGTCCTCCTGATGATCGTGACCGACAGGAGTTCAGATGCACGAGATGGCGCCTCGTCGGCCGGAAGACGACGAGGCGTGCAGAGGGTGCGACGAAGCGTGCTGGGGAAGGGCCGGCGCGCCGTTGTTGCGCCGCGTCAGCCGGCTCCGGCCACCCGCAGTGAGTCGCCATCCTCGGCGATGGGCGCGAGAACGGGGAACTGGAGGCGCATGCCGGGTCGTATCCGGTCGAGTTGCAGGTCGGGGTTGTACTGGCGGAGCAACCAGACCGGGACGTCGTAGTCGCGCAGCGCCAGCAGCCACACCGACTCGCCGCGGCGGATCCGGTGTTCGACCGCATCGCTAATGCGGTAGCGCTGGAAGAACCGCTCCTGCAGACCCTGGTGGTAGGCGAGGCGCCGCTGTTCGAATCGCTCGCGATCCACCGTGCCGAATTCGAGCCGCAACCGTTCGCCGATCTTCACCGGGCGGCGGAAGCTGTAACCGTTGATGTCCCGCAGGCGCTGGGTGCGTATCTGCAGCCAGTCGGCATAGTGGCCCAGGGTCTCCATGGCCTGGATCTCCACCGTGCCGTCTTCGGCGACGGCATAGTCCGCGGGATCGGCGGCCAGCGCGGTCTGGGCCGTCGCGAGTCCGCTGCCCTCCACTTCCTCGTACCCGTCGGCGGGCGCGGGCAGATTGCCGAGCAGTGCGGCGGCGATGAGTTCGGTGTCGTATGCCGGCTCGTCGGTCGCCGCGGGAGGCGCCGGTGCAGCGGGGGGCGGTGCCGCTGCCCGCGCTTCCCGCGCCACGCGTGCGAGTTCCACCGTCGCCTCGTCCGCAGGCAGCCTGAGCACCTGTCCCGCCCGGATGCGGTGGCGGCTCGCCAGCCCGTTCAGTGCCACGAGATCGGATACGCTCACCTCGTAATAGCTCGCGATGCCGGAAAGCGTGTCGCCGCGGACGACCCTGTGCATCACGTCCGGGCGCTGGCGCTCGAAGACACTGTCCGGCCCCAGCGCAGCCAGCACCGCAGTCGGCTCGCTCCGCAGGGCGCCGGCGGGCAGACGCAGGGTGAAACCCCGGGGAATATGTTTGTCGCCGCTCCATACGGCGTGCTGCAGCGCCGGGTTGTGTCGACGGAGTTCGCCCGGTGTCATCCCGAGCGCCCGTGCCAGGCCGGCGGCGCTGGTATACGACTCCACGGTCAGGAATTCGTGGCCGGCCGGTGCTTCGATCGCTACCTTCCCGAAGTACTTCTCGGGCTCGCGATCTATCTGCAGCGCTGCCAGGAATGCGACATAGAAATTGCGCGAGGCGAAGCCGAAGGCGCGGCCCCGGTAGTTGCGCACGATGGTCTCGATGTCCGAAGTGCCGAGCTGCCTCGCGGCGCGGCGCATGCCGGCGACGCCGTGGTTGTAGCCGGTCAGCGCGAGCGGCCAGCTGCCGGTCACCGCATAGTTGTTCTCCAGCAGTCGCGCCGCCGCCGTGGTCGACAGGAACGGGTCCCGGCGCTCGTCCACGACGTGGTCGATGCGCATGAAGCGCCGGCCGGTCGACCGCGTGAACTGCCACATGCCCGCCGCGCCCACCTTGGAGTACGCATCCGGGTTGAAGGAGGATTCCACGTGCGGCAGTGCGATCAGCTCTGCCGGCAGTCCGCGCTCGGCCAGGACCTGTGCGATGTGTGGCTTGTAGCGGCCCGAGCGGCGCAGGCCCGCGAGGAAACGGTCCGACTGACCGAGCTGGAAGCGGACGTCGCGTGCCGCCTGCGCCAGGCGCTGGTTGCTGACGCCGTCGGGCCAGAGCGCGAGCACCCGGCGCTCTTCCTCGTCCAGACCGTCGCGACGACCGCTTGCGAGCCGCTCGAGGATACGACGGTAGTGCTTCTTGCGGTTCTCGATCTCGCGGTGGCGGGCGCGCCGGCTGCTCGTGCCGCCGAGATCCAGCGTCTCGTAGCGCACACGGAGATCCCGCGAGTCGTGCAGCACGCCTGCGGTGCTGGGTACGGCGCTGTAGATGTCGGCCCAGAAAGCGATGTCCGGCTCGAGTCCTTCGGGCCGGGGGAACAAGTCCCCGGCCGCGGAAGCAACAGCCGACGTGAGCAGCAGGGCGGCTGCACAGACGGCGCTTGCGAGGCGCGGACCCGTTGTCGGCATCGATGTCTCCGAGGGTGCCCGAGGCACCGGGATGGTATTGACGTAATGTCCCGCGTCGAGTGTCGTCCTGCAACGGACGGCATCACGCTTTTTTGTTCTGCTGCAGAGGGATACAGTATCCGTACCGGTGGATGCAAGCATGCTGCGCTGCACGAGGCCGGGAAGCGACGGGGGAAGACAGTGAAGAGACTGAGCGTAGCCGACAGCAATTTCCTGCTGGCGGAAAGCCGTGAAACGCCCATGCACGTGGGTGCCCTGAGCATCTACACGTTGCCGAAAGGTGTGAAGCAGGAGCCGTACCTCAGGGGTCTGCTGTCCATACTGCGGCGGGACGATCCGTTGCTGGACCCGTTCGGCGAACGCCTGGCGCCCGGATTACTGGCCCGGACCGGCCTCGTACAGCACTGGATACCGGACGAGCACGTGGACATGGAGTACCACGTCCGCCATGCGGCGCTCCCGAAACCCGGCCGCTACCGGGAGCTGTTCGCGCTCGCATCCCGGCTCCACTCGACGCTGCTGGATCGCAACCGGCCGCTGTGGGTGATGTATCTCATCGAGGGATTGAGGAATCGTCAATTCGCCACCTACTTCAAGGTGCATCACTGCGCCATCGACGGGGTACGCGGCATGCACCTGATGCAGAGCATGTTGTCGTCGTCGCCGTCGGGTCACGTGGACTACTCGCCGCTTTCTCTGGAAGCCTGGCAGCACTACAAGCGAATGATCGGTAATCCGCCGCCCCCGGAACCCGCGTCGATCACGGACCTGCGGGCGGTCGCGGACATGATCCGTCAGCAGTTCGGGGTGACCACGGACGTCCTCGGCGGCCTCATGCGCTACGGTCGGGTCTGGCTCGGGCTGGGAGGCAAGCTGGCGGCGCCGTGGCATCGCATCCCCCACGGCATGCTCACCAGCAAGATCTCCGGCTCGCGCCGTCTCGTGGCCCAGTCCTGGCCATTCGACCGGGTCCATGGCGTCGCCCGCGCACTGGATGCCACCCTCAATGACGTGGTGCTCGCGATGAGCGCCGGAGCACTCCGTCGCTATCACCTGTCGCAGGGCGAATCGCTCGCCCGCCCGCTGAAGGCGCTGGCGCCGATCTCCGTACGTAGCGGCGGCGATATCGATTCGGCGAATGCCATCGGTTTCATCATCACCTCACTGGCGACCGATATCGATGATCCGGAGCGACGCCTGCGGGCCATCCAGGAATCCATGCAGGCAGGCAAGGATCTCTACGCCGGCCTGTCGCCGGAGGGGGCCAGTCTGTTCACCGCCGTGGCCTTCTCGCCCGTCATCCTGACCAATCTGCTCGGCACGGCCGACTGGTTCCCGGCCTACAACCTGGTGATCTCGAACGTGCCGGGGCCGAATAAACGCATGTACTGGAACGGCTCGGAACTGGACGGCCTGTACCCGATGAACATCATCGTCCACGGACAGGCACTGAGCATCACGCTGGTCAGCTACGCGGGAAACCTGGATTTCGGCATCGTCGCCTGCAGCCGCACTTTGCCGCAGGTGCAGCGCCTGATGGATTACCTGGAGGAGGCGCTGGCGGAGCTGGAGGCCGTGGCGGGCTGACGCGGCCAGAAGGCGCGGCGCTCACGGTTCCGCGTAGATCGCCACCGTCACCCGGCCGCGGGTGTCGATGCTCGCCCGGTACATGCCGGGCGTGTTGTGGGGCATAGCGATGTTGCCCCGCGCGTCCATCGCGATCACGCCGCCGTCGCCGCCGGCGGCCGGCAGGACTTCGTGTATCAGACGCCCGGCCGCGTCGGCGATCGACGCCCCGTCGCGCACCCCCATGCAAATGCTGTGGGCGACCACGTAGCGGATGAAGTACTCGCCCGTGCCCGTGGCACTCACGGCGCAGCTGCCATTGTCGGCGTAGGTGCCGGCGCCGATGACGGGCGTATCGCCCACCCGACCCCAGCGCTTGTTCGTCAGCCCGCCGGTGGAGGTACCCGCGGCCAGGTTGCCGTTTCGGTCCAGGGCGACCGCGCCGACAGTGGAGTACCAGCGATCGTGCGGCGGCCGCCGCCTGGCGCTCTCGTCCGACTGCGCCTCCCGGAGCTGACGCCAGCGTCTTTCCGTGTAGAAGTAGTCGGCATCCGCGAGATCGAAACCCTGTTCCACGGCAAAGCGCTCGGCGCCTTCGCCGATCAGCATGACGTGGCGGGATTCCGTCATGACGCGCAGCGCCAGGTCGATGGGATTACGGATACGGCGGACGGCGGCCACCGCACCGGCATTCAGCGTGGCGCCGTCCATGATCGAGGCGTCGAGTTCGTTTTCCCCTTCGGCGTTGAAGACCGCGCCTTTGCCGGCGTTGAAGAACGGCGAGTCCTCGAGGATGTTCACGGCCGTCTGCACGGCCCGGATACTCGGACCCCCGTCGCTGAGCACCCCGTGGCCGGCGCGCACCGCTTCTTCCAGCTTGCTGCGGATCGCCTGCTCGTCCTCGGCGGACATGTCGTCCGGGTCCATGGTGCCGGCGCCCGCGTGGATGGCGATCGCGACCGGCGAGACGCCTGCCGCGTCCGCGAGCGAGGCGGCGGCTGCCGCGACCAGACAACAGACTGCAATGGCGGCACTTACCGCTGCAACGATCGATGTTCTCACGTGATCCCCGGGTGTTGCGGTGACGGGCTCCGGATGCGATGGGCCGTATCCTGCACGAAACCGACGATAACACGACGGGGTTCTGCGGGAGGGCGCACCCGGCGCCGCTGATACACTTCGCTGCGGAGCGTCCACCTAGCGAGGACCGCCATGTCCGTGAATCCCGTCCGAATCCGCCTCATCGACCACGTCGTCATCCGGGCGAAACGACCGGCGATCCTGATCGCGTTCTACCGTGACGTCCTCGGCTGTACGCTGGAGAAAGAACAGCCGGATCTCGGTCTCTACCAGTTGCGTGCCGGCGATTCCCTGATCGATATCGTGGGCATCGACAGCGAACTCGGCAGGAATTTTCCCCGGGCGCCGGATGACGAAGGACCGAACATGGATCATTTCTGCGTGCAGATCGAACCCTGGGATGCGGAAGCCATCCTGGCCCATCTGGCGCGTCACGGGGTGGAGTCCGGCGAGGTGGTGCGCCGCTACGGGGCACGGGGCTACGGGCCCTCGATCTACGTGCAGGACTCGGAGGGCAACACCGTCGAACTGAAAGGCCCGCCGGACGCCGACGTACCGTGAGTCGGTCCGGCTAGCCGGGATTTTCGATCCGCTCGTCGACGCGTTCGGCCATCGCCTTCAACCCGTCCGAGATCTCCACCGGATACGGATCGGCGGCTGCCGGCAGCAAGGCGAGCTCGGTCGGCAGTGCCGCCATCTGCGCCGCGGCGCGTTCACGGCTCTGCGCCAGCGGCACCGGCCTGCCGGTCCGCTCACCGTCCCGCATCACCGGTGTCAGCAGCGGTTCGCCGTCGAGTCCCTCGTCGGCCAGGCCGATGACGTCGTAGTCGAAACATCCGTCGTCGCGGTAATGTCGGTACACCTGCTTGCGCCCGGGCCAGGTGGCCTTGCCGGAGGACTTCTTGCGTCGCGGGATGCCCGCGTATTCCTGCAGCTTGTAGACGCAGTCGAGATAGGGCGCGTCCGCCGACACGTCGAGGTCCGTGCCGACGCCGTACCCGGTGGCCGGGATGCCGGCGGCCGCGAGGCCGGCGATCCGGTCCTCGTTCAATCCGCCGCTGACCATGATGTCGATGTCTTCGCAACCGCCCTCGTCGAGGATGCGCCGCACCGCCCTCGCGCTGGCGAACAGGTCGCCGCTGTCGATGCGCACGCCGCGTATCTTCAGGCCCTCCGGCGCCAGCTTGTGTGCGAGTTGCACGACTTTGCGCGCGCCTTCCTCGGTGTCGTAGGTATCGATGAGCAACACGGTATTGCCGGGCTGACTGCGGCAGAAGTCCTCGAAGGCCCGGGTCTCCGAGTCGTGGGCCTGGATGAAGGAATGCGCCATGGTCCCGAAGACCGGGATGTCGTAGAGCTCGTGGGCGAGCACGGTCGCGGTGCCGTCGAAACCGGCGATCCAGGCGGCCCGGGCGGCGAACAGCCCGGCTTCCGCACCGTGGGCGCGGCGCAGGCCGAAATCCACGAGCATCTGGTGGTCGTGGGCCGCGAGTCGCATCCGCGCCGCCTTGCTCGCGATGAGCGTCTGCACCTGCAGGAGATTCACGACGCGGGTCTCGATGATCTGAGCCTCGGGCAGCGGTGCCACCACCCGCAGGATCGGTTCGTTGCCGAAGAAGGCCGTTCCTTCCGGCATGGCATCGACGTCGCCGGTGAACCGCAGGTCCGCCAGCGAATCCACGAACTCCCCGTCCAGCTTCCGGGTCTCACGCAACGCCGTCAGGTCCTCCTCCGTGAAGCGGAAGCCGGTGAGATAGTCGAGCAGCTGTTCGAGGCCGGCCGCCAGCAGGAAATTGCGGTGATCCGGCAGTTTACGAACGAAGAACTCGAATACGGCGACATCCTGCATACCGATGTGGCGGTAGGCCTGCAGCATGGTCAGTTGATAGAGGTCCGTCAGGTTCGGACTGCCGAGCCGGGCGAGCCAGGCGTTGTCGTTCATGGAAGTTCCTGCTCAGGCCGCCGCGAGGTGTTCGAAGTCCGTCCTGACGGCGCCTGCTTTCTCCATCCCGGCGATCGCTTTCTCGCCGTCCGCGGGGTCCACATTCACGGCGCGTACGGCGTCCTCCAGCAGCACTACCTCGTAGCCGTTCTCCAGCCCGTCACGGACCGTCTCGCGCACACAGTAGTCGGTGGCGAGTCCGCCGACGAAGAGGCGGTTCACGCCACGCTCCTTCAGCCATCGGTCCAGTTCGGTGCCCTGGAAACCGCTGTAGGCCTCCTCCCCGGGCGTCTCGGCCTTGCTGACGACCTTGGTGTCACCGTGCAGGTCCAGTTTCGTCGCGAAAGCGGCGCCTTCGGTGCCGGCGACGCAATGGGGCGGCCAGGGTCCGCCCTGGGCCTCGAAAGAGCAGTGATTCTCGGGATGCCAGTCACGGGTGGCGACGATGGGCAGATCGAGTTTCTCGAACAGGTTGCTGTATTTGTTCAGCACCGGGATGACCTCGTCCCCCTCCGCCACGCCCAGGGCTCCGCCCGGCAGGAAATCGTTCTGTACGTCCACCACGATGAGCGCGTCACCCCGGCGGGGCTTCAGCGGTGCTTCCGACGATGCCATGGCTGTCCTCCGATCCGTTCATGTACCTACTGTAACAGTGCATATGCTGCACTAGCATCTCAAGGGTGAAGGTATTCGCACCTGCGACTTCCAGCCATTTCGCGGCGTCGGTCTGCGAGCGCATCGGCTGTGTGCCGGGGCGTCTGCGTGAGCGGGATTTCGCCGATGGCGAACACAAGATCCGGCCGCTCGAATCCGTCCGGGGCGAGGACGTCTACGTCATCCAGTCGCTCCACAGCGAGGCGGGCCACAGCGTCAACGACAAGCTGTGCCGGCTCGTGTTCCTGCTCGGCGCACTGCGCGATGCCGGCGCGGCCCGCCTGACGGCCGTGATCCCGTACCTCGCTTACGCCCGCAAGGATCGGAAGACGCGGAGCCGGGATCCGGTGACCACCCGCTATGTCGCCGCCATGCTCGAGTCCAGCGGTCTGGACAGGGTGGTGACCCTGGACGTGCACAATCTCGCTGCGTATCAGAACGCCTTCCGCTGCCGCACCGAACACCTGGAGGCGAAGCGCCTGTTCGTCGATCATCTGGCGGCACGTCTGGGCGACGAGTCGCTCGCGGTCGTCTCGCCGGACGTGGGCGGGGTCAAGCGGGCGACGGCTTTCCGCGAGGCGCTGCAAGCGACCCTCGGGCGGGGAGTCACGGATGCGTTCATCAACAAGAAGCGCAGCCGCGAGGTCCTGACGGGTGATACCGTGGTCGGCGACGTGGAGGGCCGCATCGCCATCCTGCTGGACGATTTGATCAGTACCGGTACCACACTCGTCCGCGCGGCCGCCGCCTGCGACGCCCTGGGCGCGCGTGGCGTGATCGCCGTCGCCACCCACGGCCTGCTGGTGGATCCCGCCGGCGAGCAGCTCGCGGAGTCGGCGCTGGACGCGGTGATCGTGACCGACAGCGTCGCGCCGCTCGGCAGCATCAGCGACGCGTTTGCCGCCCGTTTGACCACACTGAGCGTCGCGCCGTTGATCGGCGACGCGATCCGCCGGCTGAACGAGGACGGCTCGCTGGTCGAACTGCTGGGCGAGCCGGAGGACTAGCGTTCGGCCGCGGACAGCGCCTCGCGGATGAACTGTCGGGCGAGTCCGACGTAATGCTCCGTTTCTTCGATGTAGTGTTGCCGGTCGAAGTGCGGGTCGTCGAGATGCCATGCCGACAGGATGGCCCGCACGATCGCGCGCCGGCTGAGATAGAAGGACAGCAGTGATGCGTCCGGCGGATCGCCGCTCGTCGCCTGCCATACCTCCAGCAACAGATCGCGCAGCTCGCGGTCCCCGACTCGCTGGCACTCCAGCGCGAGGAAGGCGATCTCCTCGGCGCTGTCCTGGATGCGCAGATCGCGGGAGAACTCCAGGCAGTCGATGACCGCGAAACGCGACCCCAGGTAGACGTGTTGCGGCCTGAGGTCCCCGTGGGCTTCGACGATACGGCCCGCTGCCGCGCGCTCGCCGATCGGGCCCGGCCTGGTGCGGATGTAGCGACGCTGGTCGTCCAGCGCCGCCTGCCATGGTTGGGTGGCTATCGCGTCGTCGATGCCGGCGAAATGACGTTGCTGTTCGTCCGCTTCGGCCAGCAGGCGGGAAACGTATGCCTCCGGCGTGAGGCGTTCCGGTGTCAGTCCCGCGTAGAAGCGGGCGAGGTGGCCGGCGATGCGCTCGCATTCGGCTTCGCCGAATCGGCCTGACCGGATGAGATTGTCCATCATCTCCGCCTCCGGCAGGCGCACCATCTTCACGAGCCAGTCGGCCGCGCGGCCGTCCCCGCCGAGTTCGAAAGCGCCGTCCGCCGTCACGGTAAGGGCGACGACGTCGAGATAGACCCACGCCGCGAGCCGGCGGTTCAGGCGCAATTCCTCGCGGCAGTAATACTCCCGGTCCTCGAGCCGCCGGTAGTCGACTGCCTGGGCCCGCATGGGTTTCTTCAACTTCCAGGCGTACTCGTCGGTCAGGAACACCCAGGCGAAATGGGTCTCGATGGAACGGACGTCCTCCGTGGCCTCGGGATAGCTCGCCGGGGATTGCAGGAATCGCAGCTTGCGGCCGGTCGTCGGTTCGTCGTCAGTGCTGACTGGTGCGTCGGCCGACCGCGTGCCGTGTTCATCCGGGAGAGGAGTCACCCGGCCATTATAGGCGGGATCGCGGCCGTTACGGATTTCCAGGCTGCCGCGTCGGGAGTCACACTCTGTCTGGAGGTGAGGAACATGACGGTATTCAGAGACAGGATCGACGCCGGTCAGAGGCTCGGGCAGATCCTGCGTGACCGGCTCGTCGTCGAATCGCCGCTGGTACTGGGACTGCCCCGGGGCGGCGTGCCCGTGGCCAGCGAAGTTGCGAAGGCGCTCGACGGTGACCTGGACGTGCTCGTCGTCAGGAAGATCGGCGTGCC
Organism: Gammaproteobacteria bacterium; assembly: GCA_037382365.1. GTDB lineage: Bacteria > Pseudomonadota > Gammaproteobacteria > Steroidobacterales > Woeseiaceae > Lentisalinibacter. Next base: position 12,744 of record JARRPZ010000042.1, read on the forward strand.
CTATCAGCCCGAACTGGGAGCGGGCGCCATCGCCTCCGGCGGCGTGCAGGTGCTCTCGGAGCGGGTGATGCGCATGGCCGGGGTCGACGAGGAGGCCCTGGCCCCCGTCATCGAACGGGAGCGCCTGGAATTGAGACGGCGCGAGCAGGCCTATCGCGGCGACCGGGAACCGCTGATCGTGCGCGGGCGCACCGTGATCCTCGTGGACGACGGGATGGCGACCGGCTCGACGATGCTCGCCGCGGTGCAGGCCGTGCGCAAGCTCGGCGCCGAGCGCGTCGTGGTGGCCGTGCCGACTGCCTCGGCGGAAGCGGCCGAGGAGATGCGGCGGGTTGCGGACGAGGTCGTCTGTCTGGACACGCCGTCGCCTTACATGGCGGTCGGCTACTGGTACCAGCACTTCGGTCAGACCAGCGACGACGAAGTGGAGCAGCTCCTCGCGGCGGCCGGTCAGTAGCCTATCGCACCGAACCACTCCAGCACGTAATGCGAGACGCTGGTGGTCGTGATCGTCAGGGAGGCATACAGCAGCACCAGCAGGAGCCACGCCCGGATCGATGGTCGGAACGATGCCTCGTCCATGGACGCGGCGGCGATCCGGACTCCCTCCCCGTCGTGTCCGAAGCCGAGAGCGCGGCCCGCGGGGACGCATGATGCCGGATTCCTGATGGCTGCCAGCGTTTCGGCGAACACTGCGACGTCGCGCGACCGCTCCAGGGCAAGCCGGTCGCACGCTTGCTCACAGTCCGTCGTGAGATCCCGGCGGATGTCGCGTCGCCGGGCTGCCGGCCACGGGAGCGTGCACCAGTCGAGTATGGCGGCCCGCAGATTGTCCAGCCGGGCGGCGTGAGCCCTCTCGTGGTCGACCACGACGGCGAACTGTTCCGGAGTCAGGTGCTCCACTAACGCTCTCGACACGAATATCCGGGGGTTCCACAGCCCGCAGCACCAGGCGATGAGATCACGGCTCTCGACCTCGTAATAGTCGTGTCCCGCGGTCCGCCGACCGAATGCGGCCAACGTCCGAAGGCGCCGGTGCCCCATGCGCAGTCCAAGGAAGATGCCCGCCAGCGCCAGACCGCAGAGCAGTACCGAGACTGCCGTCAGGCCGAGGCCGCCCGGCGTGTCCACAGGGAACAGCGGCGGGTGGGATCCACAGCTGCCCGCGTGGCAGTGTCCGGGAACCAGCAGCTCCGCATATCGCGGCTGGTACGACAGCAGGGTCACGATCAGGGCGGAGATGGGCGCCATGAGAGCGTACACGAGGGTGACCAGCGAGCGTGTGGCCGGCGCACAGTGGCGGAGCACACGCCTGAACGCAGGATACAGCAGTGCTGCGGCGATCGAGCCTATCGCCAGCGCGGCGAAAGCGACCACGAACAGCTGGACGGGAGTCCACGTGGCGTCAGTCATCATCATCGCCCTCCTGCCTTGCGATCAGTCGATCCAGATCCGCTTCGAGCCCGGGCGCTTCGGTGGCCACGTAGCTTGCGAATCCGGAGACCATCGGAGCCAGGTCGCCGCCGGCGAGGTCCTCGGCGATATCGCGAATGAGCCGGCCGATCACCTCGGAGCGGCTGTAAAGAGCAGAGTAACGGTAGGCGCGGCTGTGTTTTTCGCGCTGGAGCAGACCCTTCCGGGTCAGTCGCTCCAGGGTGCTCTGGACCGTACTGAGGGTCACCTCGTCGCTGCCGAGCGCCACCTGTACCTGCTGCGCCGAGGACTCGCCGTGCGCCCAGATCGCCTGCAGCACGGCGAGTTCGCGATCGCCGAGATCCGGCATGCGGGATCTGCGCACACCGCCGATCCAGTCAATGATGGTGCGAGACGTCGAACTCATGACAAAACCGATGGATTCTCGGTATTCAGTTCCCGTGCTTCCCTATAGCGAACCCTGACACTAGACACGATTGCGAATGAGCGGGCAAGTCCGTACCGATCGGCTTCACGGAGCCTCCCGCGGATGCTGCAGAACCGACAACTGGACCAATACGGCGAGAAAGACGGGATGATGAAGACACTTGCTCCGGCGGGCGCGACCGCGCTGCTCCTGACTCCCTGCCTGTCAGTCGCTCAGGCGGCGGCCGGGGACGAGACCGGAGAAGAGTGGATCGAGGAGATCGTCACCTACGGCAGGGAGACTTCGCTGGTCGGCGAGTCGCGGGCCGCATCCGAGGGCATCGTGGGCTACGACGACATCAGGCTGCCACCACTGCTGAGAGTGGGTGAACTGGTCGAGTCCGTGCCCGGCATGGTCGCGACCCAGCACTCGGGCACCGGCAAAGCCAATCAGTACTTCATCCGCGGCTTCAACCTCGATCACGGTACGGATTTCGCGGTATCGGTGGAGGGCGTGCCGATCAACCTGCGGACCAACGGGCACGGGCAGGGATACCTGGACCTGAATTTCCTGATCCCCGAACTCGTGGAGACGACTTCGTACCGACGCGGGCCCTACTCCGCCGAGGTTGGCGATTTCGGTACGGCAGCCAGTGTCGACTTCAAACTCTACGACACGCTGCCCGGACCGGTCCTGAGCGCCACGGCCGGCGAGGATGGGTACTGGCGTGCGCTGGCCGCCGGGTCGCTCCAGACTTCGATGGGCAGCTTCACCGGTGCCGTCGACGCGACCCGTTACGATGGCCCCTGGGAGCTCGACGAGGACCTGCAGCAGTACAAGTTCTACGCGGCCTGGATGTTCGACCTGGCCGGCGGGAGCGCCAGCATCTCGGCGCAGGGCTACGATGGCGAGTGGACGTCCACCGACCAGATCCCCCTGCGGGCCGTGGCAGCGGGCCTGATCGATCGCCTGGGCTATATCGACCCGGATCTCGGCGGCGAGACCCAGCGCTATGCGCTGACCGCCGCACTCGACTTCGACAGCTGGCGGGCGACCGCCTACGCCATCGATTACGACTTCCGGCTCTACTCCAACTTCACCTATGCGCTGGATGACCCGTTGACCGGTGACGAATTCGAGCAGGATGACGAACGGCGCATCTACGGGCTGCGGATAGATGGCGACAGTCTGCTCGGGCGCGGAGAACGGGATGTGATCCTGCGTTGGGGCGGGGAGTTCCGTCTGGACGATATCTCAGAAGTCGGACTCTATGGTACGGAGGGACGGGTCCGTAACGAGATCGTCCGACAGGACTCCGTCGACGAGCTCTCCGTCGCCGCCTGGGCGGAGGCCGACTACCGCTTCAATGACCGGCTGCGCTTCTTCGGGGGCCTGCGCGCCGACTGGTACGAATGGGACGTCGACGCTTTCCGCACCGAGAACAGCGGTACGGGGAACGAGTCCATACTCAGCCCCGGCGCAGGCCTTGCCTATCGCCTCGGCGACGGGGCAGAGGCCTATGTGAATTGGGGGCGCGGTTTCCATTCCAACGATGTGCGCGGTACGACGATCGAGGTGGATCCGGTGACGGGCGAGCCGTCGGATCCGGTCGAGGCGCTCGTGGCATCCGAAGGTGCGGAGGTCGGCCTGCGCGTCGAAAGGGGTACCGGCTTCAATGCCACCTTCGTCATCTTCTGGCTGGAGCTGGATTCGGAACTCGTGTACGTCGGGGATGCCGGCAATACGGAGCCCAACGACGCGACCGAACGCGTGGGGTTCGAGGCCACGGCATTCTGGCGGCCGACCGAATGGCTGGCCCTGCACGCCGCCTACACCACCACGAACGCGGAGTTCGCGACGGATCAGGGTGGCGGTCGTGAAATCCCCGGGGCTGTCGAATCCACGTTCACGACCGGCGTGAACGCGAACTGGGCCAACGGCCTGTTCGCCAGTGCCAGGCTGCGCTGGCTGAGCGAGGCGCCGCTCACGGAGGACGGCAGCGTGCGCTCGGACGAGTCGCTGCTCGTCAATGCAGGGCTAGGCTATCGCAGCGGGCGCTTCGAGTATCGGCTGGACGTCTTCAATTTGTTCGACTCGGACGATGCCGACATCTCCTACTATTACGCTTCCCGCCTCCCGGGCGAAGCGGCCGAGGGGGTGGAAGATATCCACTTCCACCCCCTCGAGCCGCGTACGATCCGCGCCTCGGTGAGTTTCCGCTGGCGCTGATCCGGCGCGGAGACTAACGAAACGCTCACCAAGAGACGTCATCGCAGCTCGGCCTGCCGATCATGGACAGCAGCGACAGCGGCAGGCGGGAATCGGGATTACCGGCAGGAGTACCGGTCGGAATATTTCCGGTCAGAATTGGAACGCCACGCCGACCAGCGGTCCCTCCAGCGCGGCATCCAGCACGTAGTCTCCGGATTGGTAGTCGACGTCGAGCCGCCGATAACCGGCACGGATCGCACCCCAGCTGAAGTGGTAGCCGATCGTCGCGAATACCTGCCAGCTCGCGTCGGAGTCGCCGGCGCCGAAATCGGCGAGCGCCGTGATGTCCCAGCGGGGGCTCGGCCTGTAGGTCCAGCGCAGGCCGGCCGTGGCGTCCAGCCACTGGGTGGAACCGCTGGCCGACACCGGTGACGGCAGCAGGCCGCCGGAGGCGTCGACCACCAGTTCCACGTCGTAGTATCGCGCGCCGCCGTAGGCGACGAGGGCGGAGCGTTCGGTCTCGCTGAGCAGATAGCCAAGCGTGGCGTGGTAGATGTTGCCGTCGATCGTCAGGCGCAGCGACGAATCCGGCAGCAGGCCGCGCAGCACGAGCTTCGCATCCTGCTTCACGTTCGCCCAGACGCTGTCGACCGCGGCCGACCAGCGTTCTCCGCGCCACGCGGCGTAGAGCATGAAGCCGATCTCCTCCAGTTCGCCGTCGGTCGAGAACTCGACCAGGTCCGCGAGACCCAGACCGCCGCCCGGGTCCAGACCCGCCGAATTCACGCCGATTTCGCCGTCGAAGCCGGCGAGCCATCCGTACGGCACGACGGACCAGCCGGGCTCCCAGGGCCGGTCGTTCGCCGCCATCGCCGGCAGCGGGGCGAAGGTCGACAGAGCGAGAAAAATCGATACGAGTCGCAGGGTTCCGCGACCGGATTCTTGATCGGACAACATGGAGGGCCACCGGGCCGGGCAGTCAGGGTGCCCGCATTATTGCGGTTCCGCTCCGACTTTCAAGCATTTCGCAGTAACGTCGAACACTCGGGCCGCGCATGTAGCCGCGCATGTAGCCGCGTATGTATCTGCCACAGGCGCCGGGAGCGGCAACGATCTGCTAGTTTCAGCCCATGGCCGACAAGAAACCTCTTATCACGCGCGGCTTTCCGCTGTTCACGATCTTCGGCTTCGAAGTGAAGCTGAATCTCACCTGGCTGTTGCTGGGTCTCCTGATCACCTGGACGCTGGCCAAGGGGTTCTTCCCCGGGCAGTATCCGGATCTCGCCGATGCGACCTACTGGTGGATGGGCATCGCCGGCGCGCTGGGCATCCTCCTGTCCATCGTTTTCCACGAACTCTGCCACTCCCTGGTCGCCCGCTATTACGGACTGAAGATGGGCGGTATCACACTGTTCATGTTCGGGGGCGTCGCCGAGATGCGCCACGAACCGAATGAGCCGAAGGTGGAGTTCCTCATGGCCGGCGCGGGGCCGCTGTCGAGCCTGCTACTCGCCGGCATTTGCTGGGTGCTGCACTTCGCCGCCGCTGCGGCCGGCCTGCCGGTGCCGGTCGTCGGCGTGCTCTATTACCTGGCGATCATCAACGTCGCACTGGCGGTCTTCAATCTCATTCCCGCCTATCCGCTGGACGGAGGACGGATGTTGCGGGCCGGACTCTGGGCCTGGCGGGGGGACATCCGGCAAGCGACCCGGATCGCCAGCACCATGGGGTCGCTCTTCGGGCTCGTCCTGATATTCCTCGGTGTGGTCTCGGTGCTGGGCGGCGCCTTCATCGGCGGCATGTGGTACGTGCTGATCGGCATGTTCGTGCGCGGCGCCGCAGACGGCGCGGGACGTCATGAAGACCGACCCGGTCACCGTCGAACGCTCGCTCAGCCTGCGCGATTTCGTCGACGACTACGTCTACCGCTATCGATCCCGCCTGTTCCCCGTCGTGCAGGACGGCGCACTGGTCGGTTGTGCCACCGTCGAGCGTGTGAAGGACATCCCGGAAGAGCGGTGGGACGGGACGGCCGTCGCGGACATCGTCTCGCCCTGCTCGGAACAGAACACGGTAGCGCCCGACGAGAAACTCACCGATCTCGCCTCGAGCCTGTTCGGCGCCGCGGAAGGGCGCCAGCGGCTGGTGGTCGAGGACGGCCGGCTCATCGGCGTCGTGTCCGTCGACGACCTGCGCGAGCTGCTCGCTCTGCGGATGGAGCTCGGGCAGTCTCCCGCCCGGTGACGCTCAGCGCACCACCATGACCGTCACCGGCGCGCTCGCGGCGACGTAGGCTGCGTTCGACGCGAACATGCGGTCGTCCACGTCCGGAATGTGCGAGGCCATGACGACCAGGTCGGCACCGCTTTCCTCGAGTATGCGCATGAGCGTCTCGCGCACGTCGGGCGCCGCCTCGTCGCGGACACAGGCAGACGCAGTCGCCTCGAATCCGTGCCGTTCGGCCTGATCCAGTGCGAAGGACTCCAGCGCTTCCTGGAAGGCGTCGGCCTCCGCATCGGTGAGTTTCTCGCGCTTGCCGGTGACGCTGACGTAGCAGACCGGGATGCGGTAATGGGTGGCGAGATCCGCCGCGGTGCGCAACGCCTTCTCCAGGCTGGCGACGTGCGCCAGATCCACCGGCACCATGATCTTGTGATAGGGCTGCATCCGGACTCCCGTAACGTCCCCGGGCGATTCTTGCACGAACACAACGGGAAGCCGAGCGCTCAGGCAGAGGCGGATTCGCGTTCGGGAACGGCGGCCATCGCCTTTTCCGCCATCGCCGTGATCGTGAGCGAGGGGTTGACGCCAGGATTGGCGGGCACTGCAGCGCCGTCGCACACCAGCAGGTCACGATAGCCGAAGACCCGCTGATCCCGGTCGATGACGCCGGTCGTCTCGTCCCTGCCGATGACGGCGCCGCCCAGGATGTGGGCCGTGGTGGGTATGTTCGCGAGGGCCTCCATCAGCATGCTCTGCGGCAGGCCGCCGTTGCGCTCGGCCAGCCAGGCGGCAGCCTGGTTGGCAGCGTCGATATAGGTGGGATTCGGCTTCTCCGGATCCTGGGCCGTCTTCAGCCGCACACCGGATCCGAACCACTTCGGCACGGTGCGGAAACTGATCGCGTTATCGAGGGTCTGCATCACCAGCAGGACCACGGTGCGGCGGGCCCATCCCACCGGCCACAGCGACTTCAGGAAGCGGAACGGATGCCGCACAGCCTGGCCGCCGAGCATCAGCGGTCGCGTCAGCCGCGTGCCCTTGCCGGTCAGCAGGGTGAACAGCGTACCCATGAAGTCCCCGCGCTGGCCGTAGGTGACGACCTCGATGTGGGTGTCGTGGTCGACATGGATACTGGCGCTGATGGCCACACTGTTCCAGGTGGCGCGCGACTCGTCGGGCAGCGTGACGGCGAGCACGGATTCGCTGTTGGTCCGCACGAGCTGGCCGAGCCGGTCGCTGATGCGCGGCAGCGACCCCCGGTGCCTGCAGTTCGCGAGCAGTCGGTTGGTGCCCAGCGCACCGGCTGCCAGGACGACGCCGCCGGCCCGGTAATGCCGCCGGTTGCGCCGTACCCATGCACCCGGTCTTCCGGCGGTGACGATATAGCCGTCGCTGCCGTCCGCCTGCCCGGCCGGCCGGATGTCGGTGACCTCCGAGTCGGCGATTATCGTGGCGCCGCGCTTCTCCGCGAGATACAGATAATTCTTGACCAGCGTGTTCTTCGCCCCGTCGCGACACCCGACCATGCAGGCACCGCAGCGCGAACAGCCGGTGCGCGGAGGGCCGTCGCCACCGAAATACGGGTCGTCGACGGTCGTGCCGGGCTCGCCGAAGAACACGCCCACCGGTGTCCGGCGGAAGGTCTCCTCGGTGCCGAAGTGGCCGGCGATCGAGCGCAGCAGTTCGTCTCCCGGACTCTCGAAGGGCACGACGTTGACGCCCAGCATGCGCTCGGCCGTGTCGTAGTGGGGTTCGAGTTCCGATGCCCAGTCGGCCAGATCCGCCCATTGCCGGTTCGCGAAGAATTCGGGCGCGGCGCGGTAGAGGGTATTGGCATAGACCAGGCTGCCGCCGCCTACGCCGGCCCCGGCCGCCACGAAGACGTCGCTGAACGGCACCAGGCGCATGATGCCGCGCAGCCCGAGGGCGGGCGCCCACAGGAAGCGGATTTCGCGAAATCCTCGTCGCGATAGCGCGGTCCGCTCTCCAGTACCGCCACGCGGTAGCCCTTCTCCGCCAGGCGCAATGCCGAGACGCTGCCTCCGAAACCGGAGCCGACGACGATCCAGTCATATTCCCCGCTGAGTTCCTGCACGGTCCTTCCCCGCTGCCGAAAGCGTTACGGGGTGATGGTAGCGATCATCCTGTCTATCATGGAGACGGGAAAACCACGACACCGCGGCCGAGGCCGAGGCCGGTGCGTAGAGGAGAGGTGTGAGTGAAGGCATCCGATCTGCTGGTGCGCTGCCTCGAGACCGAGGGTATCGAGTACATTTTCGGCGTGCCCGGCGAAGAGAACGCGGACTTCATGATGTCTCTCGAGGCGAGCCGGAAGATCCGCTTCGTTCTGACCCGCCACGAGCAGGGCGCCGCCTTCATGGCGGAGATCTACGGGCGTCTCACGGGTAACCCGGCGGGGGCGCTCGGTACGCTGGGCCCGGGGGCCACGAACCTCATCACCGGGGTCGCCGACTCCAACATGGATCGGGCGCCCATGCTGGTGCTGACCGGGCAGGGCTCGACCCTGCGCCTGCACAAGGAATCCCACCAGATCATGGACGTGGTCGGCATGTTCGAACCGGTCACCAAGTGGGCGACGACGATCCATAACGCCCGCACCATCCCGGAGATCGTGCGCAAGGCCGTGCGACTGGCCCGCACCGAGAAGCCCGGTGCGGTGCATATCGAACTGCCCGAAGACGTCGCCAAGCGGGATGTGGAGGCGCAGCCGCTGGTGCCCCGGCGGTTCCGTCGCCCGGGACCGGACGACAAGATCACGGATCGCGCATTCGACATGCTGACCGGGGCGAGACGGCCGGTGATCATCGCCGGCAACGGCACCATACGCCGCCGGGCCTCGAAGCAGCTCAGGCTGTTCTGCGAGGCGACGGGCATCGGTGTGCTGAGCACCTTCATGGCCAAGGGCGCCGTGGACATGGATGCCGATTACTGCCTCTACACCATCGGCCTCGGTGCGAAGGACATCCCCACCCTGGCCATCGACGAGGCGGATCTCGTCATCACCCTGGGTTTCGACATGGTCGAGTATCACCCGCGGCTCTGGAATCCGCACCGGGACAAGACCATCATGCACGCCGATTTCCTGCCGGCGGAGATCGACCAGCATTACGACCCGCAGGTGGAACTCGTCGGCGACCTCGCCCACACCCTCTGGATGCTGAACGAGCGGGTGCGCGAGCGCGGGCTGCCGGACTTCGATCTGGCCTCGCAGCGGCGCGTGCGCGCGCGCATGACCGAGGAACTCGCGGCCCATGCCGACGACGACACGGAGGGCACGATCCGGCCGCAGAAGATGCTCTGGGATGCGCGCCGGGTCATGGGGGCGAGCGACATCCTTCTGTCCGACGTCGGCGCCCACAAGATGTGGATCGCGCGTCACTATCACTGCCACGAACCCAACACCTGCCTGATCCCGAACGGCTTCTGTTCCATGGGTTCGGCGCTGCCCGGCGCCATCGCCGCCAACATCGTGCATCCGGACCGACGGGTACTCGGCATCGCCGGCGACGGCGGCTTCCTCATGAACGTCCAGGAGATGGAGACCGCGAAGCGACTGGGCAGCGACATCGTGATGCTGGTCTGGGAGGACGGCGGCTACGGCCTCATCAGCTGGAAACAGGACGACGAGTTCGGTCGCCATACGGCGCTCGGCTTCGGCAATCCGGACTGGCTGAAGCTCGCTGATTCCTTCGGCTGGAGCGGCTATCGGGTCGAGCGTTCGCGGGAGTTTCGTCCGGTGCTGGAGGCGGCTTTCGCCGACGCGGGCCCGAGTCTCGTGGTCGCGCCGGTGGACTACCGGGAGAACCGGGAGCTCACGCGGCGGCTCGGCGAGATCATCGGGACCGGCATCGTCGGCGGCTGAGTGGGGATTCGCGTGCCTCACCCCTTCCGTTCGCCCGGCCCGCGCGGGATCTTCATGGTCTTGATGGCGGTATGGGTGGCCGCCTGCGACGGCACGGGTTCCCCGTTGCCACTGGTCGGTACGCTGGAACGCGATCGCCTGGAGCTGATCGCCGAGGCGCAGGAGCGGATCGTCGAGATTACCGTGACCGAGGGTGCAGCGGTGAGCGCAGACCAGCCGCTGGCCCGGCTCGAGACGGCGCTGTACGAAGCGCGGGTCGCGGAAGCGACGGCGGACGTGCAACGCGCGGAGCAGCGGCTGGCGGAACTCGTGCGCGGCCCGCGCAGCGAGCGCATCTCCCAGGCCAGGGCCCGTCTGCGCGGTGCCCGGGAACACCTTTCGATCCAGGAGAGGGAATACGAGCGCATTCAGCAACTGCGCGAGGACAATCTGGCGAGTGCAGCCGACGTCGATCGTTTGCGCGATAAGCTGGAGATGGCACAGGCTGATGCCGACGAAGCCGGCGCGGGCCTGGAAGAGCTGCTGCAGGGCACGACCGCCGAGGAACTCGGCCAGGCCGAGGCGGAACTCGAGCGCGCACGGGCGATCCTTCGGGGCGCGAAACTCACGCTGTCACGGCTGGAGATCCGGGCGCCTCGCGACGGTATCATCGAGGCGATCCCGTACGAGATCGGCGAGCGGCCGCCGGCCGGGGCGCCGGTGATCGTGATGCTCGCCGCCGGTACGCCCTACGCACGTATCTATGTGCCGGAACCGCTGCGTGCCCGTATCTCTCCGGGCATGCGGGCAGAGATCCACGTCGACGGCGTCGCCTCGCCGCTCGCGGGCGAGGTCCGCTATATCGCGCGAGAGGCGAGCTTCACGCCTTACTTTGCCCTGACACAACGTGATCGCAGCCGGCTCGCCTTCGTCGCCGAAGTCACGGTGACCGACGAGCGTGCCCGTGACCTTCCGTCCGGCGTGCCGGTGGAGGTCGGTTTTCCCGGCTTGCGATGAACCCCGATCCGGCCATCGTTTCCAGCGGGCTGACCCGATCTTTCGGCGACCTGGTTGCCGTGGACGGTGTCTCCCTGGCGATCCCGCGCGGGCGGATCTACGGCTTTCTCGGTCCGAATGGTTCGGGCAAGTCGACGACGATCCGCATGCTGTGCGGGCTTCTGAAACCCACGGCCGGCAGCGTGCGCGTGCTGGGGTTCGACATGCCCCGGGATGCGGAGCGGCTGCGGGAGCGGATCGGCTACATGACGCAGACGTTTTCCTTTTACCGCGATCTCACGGTCGCGGAGAATCTGGAATTCATCGCGGACATCTACGGGCTGGGGCGCCGCCACAAGCGGACCGCCATCGAGGCGAGTCTCGATCGCTACTCCCTGCGCGGGCACCTGCGGCAGCGGGCAGGCACACTGAGCGGTGGTGAGAAACAACGGCTCGCGCTGGCCGGCGTCACGCTGCACGACCCCGAGCTCCTGCTGCTCGATGAACCGACCAGTGCGGTCGATCCCCAGAGCCGGCGCGATTTCTGGGACAGTCTTTTCGATCTCGCCGCTCGCGGCGCCACGATCCTCGTTTCCACCCATTTCATGGACGAGGCCGAGCGTTGCCATCGGCTGGCGATCCTCCACCGCGGCCGGCTGGTCGCCGAAGGCACGCCGGCCGAGCTCGCCGACGGTATCGATGCGACGGTCCTGGACGTCGCGACGGACGAGCCCCACGAGGCACGCAGCGCACTCGCCGCGGCAGGCTACGTGCGTGCCGTGGCCCAGCTCGGCTCCCGGCTGCACGTGATGGTCGACCCTGACCTGCCCGATCCTGCCGGGCGGCTGACCCGGGAGCTGCGCTCCGCTTCGCTCGCGGCGGAGGTGCGCAGGACGAGCGCCAATCTCGAAGACGTCTTCGTCGCCGCGACCGGGTTCCGCCGGTCCGGAGAGGATCAGTGAAGTCACTCCGGCGCATACTCGCGATCGTGCGCAAGGAGGCACGTCAGCTCTCCCGCGACCGGCTCACTTTCGGCATGATCGTCGGCATCCCGTTGCTGCAGATCGTGCTGTTCGGCTATGCGATCAACACCGATGTGCGAGACCTCAGGGGCGGTATTGCCGATCAGGCGCGGACGCAGCTGTCGCGCCGGCTCGTCGCGGACATCCAGGCCAGTCAGGTGATCGAATTCCTGCAGGTAGCCGACGGTCCCGGCGAACTGGAGGCGATGATGCGCCGCGGCGAGATCGCCGTCGCTGTCGTCATCCCGCACGACTTCGAACGCCGTTTGCTGGATCGCGACCGGCCGGCCGCCCAGCTGCTGGTGGACGGCAGCGACCCGTCCATCGCCGGCGTCGCCCGCCGGTTGCGGGAGATGCCATTCGTCGCCAGGGAGGCAGCCGGCAGGGAGGATCACGGGCTGTTCGAGCTGCGCAATTACTACAATCCCGAGCGCCGCTCCGCAGTGCAGATCGTCCCGGCACTGATCGGCGTCATCCTGAATCTCACCATGGTGCTGTTCACGGCGGTGGCCATCGTGCGCGAACGGGAGCGGGGCAACCTGGAGCTCCTGATCACCACGCCGATCCGCAATACGGAACTGATGGCGGGGAAGATTCTCCCCTACATTCTCATCGGTCTTGCACAGGTGTCGATCATACTGATTACCGGCATGGTGCTGTTCGACGTGCCGGTATTCGGGAGCCTCTGGGACCTCTATGCGGCGAGCCTCGTCTTCATCGCGGCGACGCTGGGTCTCGGCCTCGTCATCTCGACATTCGCGCAGACCCAGTTCCAGGCAATGCAGCTCACGGTCTTCACCTTCCTGCCCTCCATCCTGCTGTCCGGCTTCATGTTCCCGTTCGACGGTATGCCGCCGCCCGCCCAATGGGTCGGGAATCTATTGCCGCTGACGCATTTCGTCGTGATGGTGCGCGGCATCGTCCTGCGCGGAGCGACACTGTCGGATCTGACGCCTTCGCTGCAGGCGCTCGGCATCTTCTTCGCCGTCACGATGAGTGCGGCAATCCTCCGGTTTCGCAAGCGTCTGGATTGATCAGCGCGCGGTGAGAGGGCCCCGTCCGGCCGGACTGCGGGCCAGCATCAGCTGGCCGGCGTAGTAGAGCGGCAGACTCCACACGTAGGGCGGGAATTCCGGTCGCATGAACTGCCGGGCAGCGACGCCCAGATCCGAGAAATAGAAGGCGAGGGCGCCCGCCGGCAGGAGCCAGGTCGCGCCGGCACCGCGGGTGCCGACGGCCCCGATCACCATGAGATTGATGACCACGAGGTAGGCGAGCACCGGGATGCGCAGGCCCGCGCCGACGTGAGGCATGAGCCACATCGCCACGCCGGCGGAGAAGACCATCACCGGCAGCGTCGCGCCGGCGACCCAGCCGATGTGGACCCCGCGGGTCAGGAACGCGGTGAGGTAAGCCAGGTGAGCCAGCAGGAAGGCGGCGAGACCGAGCAGGAACCAGGTATCGGTGGTCCCCAGCAGGAAAGCGTCGCCGAGCCACGAAGCCGCGAGGCCGGCGAGCAATGCTCGGCCCCAGCCGGTTTCCGCCGCGCCCGACAGGACCGCGACGATCACGAAGCCCGTGGATGCCGTGAGTTTGGCAACGGCGGCGGCGATATCGAGATCGAGCAGCTGGAAGACAACGAGGGTGGCGCAGCCGGCCAGGGTGACGAAGGTCCAGACGTTTCGATCGGCTGTCACGGGTTGAAGCCCACGGCGTCACCGATATGGATCGTCAGGATCAGGAACACGATGGCCAGTGCGAACAGCTTGGCCAGCAGCGGGAGCG
>JARRPZ010000043.1:0-12906 GCA_037382365.1 Gammaproteobacteria bacterium
AAGGTGGCGAACGTGGAGATCAAGCATGTGGACCTGGACGAGAGCATGATCCGCGCCATCGCCCAGCAGGCCGAAGCCGAGCGTGCGCGGCGCGCCAAGGTGATCAACGCCGAGGGCGAATTCCAGGCGGCACAGAAGCTGGCCGACGCTGCGAAGACGCTCGAATCGGAGCGCCTCGCCATGCAGCTGCGCTATCTGCAGACCCTGCGCGAGATCGCGGGAGAGAAATCGTCCACCATCGTCTTCCCGCTGCCCCTCGACCTGGTGGGCCCCTTCCTGGAGAAGGCCCTGAAGACGCCGGAGAAGGCCGACCCGGACTCGACGCACTGACGGTGGGAAGGCCGTCAGTCGCGCTAGCCCGTGACGCCGGTGATGCGGTGCCAGAGTTTCTCCAGCCGTTTCGGCGAGACTTTCCCGCGGGTGCCGAGCTGCTGCGCGAAGAGTGAGACCCTCAGCTCCTCGATAGCCCAGCGGAACTCGTCCACCAGTGCGCGTCGCTCGGCATCTAGGGTGGGCCGGCGCGCCTCCAGCTGGGCGAGGCGCCCGAGGCAGACGGAGACGCGGCAGACACGCCAGACGATCGGGACGGGTCGCGCTCAGGAAGCCGGGGTAGACCAGGCCGTGCAGCTGGCCTTCGATGTCCGCCCGGACATCGTCGTGCTGCTCGGCGAGCGAATCCGTGGCAGCCACCGCCTCGCGCCGCGCCATCAGAATCTCACGCAGCAGCGTAGCGAGTGCTTCCCCCCGACGCACGAGATCGCCGCGTCCTTCCTCCAGCAGCGCAGCGAACGCCTCGGCGCTGCGCACGCCGGCCCGCCGTTCGACCGGAAAAGCCTGCCCGAATGACGCCGTGACGAAGTCTTCCGCCAGCTCGCCGGCGCCGCCGACACCGGCGAAGGCGAGCTGGAGTTCCCGGTCACGCGTCACGGTCTGTCCCAGCATCTTCTCCTGCTGGGGGAGCGCGAGGCGGAGCAGCCTGAGGACACCGGCCGCATGCTTCCGGGTCGCCTCGTCGGGATCGGCGATCTTCTCGATGGTCACGCCCGCCGCCCGATCGACGAGGGCGGGATGATGCTCGAGCGCCATACCGCCCGAGCGCTCCCGACGAATGGCCGGCAGGGAACCGAAGTCCCAGCCGCGATGGATGACCGGCGCCTCCCGGGACTCGGAGGACGAGGCGGCGGCGTCATCCCGCGGGACGGATTCGCGCAGCGTCTCGAGGTCGCGCCCTGCTGCGAGCACCCGCCCCTCCCCGTCGATCACCTCGAGCCTGAGCCTGAGATGTGCCGGTTCCTCGACGGGTGCCTCGGGCAACCGGTCGGGCGTGATACCGAACTCCGCCGCCAGGAAGTCGGCGAGTGCCTGCTCCAGACCGCCACTGTCCGGCATGACCCGGTAGCGGGCGGCGAATGCGGCGGCGGTATCCGCAATGGGCTGCAACCGCCGCCGCAACGCCTTCGGCATGGCACGCAGGCGCACTTCCGCCCGCTCGGCGATCAGCGGAGGCAGTGCGCGGTCCAGTTCGTCCTGAGTGGTGCGGTCCAGCGCCTCGGCCGGTACGCGTACCGTGGCACCGTCGTCCGGTTCTCCCGGCCGGAAGCGATACCGGACCTCGAGTGGCTGGCCGAGGATCTCGACGCGGGCCGGCAGGTCGAGCGCCGCATCCGGGGTCTCGTCCCGCGCCAGCTGATCCTCGCGGAAGCACAGCAGATCCGCATCGCGGCGGCCGGCCTTGCGTAACCAGCGCCGGAAACTCTTCAGGTCCACGACGCGCTCCGGGATGCAGCTCGCGTAGAGCTCCGTCATCGCAGACTCGGGGATCACCAGGGAGCGCCGCAGTTCCCCCTCCCTCTCCCGGATGCGCGCAAGGACCGCCTGGTTGTGTCGCCAGAAGCGATCCCGGTGACGGGCCCGTCCTTTCACGAGCGCTTCCCGAATGAAGATGCGCCGCGCCTCCGCCGCGTCCACCGGGCCGTAGTCGACCTGCCGCCCGGCAGCGAGGACGAGCCCGAACAGGCTCACCGTCTCGGCCGCCTCGACGCGCCCCCGGCGCGGATTCCAGCGCGGCTCGTCATGGCTCCGCTGAACCAGGTGATCGGCCACGTCGAGGATCGCGGCGGGCTCGGTCGCCGCCACCGTGCGTGCATAGAGCCGGCTCGTGCGCACCAGTTCCATCGCGAACACCCAGGGTGGCGGTCCGGCGTGGAGGGCGGACGCCGGGTGCAGGTGGAAACGGCTGCCGCGGGCACCGTCGTACCGCGTGTGCTCGTCCTTCCTGCCGACATGGCCGAGCAGCCCGGACAGGAGCGCCTTGTGCAGCGCCTCGCTGTCACCCGCGCCGTGGGCCACCGGCATGCCGGCCTCCCGGCACAGGCTCGTCAACTGGGAATGGATCTCGCCCCACTCGCGCAATCGCCGCGGCGACAGGTAGCGGGTCTCGCACCAGCGCTCCGACTGCCGGCGGCTGGAGCCTCGGCGCAACTTGTGCCACGCCTGCCACAGCCGCAGCAGAGAGACGAAATCCGAGGCCGGATCCACGAATTCCTCCTGCGCCTGACGCGCCTTCTGTCCCTCATCCGGGGGGAAGAGCCTGGGATCCTGGCCCGCCAGGCCCGCCACGATCACCAGTGCGTCGCGGAGTTCGCCGTATTCCTGCGCGCCCAGCAGCATGCGCGCGAGGCGCGGGTCGACGGGCAGGCGCGCCATGCGCCGTCCCCGCTCCGTGATCGCGCGGGCCGCATCCACCGCCTCCAGTTCCGCCAGCAGCCGGAATCCGTCCTGCACGAAGCGCGCATCGGGCGGATCGATGAAGGGGAAGTCCTCGATCTCGCCCAGCCTCGCCGCGGCCATCTGCAGGATCACGCTGGCGAGATTGGTGCGGCGGATCTCCGGGTCGGTGAAAGCCGGCCGACCGGCAAAATCCTCTTCCGCATACAATCGCAGACAGATGCCGGGCGCGACGCGTCCGCAGCGCCCGGCGCGCTGTGCCGCACTCGCCTGGCTGATCGGCTCGATCTCGAGTCGCTGGATCTTGCTCCGGTAGGAGTAGCGGCTCACCCGGGCGAGCCCGCTGTCGATCACCGCCATGATCCTGGGTACGGTGAGCGAGGTCTCTGCCACGTTCGTGGCGAGCACGATACGCCGCCGCTTCCCGGGCCGGAACACGCGACCCTGCGAGGTCTCGGACAGCCTGCCGTAGAGCGGCAGGATCTCCCAGCCGGCCTCGCCGCGGCGGGAACCCAGCCGGGCTTTCTCGAGCGACTCGGCGGCTTCGCGAATCTGTCGTTCGCCCGGCAGGAACACCAGTATGTCGCCATCGCCGAGTTCGGCCATGAGATCCCGCGCCGCCTCCGTGACGGAATCGGCCAGTTCGGCGTCCGCGGCCGGCTCGCGGTAACGGATCTCGACGGGATAACCGCGGCCGGAAACCTCGATCACCGGCGCATCGCCGAAATGCGCAGAGAAGCGTGCCGGGTCGATGGTGGCGGACGTGATGATCACCTTGAGGTCCGGGCGTCGCGGCAGGAGGCGCTTCAGGTACCCCAGCAGGAAATCGATATTCAGACTGCGCTCGTGCGCTTCGTCGATGATCAGCGTGTCGTAACGGCGCAGTTCGCGGTCGAAACCGATCTCGTTCAGCAAAATGCCGTCGGTCATCAGCTTGACCCGGGTGCCCGGCAGACTGCGATCGTCGAAGCGGACCTGGTAGCCGATTCCCTCGCCGAGGGACAAGCGGGTCTCCTCCGCGATGCGGGCGGCGACGGACCGGGCGGCCAGACGCCGCGGCTGGGTATGACCGATCATGCCGGCGATCCCGCGCCCCAGATCCATGCAGATCTTCGGCAGCTGGGTCGTCTTGCCGCTGCCGGTCTCGCCGCACACGACCACGACGGAGTGCTCGCGGATGGCCGCCGCGATCTCGTCGACGCGTGAGGAGATCGGCAGGGCCGGCGGGAATTCCACGTGCGGCAGATACTGCCGGCGCGCCTCGACGGCGGCGGCCCGTTTCCCCGATGCCCGTCCGCTGCGGCTCATCCCGGCGGCAGACGGACGGTCGCGGCCGCTCCGCCCAGCGGCGAACGCCCGAGCTCCACCGTGCCCCGATACGCGCCGGCGAGTTCGACGACCACGCTGAGACCGATGCCCTGGCCCGGTTTCGTCTCGTCGAGCCGCCGCCCGCGTTCGAGCAGACCCGTCTCGCCGCCCTCGGGGATGCCGGGTCCGTCGTCTTCGACGGTGAGCAGGAGGCCCCGGCGCGGCGTCGGCACGTCCGCCGCGCCGGCGGCGGTCACCCGGACGCGGCGGCGGGCCCATTTGTGCGCGTTCTCCATCAGGTTGCCGGCGATCTCCAGCAGATCGCCCCGGTCGCCGAGGAAGCGCAGCCCCGGCTCTACGTGGACTTCGCACTGAATGTCCCGGTCCCGGTAGACCTTGTGCAGGCCGTCCGCCAGCCGGCGCAGTTCCGGTTCCACCGGCACCGGCTCGGCGCCCAGGGTGGCGCCCACGTTGGCCAGCGGCTTCGCCAGCTGGTAGCGGACGATCTCCTCCATGCGCGAGACCTGGCCCTCCATGTCACGCCGGTCGCCGTCCCCGTCCAGCAGCGCACGCATCGCGGCGAGGGGTGTCTTCAGGCTGTGGGCGAGATCCTGCAACGTGCGCCGATGTCGTTCGGTGCGGGCCCGCTCGATGTCGATGAGCTGGTTCAGGTTGCGCGCGACGCCGGCGAGCTCCGTCGGATACCCGGCGGAGAGGGCCGCGCGTTCCCCACCCTCGATCTCCAGGATTTCCGTCTCGATGCGCGCGAGCGGGCGCAGCAGCCAGCGCAACAGCAATGCGAGCGATGCGAGCAGCAGCGCCGCCACGATGCCGAACCACACCAGCAACTGACGCCGGAAGCTCGCGATCTGGGCGTTCAGGGAATCGAGACTCGTCGCCACATGGACGATGTAGGAGCGCACCCGGCCGTCGGCGAATTCCCAGTCGATGCCCATGCTGAGCGCGAGTAGTGGTGTGCCGTCGTCCAGGCCGATCCGCCGGAATGATCTCTCGCCCGTGGCCGGCATGACACCCCAGGGAATAGCCACGCCGATGGTCGAATCGGAACGCCACACCACGCTGCCGTCGCGGCGCACGATGGCGCCGTACAGACCGGAACCTGGCGTGCCGAACAAGGGCTCCGGCAGATCGACCGGTAACACGAGGTCGTGACCGGGGCCGGCCTCCGCCGCCGCGAGCAGCATGATCATGCGGCTGTCCAGCAGATCACGCTCCGCTTCCAGAGCGGCGCTGCGGAAGGCGGAATCCAGGACGGCGACGATGACACCGAAGAACACCAGCAGGAGCAGCGTGCCCCAGACGAGCACGCGCAGCCGCAGGGACTGTGCCGGTGGGGGGGCGGTCGGGTGATCACTCACCGGCGCGCGACGACTCCCCGCCCGCTTTCGCGAGGGCGAAGCGGTAGCCGCGTCCCCGCAGGGTCTCGATGGGCTTCAGCTGGTTGTCCGGATCGAGCTTCCGGCGCAGGCGCCCGATAAAGACCTCGATCACGTTGCTGTCCCGCTCGAAATCCTGATCGTACAGTCGCTCCGTGAGTTCCGTCTTGGAGACCACCTGACCCGCACGCAACATGAGATGTTCCAGGAGTTTGTACTCGTGACCGGTGAGTTCCACGGGCCGTCCGCCGACCTTCAGTTCCTGGCCGGCCGTATCCAGGCTGATGGGGCCCGCCGTCAGCTCGGACGAGGCCCAGCCACCCGCTCGTCGCAGCAACGCGTTCACCCGGGCGATGATTTCCTCGACGTGAAAGGGCTTGGCGACATAGTCGTCGGCACCCGCTCCGAGCCCGTCCACCTTGTCCTGCCAGCGGTCCCGGGCGGTCAGTATCAGGATGGGATACGCATAGCCTTCCTCGCGGAGGCTGCGGATGATGTCGAGACCGCTCAGCCGTGGCAGGCCGAGATCGATCACCGCGAGATCGACGGGGTACTCCCGGGCAAAATACAGGCCTTCCTCGCCGTCCTTCGCCGTCTCGACACCGAAACCGGCGGCACGCAGGCGCGCCGCGAGCGACTCGCGGATGATCTCTTCGTCTTCGATGATCAGCAGGCGCATCGACCCGATTCCATCGCGCGAGTGGCGATCAGCCTTCGCCCTCGGCGGGGATGCGCACCGTGCGCACCCGCCCTTCCCGCGTCAGTACCTTGATCACGTGGACGCGCCGTCCGTCCTTTTCGCGGGTCTCTGCCTCGAGGATGCGGCCTCCATACTCACGCTTCACACGGGATACGGCTTCGGAGAGGGTGATCTCGTCGCGGACGGTCCGTGCCTCCGGGAGCGGCGACATGGAGATTGCGCCCGCCGCAGGCCCGCCGATCGAGGGCATGGCCCAGAGCGCGAGACAAAGGGCGAACAGAAGATGCGGCAGGCGGCGATCGATCTTCATGATGACCCGATTCTCGGCGCTGGCGGACGGCTTTGCAACGAGACGCGTCACGGGATCAGGCGCCCGACGCCCCCGCTCGACGCGCCACCGTCCCTGGCGGCAGCGACATGGTGGGAGCGATCCGGCGGAAGCTGATCAGCGAACCGGTGTCACGGCGACGCGCACACGCAGGCGATCACCCGGGTCATGATCGGTGCGCGTGGTGTAGGTCTGACCACGGTAGCGATAGGTCACGCGATAACCGTCGATACGCTCCTCTTCGCGGGACTGGTATCGGGTCTCGCAGCGTGTGACGGGCCGGGAGTGTCGTTCGTAGGCGCGATAGTCATCGTAGTGCTCGTAGCGATCATAGGTCTCCGCCCGCCGGGCCCGGTCGTTACCGATCGCGGCGCCGACCAGTGTCCCGACGACCGTCATCGCATCACGGCCACTGCCGCCACCGAACTGCCGCCCGATGACGCCGCCGATGATGCCACCCGCGATCGTCGCCCCGGCCGTGCCGCGATCGTCGCGCCCGCCGCCATAGTCGCGAGAGTTGCGATGGCTGCGACGGCCGCGATGATCGTCGTAGGCGGTCTCGTAGTATCGGGCCTCTTCCCAGCACTCGCGCACGGGCGTGCGGACCTGCACGTAACGCACGATGGGGTCCACGTCGACGACCCGGGCGTAGTCGTAACCCGCACCGCGGTCCGGGCCGTTCCGCCAGTCCCGGTCGTGATCGGCCAGTGCCGGCCCGGCCGAGAGCAGCGCCCCGCCGATCAGGGCGAGTGCCGCGGCGGTCCCCGTGCCGGTGCTCAGGATTCCCTTGCGGTTGTTCATGGCTGACTCCTTCGTTGTCCAGCGAAACCCGGTCTGCCGGGCCTGGGAAGAAGAGTAGCGCCGCGGGGCTGAACCCCTCCTGAACGGCACAGGCGACTTTGCAGAGCCCTTTATCAGCCGCCGCTGCTGTCGCTTCCGGCGCGTTTGGCCGACTGCCAGAGCGCCTCGAGCCCGTCCGCGTCCAGCTCCGCCGGCCGTTCGCCCCGCGCGGCCGCGGCAGCCTCCAGCGCCCGGAAGCGGCGCTCGAATTTCCGGTTCGCGGCATCCGCGGCCGCCTCGGCGTCCACGCCGGCATGGCGCGCGAGATTCACCAGCGAGAAGAACAGGTCGCCCAGCTCCTCCTGCGTCCGCTCCCGGTCCCCCGCCGCGAGTTCCTCGTCCAGTTCGGCCAGTTCCTCGTCGATCTTGTCCCTGACTCCCCGGACATCCGGCCAGTCGAAGCCCACGTTTGCCGCCCGCGCCGAGAGTTTCTGTGCCCGCTTCAGGGCCGGGAGCGCTGTCGGTATGCCGTCCAGCGCGCTCGCCGCCTCGCCGTGCCGTGCCGCCCGCTCCTCGGTCTTGATCGCTTCCCAGTTGCGGCGCAGGCCTGCCTCGTCCTCGACTTCGAGGTCTCCGAAAACGTGCGGGTGGCGCCGCTCCAGCTTGTCGGCGATCGTCGCCGCGACGTCGTCGAACCCGAACAGGCCCGCCTCCTCGGCCATCCGCGCGTGGAAGACCACCTGCAGCAGCAGATCGCCGAGTTCGTCACGCAGGCCGGCCATATCGTCGCGATGGATCGCGTCCACCACCTCGTAGGCCTCCTCCAGCGTGTAGGGCGCGATGGTCTCGAACGTCTGGCGGCGGTCCCACTCACAACCATTGTCGGGGTCGCGCAGCTTCGCCATTATCTCCAGTAATTTCGAGATATTAGTCATTAAACACTGTATTTATTGCCAATTGAGCTTCTGTCTCAACGTCACGAGCATGGCCGCCGTCGCACCCCAGATGCGATGGCCGCCGTAGTGACACTCGTAGACAGGGACCTCCACGCCCTCGAATTCCCGCCATGAGCAACGCAGGTTGTCCACCTCCATCAGGAACTCGAGCGGCACCTCGAACGCTTCCTCGACCTCGGAGGGTTGCGGACGGATGCGGAAACCCCGGTGCACCAGCCCCACCACGGGCGTCACCGCATAGCCGGTGATCGTGACGTGGGATTCCAGGTAACCCGCGATGCGGACGTGCCCTCGCGGCAGCCCGACTTCCTCTTCGGCCTCACGCAGCGCCGCGTCGGTGATGTCCCGGTCCGAGGACTCCATCCGCCCGCCCGGGAAACTCACCTGACCGGGATGGTGCCGGAGATCCGGTGACCGGCGCGTAAAGAGCACGTGATAGGTCGTACCCCGGGCGAGCAACGGTATCAGCACGCCCGCGGGCGTCTTCCGCCCGGCAAAACGTTTGCGCAGCGGCTCCGGCACGTCGCCGTGCACGGAGGGCGGCTTCGCGACTCCCGGATCGGGCGGAGCCGAGCTGTCCGCGAGCGCATCCAGGATCCGGTCGCGCAGAACGCTAATGCTCACTGCCGCACGGCGCGCGTTCCACCGCCCTGCTCACTTCGAAACCGCTGCCGGGTATCAATTCTTGATACCGCCTCGTGTCAGGTCCGCCGGATCCAGGAGCCGATCCAGTTCGTCGTCATCGAGGTCGGTCATTTCCTTCGCCACCTCTTTCACCGGCCGGCCCTCCGCATAGGCCTTCTTCGCGACCGCGGCCCCCTTTTCGTATCCGATGACCGGGTTGAGTGCCGTCACCAGGATCGGATTGCGATCCAGCGCTTCGTCCAGTCGGTCCCGGTTCACGGTGAAGTCCTGCACCGCCCGATCGGCGAGCACCCGGGCACCGTTCGCGAGCAGGCCGATACTCTGCAACAGGTTGTATGCGATGACCGGCAGCATCACGTTCAGCTGAAAATTGCCGGACTGTCCGGCGACGGTGATCGTCGTATCGTTACCCATCACCTGGGCCGACAGCATCGCCACCGCCTCCGGGATGACCGGATTCACCTTCCCCGGCATGATGCTCGATCCGGGCTGCAGGGCCGGCAGCGCGATCTCGCCCAGGCCCGCCAGTGGTCCCGAGTTCATCCAGCGCAGATCGTTGGCGATCTTCATCAGGCTGACGGCAACGACCTTGAGCTGGCCTGACAGCTCCACCGCCGTGTCCTGGCAGGACAGGGCCTCGAAATAGGAATCCGCGGTCGTGAACGGGACACCGGTGCGTTCGGCCAGCAGCGTCGCCACCTTGGCCCCGAATTTCGGATGCGCGTTGATGCCGCTGCCGACGGCCGTCCCGCCCTGGGCGAGGGCGCAGAGCCGGGGCAGGCAGCCGCGGACCCTGTCCGCGCCGTGTTCGACCTGGGTCTTCCAGCCCTCGAGTTCCTGCCCGATGGTGACCGGCATGGCATCCATGAGGTGGGTGCGGCCGGTCTTGACGATCTCCTCGCATTCCTTCGCTTTTTCGGCCAGCGTCTCCGCAAGGTGTTCGAGGGCGGGGAGCAGCTGCTCGGTCACCTCCAGCGCGGCACTCACATGGATGCTCGTCGGGATCACGTCGTTGGAGCTCTGCCCCATGTTCACGTCGTCGTTCGGGTGGATGTTCTTCGCACCCGCGTCCCTCGCCAGATGTGCGATCACCTCGTTCGCGTTCATGTTCGAGGAAGTCCCGGACCCGGTCTGGAAGATGTCCACGGGGAACTGATCGTCGTGCGCGCCGTCGGCGACGGCGAGCGCCGCTTTCTGGATGGCGACGGCCCTCGTGCCGGACAGCAGGCCCAGCTCGGAGTTCGCGCCGGCGGCGGCCCACTTCACCAGGCCGAGTGCGCGGATAAAGCTCCGTGGTACGGTCAGCCCGCTGATCGGGAAGTTTTCGACGGCGCGCTGGGTCTGGGCCCCCCACAGCGCATCTGCCGGCACATGGAGTTCGCCCATGCTGTCTTTCTCGCTACGAAACTTGCTCTCAGTCATCCTGCCCTACTCGATTTCGATTGATGCTGTGCCCGGCGCGGAGCACGCCGGCCGGGACTCCGGATGGTGTATGATTCGCGCTTTGCCGACCCAAGTCCAGGCCGCCTCCCGGCAGACAGAAGATGGAACTGACCACGCTGCGAGCCCTCTCTCCCGTCGACGGTCGTTATGCGTCGAAAGTCGAGCCGCTCCGGGACATCTTCAGTGAGTTCGGACTGATCCGTTTCCGTGTACTGGTCGAGGTTCGCTGGCTGCAGTTCCTAGCCGGGGAACCGGCCATCCATGATCTGGACCCGCTGTCGGCGGAGGTGGCCGAGGCACTCGACCGCATCGTCGCAGACTTCGGCGACGAGGAGGCGCGCCGGATCAAGTCCATAGAGGCCACCACCAACCACGACGTCAAGGCCGTGGAATATTTCCTCGGCGAGCAACTGGCCACTGGATCCGCGGCCCCCGGCATCCGCGGATTCATCCATTTCGGCTGCACGTCCGAGGATATCAACAACCTCGCTTATGCATTGATGCTGCGCCACGGCCGCGACGAGGTGCTCCTGCCCGCCATGGCCGAACTCTCCGCCACCCTGGAGGCCATGGCCGAGCGCAATGCCGCGCTGGCG
Source organism: Gammaproteobacteria bacterium (assembly GCA_037382365.1). GTDB lineage: Bacteria > Pseudomonadota > Gammaproteobacteria > Steroidobacterales > Woeseiaceae > Lentisalinibacter. Next base: position 10,881 of record JARRPZ010000043.1, read on the forward strand.
ATGCTCTCCCGCACGCACGGTCAGACGGCCAGCCCGACCACCCTCGGCAAGGAACTCGCGAACTTCGTCGCCCGCCTGGGCGAGCAGAGCGCGGCGTTCAGCCGGGTGCCCGTGCGGGGCAAATTCAACGGCGCGGTGGGCAATTTCAACGCACACGCCGCTGCCTATCCGTCAGTGGACTGGCCCTCATTGTCGGCCCGCTTCGTGGAATCGCTCGGGCTCGAGGCGAACCGCATGACCACCCAGATCGAGCCGCACGACTGGATCGCCGAGTATTGCGATGCGCTCGGTCGTTACGACACGGTGCTGCTCGATTTCTGCCGCGACGTCTGGGGCTATATCTCCCTCGGCTACTTCCGCCAGCGCAAGGTCGAGGGCGAGGTCGGATCCTCGACGATGCCCCACAAGATAAACCCCATCGATTTCGAGAATGCGGAGGGTAATCTGGGCGTCGCGAATGCACTGCTGCGCCATTTCGCGGAGAAGCTTCCCGTCTCCCGCTGGCAGCGCGACCTGACCGACTCGACGGTGCTCCGGAATCTGGGCGTGGCTCACGCTCATGCGCTGATCGCCATCGAATCCTGTCGTCGGGGTCTCGGCAAGCTGCAACCCGACCCGGACCGGATCGGCGAGGATCTGGAGAACGCCTGGGAGGTACTCGGCGAAGCCGTGCAGACCGTCATGCGCCGCTACGGTATCGAGGAGCCCTACGAGAAACTGAAGGCCCTCACCCGTGGTCAGCGGATCGACCGGGAATCCCTGGGAGCCTTCATTCGATCCCTCGACATACCCGAGGCGGAGCGACAACGGCTGCTCGCTCTCACGCCGTCCGACTACACGGGCCTGGCCGAGTCCCTCGCCCGATCCCGGTGACGGGAGCCGGGGCATGCCGCCTGCTGAGGTAATCCGCTTGCCAGGCGGGCTGACGCCCGAGCGATTCCTGGCGACCTGCTGGCAGAAGCGGCCGGCGTTTCTGCCGGGAGCCCTGCCCGGCTTCCGGCCGCCCCTGACGATCGACGAGATCGCGGGCCTCGCGTGTGAAGCCGAGGTGGAGTCGCGCCTCGTCACGACTCACCGCAACGGAAAGACCGTTCGTTACCAGGCGGAAACGGGCCCTTTCCGCGCTTCGCGCCTCGCCGCCCTGCCCGACCGCGACTGGACGCTGCTGGTGCATGACATCGATCGCCAGCTGCCGGAACTCCGACCGCTGCTGTTCGCACCCCGGTTCCTGCCTGCCTGGCGGATGGGCGACCTGATGGTGAGCGTCGCGGCGCCGGGAGGGTCGGTGGGTCCGCACAGGGACAGCTACGATGTCTTCCTGCTCCAGGGCGACGGTCACCGTCGCTGGCAGGTCGGCGACGGCACCCGGCCGCGGGACGAGTCCGGGCTGCGACTCCTCGCAGATTTTCAGCCCGACGACGAGTGGGACTGCCACGCCGGGGACGTACTGTATGTACCGCCAGGCGTCGGTCACCACGGCGTCGCCTCGACGTTGTGCACGACCTGGTCGCTCGGCCTGCAGGCACCGCAACTCCGTGATCTGGCCGTGTACATCGGCGTGGACCAGGAGGCGGACCCGGGTGGCGGCCGTTACGCGGATCCCGATCTCACGATCGACGAAGTACGGGGCGGCGTGATCGCTCCCGCTGCCGTACGACGCTGCCGTGAGGCCCTCGCTCTGAATGGCGACACGAGCGATGACGAGATCGCCGAAGCCCTGGGACGCCTGCTGACGATGCCGAAACCGGCGCATCGACCGATGCCGCCGGGGGGTGACGAAGCCGATCACCTGCTGAGCGTGGCGCGACGGGGACGCCCCCTGCGGCCGACGGAGGCATGCGCCTGTTACGAGTCCGCCGACGGAGATGGCGGTGTGCTGTTCATCGCCGGTGAGTCTTTCGCGACGGACGCGGAGGCATGGCCTCTCGCACTGCGCCTGTCGCACCCCGACGCGGCCGCCGGGACGTCGGTCTCCGATGTCCTCCCGGGGTCCTCCGCCGAGGCGCTCCTGGGCATACTCTGCCGG
>JARRPZ010000043.1:12931-31510 GCA_037382365.1 Gammaproteobacteria bacterium
TCTCATCGGCACAGCAGGCCGAAAACGTGATGCAGTTGGCACTGCCGGCGAGGGAATTTCGATTAGCATCGTACTTCCGATGAGCGACCCTACCAGACAAGCTGCAGATCCGGGCACGCGGGCGCCGAAGAAGGCCCGCGAGCATCACCGGCGCGTCATCTCCACGCGCGACGAGATGCGCCGCGCCGCAATCGAGGTCGCAAAGACCGCGAACCGCAGCATTGCCATCTTCACACACGATCTGGAGCCGGGCATCTACGACGATCTCGATTTCCTCGAGGTCATCAAGCGCCTGATATTGTCGCGCGCCTATGCCCGGGTGCGCGTGCTCATCGCGGATCCCAGCCGCGCCATCAAGAACGGCAATCGGTTCGTGGCACTGGGCCGGCGACTCAACAGCTTCATCGAGTTCCGCCACGTGCGCGAGGACTACCGGGCCAAACATCGCGAAGCCTACTGCATCGCCGACGGCGGCGGCATCGTCTACCGGCTGGATGCCGCCCGATGGGAGGGCATCGTCGATCGGAACGTACCCGCGGTCACCGATATGTATCTCACCACCTTCGACGAGATCTGGCACGCCAGCGAAGTCGAGCACGAATTCCGCCGCCTGAACATCTGACTGCGCACCGGCGCGGCCGGCGCCGCCTGCGTGTAAAATCCGCGGCATGCGCACCATGCCCACATCGCGACGGGTCATCGTCGGCCTCTCGGGCGGCGTGGATTCCTCGGTCGCGGCCCTCCTGCTGAAGCAACAGGGCCACGACGTCCAGGCGTTGCACATGACGAACTGGGACGAAGACGAGGAAGGCTACTGCAACGCTGCCGCCGAATTGCAGGACGCCCGACGGCTATGCGAGCACCTGGACATCCCGCTCCATCACGCCAACTTCGCGCCGGAGTACCGGGAACGGGTGTTTGCGGACTTCCTGGCCGAATACCGGGCGGGCTACACGCCGAACCCGGACGTACTCTGCAACCGGGAGATCAAGTTCGGCGTATTCCGGGATTATGCGCGACGACTCGGCGCCGAATTCATCGCCACGGGGCATTACGCACGCATCGATCCCGGTGATGCGCCCGCCCTGCTGAAGGGCGTCGACGCGGCCAAGGATCAGAGCTATTTCCTCCACGCGGTCGCTGCGGAGGCATTGTCACGGACACTGTTCCCGATCGGCGGACTCACCAAGACGGAAGTGCGGCGAATCGCCCGCGACCACGGTCTTCCGAGCCATGCGAAACAGGACAGCACGGGCATCTGCTTCATCGGCGAACGGCCATTCCGGGACTTCCTCTCCCGCTACGTGCAGGCGGAACCGGGACCGATCGTCGACGAGTCGGGCAACGAGATCGGCCGCCATCACGGGCTGGCGTACTACACACCCGGGCAGCGTCAGGGTCTGGGTATCGGCGGCCGGCGCGAGGCGGCGGACGCTCCCTGGTACGTGGCCCACCGGGACTTCGAGCGCAACGTACTGGTCGCCGTCCAGGGGGCGGACCATCCCCTGCTCTATTCCGATCGCCTGATCGCCGAGTCCGTCCACTGGATCGGCGGACCACCGTCTGCGCTGGCCGCCGGCAAGCCGCTCCGATGCCAGGCGAAAGTGCGGTATCGCCAGCCGGACCAGCGCTGCACCGTCGAGCAGGCCGGCGACGACTCGCTTGCGGTGCGCTTCGACCACCCCCAGCGTGCCGTCGCGCCGGGCCAGTTCGCCGTGTTCTACGAGGGCGACGTCTGCCTCGGCGGCGGTCGGATCCGCGAGGCTTCCGCAGCGGCCGCCAGGAAGCCTCGGCCGGCCGGCGGCGCCGGACGCACCGTGATCCGATCCGGTATAATTACGGGCTGAGAGTCACGACGCCAGTCACCCCGGGCCCTGTGCGTGGCCCGCTTTTCACGTCACCGGAGGATTTATGAAGGACAGCTTCGGCGCCCGTTCCACGCTGGAAGTGGGCGGCAAGGAGTACGAGATCTTCAGGCTCGATGCCGTCACCGACGGCAACGTTGCGAGACTACCCTACTCGCTGAAGATCCTCCTCGAAAACCTGCTGCGCCACGAGGACGGACGCGACGTGACCCGCGACGACATCCTCGCGCTCGCCGCCTGGGATCCGGCGGCAGAGCCGAGCCAGGAGATCTCCTTCACGCCCAGCCGCGTGATCCTGCAGGACTTCACCGGTGTGCCGGCGGTCGTCGACCTGGCGGCCATGCGCGATGCCGTCGTCGGCCTGGGTGGTGAGGCGGCGGACATCAACCCGCTGTCGCCGGCGGAACTCGTCATCGATCACTCCGTGCAGGTGGATCGCTACGGCACCGCGAATGCCCTGGATCTGAACAACAAGATCGAGTTCCAGCGCAACAAGGAACGCTACTCGTTCCTGCGCTGGGGGCAGAGTGCCTTCGCCAACTTCAAGGTCGTGCCGCCGAATACCGGCATCGTGCACCAGGTGAATCTCGAGTACCTGGCCCGCGTCGTATTCGAGAAAGAGGTCGACGGCCGGCTGTCCGCCTATCCCGACACGCTGGTCGGCACGGACTCCCACACGACCATGGTGAACGGCCTCGGCGTCCTCGGCTGGGGCGTCGGCGGTATCGAGGCCGAGGCGGCCATGCTCGGCCAGCCGATCACGATGCTGATCCCGCAGGTCATCGGCTTCAAGCTGACCGGGCGGCTGCCGGAAGGCACGACGGCGACGGACCTGGTGCTGACGGTGACCGAGATGCTCAGGGCCAGAGGTGTCGTGGGCAAGTTCGTCGAGTTCTTCGGCGACGGGCTCGCCCATCTCCCCCTCGCGGACCGGGCGACGATCGGCAACATGTCGCCGGAGTTCGGCTCGACCTGCGCGATATTCCCCATCGACGGCGAGACGATCCGTTACCTCGAGTTGTCCGGCCGGGATCCCGCTCACATCGCCGTCATCGAAGCCTATGCGAAGGCCCAGGGCCTGTGGCGCGAAGACGGCGAACCGGACGGCTATTACAGCGACGTGCTGGAACTCGATCTGGGTGACGTCGAGCCGAGCATCGCCGGCCCCAAGCGCCCGCAGGACCGGATCCCTCTGAAGAATGCCCGCGAGCGCTACCGTGAAGCTCTCGGCCCGATGGTGCAGGAACGCGGTGACAAGGGCTCCGGCGAGGCCAGGGTATCCATGGACGGACAGGAATTCGAGATCGGTGATGGCGCCGTGCTCATCGCCGCCATCACGAGCTGCACCAATACATCCAACCCGGCCGTCATGGTGGGCGCCGGTCTGCTGGCGCGGAACGCACATGCGCGCGGCCTGACGGTGAAGCCCTGGGTGAAGACCAGCCTGGCGCCGGGATCGAAAGTGGTCACGGACTATCTCGAGAAATGCGACCTGATGGACGACCTCGACGCCCTCGGCTTCTACCTCGTGGGCTACGGATGCACGACCTGCATCGGCAACTCCGGCCCCCTGCGCGACGAGATCCACGAGGCCGTCGAGTCGTCGGGGCTCGTCGGCTGCAGCGTCCTGTCCGGGAACCGGAACTTCGAGGGCCGGATCCACCCGCTCGTGAAAATGAACTTCCTGGCGTCCCCGCCGCTCGTGGTCGCCTACGCGATCGCCGGCAGCATGGACATCGATATCTACGGCGACCCGATCGGTGAGGACGCAGACGGCAAACCGGTCTACCTCCGGGACATCTGGCCGTCCCAGAAAGAGATCCACGAGATGATCATGCAGAACATCGATTCCGGGATGTTCCGCGACAGTTATGCCGAGGTCTTCGCCGGCGACGAGAACTGGAACCGGCTGCAGGTACCCGAAGGCGAGATCTACACGTGGGACGAGGACTCCACCTACGTGAAGAACCCGCCGTACTTCGAGGGCATGCGGATCGAGGCGGACGAGGTCACCGACATCCGTAACGCCCGGGTCCTGGCACTACTCGGCGACTCGGTCACGACCGACCATATCTCGCCCGCCGGCAGCATCGCCAAAGACAGCCCGGCGGCGCAGTATCTCCAGGCGCAGGGCGTGGAGCCGAAGGACTTCAATTCCTACGGTTCGCGCCGGGGCAACCACGAGGTGATGATGCGCGGCACCTTCGCGAATATCCGGCTGCGCAACAAGCTGGCGCCCGGTACGGAGGGCGGCTGGACACGGCATCAGCCGTCGGGTGAGCAGATGACGATCTACGACGCCTCACTGCGCTACCGGGACGATGGTGTCCCGTTGATCGTGATCGCCGGTACCGAGTACGGCACGGGCTCTTCCCGCGACTGGGCGGCCAAAGGCACGCTGCTCCTCGGCGTGAAGGCGGTCATCGCCCAGAGCTTCGAGCGCATCCATCGCTCCAACCTGATCGGCATGGGGGTGCTGCCCCTGCAGTTCCGCGAGGGCGAGAGTGCGCAGAGCCTCGGGCTCGACGGCACGGAGACCTACGACATCTCCGGGCTCGCCGGGCGCTCCGACAAGACCGTGAAGGTGACCGCCACGCCGAGCGAGGGCGATCCCGTCGAGTTCGAGGCGATCGTGCGCATCGACACGCCGAAGGAACAGGATTACTACGCCAACGGCGGCATCCTGCACTATGTGCTGCGGCAGCTCGCCGGCGGCCGGAAGGCAGCCTGATCGCAATCGACGGACCGGAAATCCCTGCGTCGCTGATCGGCGCGCTGCAGGACGCCCGCCACGTGATGGTGCTGTGCGGCTCGGGCGTCTCCGCCGAGAGCGGGGTACCGACGTTCCGGGACGCGATGACCGGTCTGTGGGAACGATACGAGCCGACGCAGCTCGCCACGCCGCAAGCCTTCGCCCGCGATCCTGCGCTGGTGTGGGAATGGTATCGCTGGCGTCGCCGGCTCGTCACGGAGGTCGCGCCGAATCCGGCGCACTATGCCCTCGCCGAGCTCGAGGGACTCGTGCCACGTCTGACGCTGGTGACACAGAACGTGGATGGTCTGCATCAGCGGGCAGGCAGCCGCGACGTCGTCGAGTTCCATGGCAATCTTCTGACGGACGTCTGCTCGGCGACGGACTGCGAATACCGCGGTCACGGAGGCGAGCCCTGGGACGAGACGAGTGGTCCGCCGCCCTGCCCCGACTGCGGCGCACCCCTGCGCCCTGCCGTGGTCTGGTTCGGTGAGGCCATCCCGGCCGACGCCCTGGACAGGGCGTTCGCCGCCGTTGCCGACTGCAACGTCTTCCTGTCCGTCGGCACGTCGTCGCTGGTCTATCCTGCCGCCGGCCTGGCCGAGCAGGCGCTGGCGTCCGGCATACCGGTGGCGGAGATCAATCCGAATCCGACGCCGCTCACGGTGGCCGCCGACCATGTAATCTGCGGCCCGGCGGGAACCGTTCTTCCCGCCATTGTCGAAGCACTTAAACACTAAGCACCCGGAGGGAAAGTTCCATGGTTCTGCAGAGACTGAAACCGGGCAACATGCCGGCGGGCGTGCGGGTCGCCGGTCTGCCGGTGCTTGCCATTCTCGTCGTCGTGATGCTGGGTCTTGCCTGGTGGTGGTCCCGGACCCCGGACATCTTCTGGGTCAACGCCGAACTCGACGGCGAGACGGCGCCGCTGGGCTATGCGACGACTGACACCCTGATCCGTGTCGCGGAGACACTGCTGGAGAAACCGGGCGGCTATCTCACCAACGATATCGCGCCGCCGGGCGTCTTCCTCGACAATATTCCGAACTGGGAATTCGGCGTGCTGACCCAGGTGCGGGATCTCGCCCGGGTCATGCGTAACGATTACAGCCGATCGCAGTCACAGTCCACCGAAGATCCCGATCTGGCCGTGGCGGAGCCCAAGTTCTTTTTCGACAACGACTCCTGGATCCTGCCCACGACGGAAAGTCAGTATCGCGAAGCCATCGCGGGATTCCGCAGCTATCGGGACCGACTGTCCAGCGCGGCCACCCCGGATGCAAGGTTCTTCGCGCGGGCGGATAACCTGCGCGAATGGCTCGCGCAGGTGCAGAAAAGGCTCGGCAGCCTCTCACAGCGGCTCACCGCCAGCGTCGGCCAGAGCCGGGTGAACACCGACACGGCCGGGGAACCGGCGGCGGCGGCCAGTACGGCCAGCGGCGCCGAAGTGCTGGTGAAGACCCCCTGGCTCGAGATCGACGACGTCTTCTTCGAGGCCCGCGGCAATGCGTGGGCGCTGATCCATTTCCTGCGCGCTGCCCAGATCGACTTCCAGGACATCCTGGATGACAAGAATGCGACGGTCAGCCTGCGCCAGATCATCCGCGAGCTGGAGGCGAGTCTCGAGCCGCTGAAGAGCCCGATGGTGCTGAACGGCGGCGGTTTCAGCGTCTTCGCCAATCACTCCCTGGTCATGGCGTCCTATCTGTCCCGCGCGAATGCGGCCGTCATCGATCTGCGGGACCTGATGGATCAGGGCTAGAATTCTTCTCAGGAAAATCGCCTAACGCCAAGTTTTCTATAAACTCTGCTATCTGGTCCGCCCACTCATAATAGGCCAGATCCGAGGGATGGTAGCCGTCGGCGGCCAGATAGCGACGCTCGCGGGGGAACTCGGTCTCCAGCACGTGCACGCCATCGCGCCCGGCCAGGGTGTGGCGCGCCGAGCAGAGCAGACCCGCCCTCTCCCCCAGTAGCCAGCGCAATGGCTGGGGAAGCAGATGGAACAGGTGGAACGGCGGCACCGGCGCCACGAGGACCGTCGCTCCAGCCGCCTGCAGGCGACGCACGACGGCATCGAGATCGTGCGTCCAGCGCCGTACCGCCGTGAGGCCGCTGACGTCGTTGGCGCCCAGCAGTACCAGTGCCCAGTGCGCCGCCAGCAGATCGGACCTGGCGGCCAGTTTCGCACCGAGGCCCGCTGCCCGGATACCGTTCTGCCCGACGACCTGCCAGCGCACGGTCGTGCCACGCCGCGCACTCAGTGTTTTCGCCAGCTGAGGGGCCAACGCCGCCTCGGGACGGGTGGCACCCACGCCGACGGCCGTGGACTCACCGACTACCAGCAGACGCTCCACGGGCCCTTCCCCGCCGACAGTGCCAGTGGCGACGTCGTCGAGCACGGGGGGCAGTCGGGGCGCGCTCCGGCGCGTGCGCAAGCCCTGCCAGAGGGCCACGGGAGCCAGCAGGGGAACGGCCGCCCAGAAACGAAACAGGTGGCCCGCCCGGCCGGTCTCGGCCCTCAATAGACCCCCAGCCATGCCGGTACGTGAATCCACGCCTGACCCAGTTCGCGGTCCAGTCGCCGGTAGTCGGGCTCGAACCTGCTTACCAGCTGCCAGTATCTCCGCGAGTGGTTCATGTGGCGGGCGTGGCACAACTCGTGGATCAGCAGATAGCGTACGAGCTCCGGCTGCAGGAACAGCAGGCAATAATTCAGGCTGATCGTGCCGCGGCCGGAATGGCTGCCCCAGCAGGTCCTCTGAGCGCGTATCTGGAGGCGCTGGTAACCGAGGCCGGTGATCGCGGAGAGCTGTTCGAGCTGATGCCCGAGACGACGTCTGGCGATACCGGCGAGCCAGCGACGCAGCGCAGCGACCGTGCGCTGCTCGTCACCGACTCGTCCCGTGAGCACCAGTCGTTCGCCGAGATCTCGGCAGCGCACGGTGGCGCCATCCTTCTCCCGGTAAATCACCGACCGCACGGCGCCGATCGCCGGGAGCGAGATCTCCGTCGGCGGCGACGGATCCACGGTCGGGTATCGGGCCGCGAACTCGGCCCGCGTGCGGGCGATCCAGGCGCGGTTGTCGCGGACGAAAGCTTCGACGTCCCGGGCGCGGGTACGTCGCGGCGCGACGACCTCGACGCGGCCCCGGGGGTAGACCTTGATGGACATGCGTCTCGCGCGGGCACTCTCGCGGACGATGAAATCGTCCTCGCGTTCGGCCCTTGACGGGGTGGCAGCGGAGAAAAGAGACAGCTGCCCGGAATTCACTGCAGTTCGGGCTCCTTGCCCTTGAACCGAACGACCTGATCGCCGGACATGGCTCCTTCCACTCCGCCGATTCGGCCGCTCTCGCTCACGTAGATCTCCGTCGGTTCTTCGAGGAAGATGGTGCCTGCGATCATACTGCCCGGACCGACGATGATACGCGGCCGGGCGGCACCGCGACTCTTCCCGTTCTCGATCCGCAGTCCGCCCGCGATCATGCTCTCACCCGCCAGGATCACATCGGCCGAGACCGTCCTGACGTCGCCACCGATGCGGGCGTCGAGCAACCGGATGGAGCCGGCAACCGATTCCACGTCGCCGTCGATCTGTGCGCGGGACTCGAGTCGCACGTCGCCCTGGACGAGTTCCACGGACCCTGCGACCGATGCCTGCGACTCCAGCGTGACCTCGCCGTTCACCGTCGTGATGCTCTGCGCCAGGGCCGCCTCGCCGAGCGTGATGTTGCCATTGATCGTGCTGACGCGATTCACCACCGCCTCCGGACCGACCGTGACCGGACCGTTCACGGTAGACAGGTCTCCGTCGACATGCGCGCGGGATCCGACTTCGATGGTGCCATTGACGACCGCCACCCCGCCGCTTTCACTCCCGGGCTGGATCTGCACGTCGGCATTCACACCGACGTCGCATCCGCCCAGCGCCAGCAGGATCGGCAACAGCATCACTGGACAGGGGCGGCGACTGGTATACATGATCTCGCATCTCCCGGCTCGCGGCGGCGGAACGAACGCACTACCGCCCACCGCCGGGAGAACCCTGCGACAAGACCGCCTTGGCGTCAAGACGGGACGGTCGCCTAAGGGCCCGGAATACCGAGTTTCCGGAGCACCGCCACCGCGCGCCGATAGTCAGGCGCCAGGATGAGCGCCCGCTCGGCCGCGTCCCGGGCATCCAGCAGGCGCCCCTCCTCCAGGGCGATTTCAGCCTGCAGCACTGCCGTCTCCGCTTCACCCCAGTCCGGCCACCCGGAGTCTGCCGCCGTCGGCACCCGGAAACGCTCGGCAGCTCTGACGAGCAGTTCCGCTGGCGTGCCGATCCCTTCGGACAGGCCGGACCGCCGCAGGTCGCTCGCGGCGACGAGCAGCAGCACGCGCGGGTTATTCGGCGCGATCGACCAGGCGGCTCGCAAATGTTGCCGGGCGCGCCTTATCGCCAGCAGGGCGGCCGGATTGCGGGAGCCCTCCAGTGCCGCACACGCTCCCGCGAGTGCCCTGGCGTCGGCGAATTCGGGATCAGCATCGATGGCGGCCTCGGCTTGCTCCTCGCATCGCGCCAGGTGATCCCCGTCGTCCTGCAGGGCTCCCGGCGCGAGTTCGGCGGCCCGGTAGGCGGCATAGGCAGCGTGATAGCGGAGGAGCGGGGTCAGCCCACCACGCCCGGTTTCAGCGGCCAGCCGGCTCGACAGCTCTGTCAGCCCGCGGAGATCTTCTTCGTAGACGGCATACTGGATACGCGCCGCGAGATCCGAGAGCTCGTCGGAATCCACCGCGGCCGGCGCACCGCTCCAGCCGAACAGCGCAAGCAGCGCTGCGGCACCGACCGAACGAGTTGTACGGCATCCGGGGATCATCGTGCCGAGCGTAGCCGATAGGGCGGCTGTGTCCCGTGCGATGAGTCACTTTTTACACCCACGGCGCCTCGGTTACCCTTGCCGGGGCCGATCACGGCGGCACAGCCAGCGAGGAAGGGATGGAATTGATCGACATCGGGGCGAATCTGGCACACGACAGCTTCGATGATGACCGCGCGGAGGTCATCGAGCGGGCCCGCAACGTCGGCGTTGCCCGCATCGTAGTCACGGGGAGCAGCGTCGAGAGCAGCGCGGCCGCCGCCGACCTTGCCGAGCGATACCCCGGGCAACTGTACGCCACCGCCGGCCTGCACCCCCATCATGCCGACGACTGGGATGCTGATGCCCGCCGCGCGATTCTCACCACCGCGCGCCGGCCCGGCGTGGTCTCGCTCGGCGAGTGCGGGCTCGACTACTTCCGCAATTACTCCTCTCGCGAGAATCAGCGGCGAGCATTCGCCGAGCAGATCGAGCTGGCTGCGGAGACCGGACTGCCGCTGTTCCTGCACCAGCGTGACGCCCATGCGGACTTCGTCGCGGCACTGAGGCCCCGACTGGACGGCGTCAGCCGCGCGGTCGCGCATTGCTTCACCGCCGGCGAGGAAGAACTCGAAACCTATCTCGAGATGGGCCTCCATATCGGGATCACCGGCTGGATCTGCGACGAGCGGCGCGGGCTACACCTGAGGGATCTGGTTGCCCGTATCCCGGAGGATCGCCTGCTGCTGGAGACGGACGCGCCCTATCTCCAGCCCCGGACGATCCGGCCGCGGCCGAAGACTCGTCGCAACGAGCCCGCCTCGCTCACCTGGGTGCTGGCGACGGTCGCGGAAGCACGAGGCGTCGAGCCGCATGTCCTGGCGTGCCAGACGACCAGGAACGCGGAGCGCTTCTTCGCCCTGGAGTGACGGGCCTCAGTCGATGATCCGGGCTGCGCTCGCACTGACCGCTTCGTCGCGGAGGCGCTCCCAGTGCGGCAGGTATGCCGCGATCTCGGATCGATCCGCCGAGCGTCCGAGACGAGGGAACTCCTCCAGCAGACCGTCGAGCGTCGTCACGTGCCGCGGCCGACCCTTGCTGAAATCGGCCGCCGCAGGGAACAGGATGACGCCCGTCACGGGAACGTCCTTCACGATCTGGGCGATGGCCGCCACCCGATCGTAGAGGGTCGGTTGGGGATTGGCGAAGGTGTAACGCCGATTCCCGGCGATCACCGTCCAGTCGTCCATGCGGTCGCTGGCGAACACGACTCCCTCGACGTCTTTTGTCTCTACGACCAGGATGCCACTGGGCGTGAGCAGGGTATATTCGATCTGGATCTCGCCTTCATCCGCCTTCGGCACGACGATCTCGTTCAGGAGGTCGTAACTGATCGTGCGCAGTACGCCCAACGCCGACTTCCCACGTCGCCGCCGGATCACGAGCGCCGCGACGAGCAACACGAGCAGGACGGCCGTGACCCCGAAAGCCAGCCACAGCGTCATCGGAGAAAGGGAGTCGATGAAACGGCTCATCCGGCCGCCTCCAGTATGCCGGCGAGGGCCGACGGCTCCGGATCGATCTCCTCGAACCGGGACGGCAGGGCCAGCAGCTCCGCGAGTGCCGACGGGACGGGCACGTCGACGCCGATCAGCGGTTCGACGACCTCCGGGAACTTGGCCGCGTGCGCGGTGGCGACCACGATCCAGTGACGACCGGTGCGACGCGCCGCCGGCAGGCTGTCATGGACATGCATGGCGGTCGCCGTATGGGGGCATTCGATGAGTCCGTGACGGGTGTAATCCCTGCGGATCTGCTCCTGGATGGCCTCGTCCTCGACCACGCGGGCTTCGACCAGCCCTCGCAGCCGGTCGGCTTCGCCGAACAGATCCCGCAGACGCTCCATGTTACTCGGATCGCCCACGTCCATGGCCGATGCCAGCGTCTGGATACTGCCGCGAGGCCGGTAATCGCCTTCCTCCAGATAATCCGCGATCGTGCGATTCGCGTTCGTGGCAAAGATCACGTCGCGGATCGGCAGTCCCATGGCCCGGGCCATCACGGCGGCGAGCCCGTTACCGAGATTGCCGGTCGGCACGATGAACGACGACGCGCCGTCGTGATCACGACCAGCCGCCAGCGCGGCATGGGCATAGTAGACGCTCTGGGGCAGGAGGCGGCCGACGTTGATGCTGTTCGCCGAACTCAGGCGGTGCCGGGCGGCAAGCCCCGCGTCTGCGAATGCCGATTTCACCAGCCGCTGGCAGTCGTCGAAGGTGCCACGAACGGCCACCGATGAGACATTGTCGCCCCAGCAGGTCAGTTGCTGCTGCTGTCGCGGGGAGACCTTGCCGAGGGGGAACAGGACCACGACGCGGAAGCCGGCACGCCGGTGGAACGCGGCGGCCACGGCACCGCCCGTATCACCGGACGTCGCGACCAGTATCGTCACGGGCCGTCCGTCACTCTCGGTCGCGGTCTCGACGCGCTGAAGGCAGGCCGCCAGGAATCGGGCACCGATGTCCTTGAACGCCGCCGTCGGGCCATGGAAGAGCTCCAGCACCGACAATTCTCCCGCCGTACCTATCGGCGCCAGAGGAAGGGGGAAGCCGAATGTCTCCGCCAGAATTGCCGGGAGTTCCGGCTCCAGCACCGAGCCGGCGAAGAAGGGCCGGAGCAGTCTCAAGCCGACGTCGGCAGGACCCGTGCAACCCTCGAAGTCGCCGGCCGAGAACCGGGGCAAACGTTCCGGGACGTAGAGACCCCCATCCGGGGCCAGCCCGGCGACGAGGGCCGAGACGAGATCGGCGGATTCGTCCGAACGCGTACTTCGGAACATCACTGTGTGTATTCCACGAAGGCACCCGGAGCATCGAGGGGATTGATCCAGGACTCGGACTCGATGCCCGATACGCCGAAAGCCTCGACCATGGCTGCCCGGACGCCTTCCCCGTCGCCCTCCCTGGCCCAGGCGAAGACACTGGGTCCGCTGCCCGAGAGCGAGCTGCCGAGTGCGCCCGCCTCGAATGCTGCCTCCTTGACCGCTTCGAAACCCGGGACGGCGATCGCACGCTGCGGCTCGATCAGTATGTCGCGCAGACAGCGGCCGATCAGATCCACGTCGTCCCGGTAGCAGGCCGCGACGAATCCCGCCAGACAGCCCTGCTGCTCGACGGCGCTGCGCAGCAGGCACTCCGACGCGAGGGCGCGTCTCGCCTCCGCCGTGTGGACCGTCAGGTGCGGATGAACGAGAACACAGACGACGCCGGAGGGCGCCGGCAGCTGTATGACCCGGGGCAGGAGCCGGGCCGGACAGAGTACCAGTCCGCCGAACAGACTCGGCGCTACATTGTCGGCATGGAGCGCCTTGCTGGCATAGCGCTCGCCCTCCAGCGCATACCGCAGGAGCTCGGCGTGGCCGAGGGGTTCGTCCAGCAATGCATTGACCGCCACTGCGGCGGCGACCGCCGAAGCCGCCGAGCTGCCCATGCCCGAGCCAAGAGGAATGCCCTTCTCGATGATGAGTTCGACGCCACCCGACGGCCCGAAATCCCGCCACAAGGCCGCAGCCGCGATGCCGCCCGTGTTCTCCATGGTCTCCCGGGGCAGTGCCTGCGCATCGGCGGCCACCCCGGTCGCCCTGATCTCCCCGATCGAAACGCCGGAGTCCTCGGTCCGGCGCGCCGTCACCCGATCGCCGACCTGGCCGGCGGCGAGACCCAGCAGGTCGAAGCCGACGCCGACGTTGCCTACCGAGGCCGGCGCGAATGCCGTGGCCGTGGTCGGCTGCCGGCTCATTCCTCGCCACCGACATAAGCGGTGAGGCGAAGGAGGTCGGCGAAGATGCCGGCCGCCGTCACCGCCGGGCCTGCCCCCGGCCCCTGTATCACCAGCGGATTCGCGGAATAGCGCTCCGAGACGAACTGGACCACGTTGTCCGTCAGATTGATGTTCGCGAACGGATGGTCCCGGTCGAGTTTTACCAGGTCGACGCTCGCGGGTCCGCCGCGCTCCAGCCGACCGACGTAGCGCAACACCTTGCCGTCGTTTCGTGCGTCCTCGAGGAGTCGGTACATCTCGTCGTCGTAAGCCGGCAGTTCCCGAAGGAAATCGTCGACCGAACCGGACTGCAGTGCCTCGGGCACCAGGCTGCGGATGGCGAGCTGGGAGACGTCGAGACTGTCACCCATCTCCCGCGCGAGGATGATGACCTTGCGCGCAACGTCCATACCGGACAGATCGTCACGTGGATCCGGTTCCGTGTAACCGTTCGCACGGGCGTCGGCCACGATCTCCGAGAACGGCCGGCTGCCGTCGAAGGTATTGAACAGATATGCCAGGGTTCCCGAGAAGATGCCTTCCACCCGGTCGATGCGGTCCCCTGTCTCCCGCAGATCCCGTAGCGCCTGGATCACCGGCAGCGCCGCGCCCACGGTGGTCTCGTAGAAGTAGTGGGCACTCCCGTCCCGCGCCGCTTCCTGCATTTCCCGGTAGTAGGCGTAATCGCCGCTGAATGCCTTCTTGTTGGGGGTCACCACGTGAATGCCGCGGCGCAGCCATTCACCGTAGCGAGCCGCGACCCGATCGCTCGCCGTGCAGTCGATCAGCACCGAATGGGGCAGATGATCCGCGTGAATGTGATCGGCCAGCCGATCGAGATTCGTCTCCTGGCCATCGGCCACGAGCGCCGACTGCCAGTCCTGCAAGTCCAGGCGATGCTCCGCGAGCAGCATCTTCGAGGACGTCGCAATGGCGCGGATGCGGAGATCCAGATTGAACTGATCGCGCAGTCTTCCGGCCTGCTCGGCAATCTGGGCAAGCAGGGTCGAACCCACCATGCCCGGCCCGATGATGCCGATCGAGATGGTCTTGGCCGAAAGGTAGAAACCCGAGTGCACCGCCCGCAACGCACGCGTCGCATCCTCGCGACGGACGACGGCCGAGATATTCCGCTCGGATGATCCCTGCGCGATCGCGCTGACGTTGATCCCGGCCCGGCCGAGGGTATTCAGGAAACGACCCGCGATACCCGGCGTACCCGACATCCCGTCGCCGACGACCGCGAGTATGCTGCAGGCCGGCGTCACATCCACTTTCTGGATCTGCCCGCTGGCCAGTTCCTCCGCGAAGGCGTCTGCGACGACGCGGCGTGCCGTATCGGCCAGCAATTCGGGAACGGCGAAGCAGATCGAATGCTCCGAACTGGCCTGCGAGATCAAGATCACCGAGACCTCGGCCTCGCGCAGCGCACCGAACACCCGGTCCGCCGTACCGGGCACGCCGATCATGCCGGCTCCCTCGACGTTTACCAGCGCCACACCGTCGATCGCGGTGATGCCCTTGATCTTGTCCTCGTCGTCGCGGCCGGGCACGGTAACGACGCGTGTGCCGGGCCGCTCCGGCGCGAAGGTATTCCGGATCAGTATCGGGATATTGTTGGCAACGGCCGGACCCATGGTCTGCGGGTGGATGACTCTGGCGCCGAAATAGGCCAGTTCCATCGCCTCGTTGTAGGACATGGTCTCGATGACCCGGGCTTCCGGCACACGGTTCGGGTCGCCGCTCATCACGCCGTCGACGTCGGTCCAGATGGTGAGTTCGTCCGCCTCCAGCAGGACGGCGAAGATCGCTGCGGAATAATCGCTGCCGTTCCGGCCCAGGGTCGTCTGCAAGCCTTGCTCGTCCTCCGCGATGAAGCCGGTGATGACGAGCACGTCCGGCGTCGGTTCCGGCAGCGCGTCGGCGAGCCGTTGCCGCGACCGGTCCCACAACACGCTGGGGCCGAGTTCGGTCTGGTGGACGGTCAGCGCGCGGCGGGCGTCCAGCCAGTCCACTCGGCGCTCCGGAGACTCCTGGGCGAGGAAGGCCGCCAGCAGGCGGGCCGACCAGATTTCGCCATAGCCGGCCGCCACGTCCCGGCTCCGTGAATCCGCGCTGCGGACCAGCGCGATTGCCCGCAGCAGATCGCCGAGGTCGTCGGCATCCTTCTGCCAGGCCGCCATGACCGCCTCCCGACGATCCGCCGACAGGAGTTCGGTGGCCGCCTCGTGATAGCGATCGCGCAGGGGCGCGAGGGACTGCTCGTGCTCGGTCTCGCCGCGCTGCGCGCTGTCGATCAGCGCCAGCAGCGCGTCCGTCGTCCCGCGCATCGCGGAGACCACGATGCCGAGCGGTCGCGTGGTCCGGGAAGAGACGATGGCCGCGACGCGCCGGAAGCAGCCGGCATCGGCCAGGCTGCTGCCGCCGAACTTATGGATCTTCCAGTGCGCTGTTTCCACGGGGCCTGCGTCCGTCCTTCCGCCGACGATAAAAAAGGACGAATGATAGCGGTATCGGGGGCGGTTCGTCGCGCCCGAACGGTCTCACACGCAACCTCTCCCGTCCAGTCCGCCTCGGGACTCCGGACGGAGCACGACGTGGCAGCAGAATCTGCCGGTGCGCTGGCTCCAGGACGGGGTAGCTCGGCTCCGCCCGCGGTGGCGGCCCGGCCCTAAAGCCGACTCGCAATCAGCGTCCCGGCAGCTGCCCCCGCGGTCCGAGGTCCGGGTCCGTGAATCGTTGCACTGCCGGATCGTCGTCCCGGAACTGCACGGTGACCCGATTCAGATCGGAGGGCCAGTTCGGCACGTTGAGCGTGGTCCGGTCGGCACCGCCGCGATTCTGATCCACCACCGACACCGTGCCTCCCGCATCCGGCGAGGATGCGATCGAGACATCGGCCGCGGTCAGGAAGGTCAGCGTGGTGAACGGGAACAGTTCGCCCCGCGTGAGATCGGTCGCGCCGTCCGGCGGCCCCGGGAACGGCGGGAACGGCGGCGGCAACGTCGGGCCGGCATCGTAAGCGAAGAGTGCCAGATTGACCCGGAGCCGCGGGCTGATCGCGGGCGTGAGCACGTTCAGCCCGTCGATCTCCAGCACGTCGCTCGCAGCACCCTGATCGCCCCAGAATTCCTTCTGACGGCTGACGATAAGGTTCGTGTAACGCGGATCCCGCGGCAGGAATGCCTCGAGGCCTTCGCCCGGCCGGCTCGTGTTCAGTCGGACGAAGAAATCACTGCGGCTGAACGGTTCGAAATAGAAATGATGGACCGTGGCCGGTAGACCGTTGGCGGCCGCGCGCAGTACGGCCAGCTCATAGTATTTCTGGCCGTTCACTTTCACGGGACCGAACGCCCCGCTCGGACCGATCGGGAACCGGGCGCGGGGGTTCTTGCCGATCCGCTGCCCGGTCGCGCCGTCGACGCGCCAGAGTTCGACAGTCGCACCATCGTAGCCGACATTCTCGGGAAAGATGACGGCACGGCCGGCGATCTGCACCGAGCCCGGTGGCTCGGGAATGACGGCCGTGGTCGCCGGAGCCTCTCCGGTCAGGAACTCGTACATCACGGCGAAGGCATCGCCCGAGGTCGCCACCTCGGTATGGGACTTCGTGCCGAAGTAGAAGTTGGCAGCCGGATCGGGACCGATCTGGGCATTCGTATTGCCGCGCAGGTTGTAGCCGCTGTCCGCGGTATTCCACTCACCCCAGATGCCGATCGTCGGGACACCTCCCGGCAGCTCTGCGGGTGAGCGCCCGTCGATGTTCACGTATTTCGACACTTTCTCCGCTCCGCCGAGTGTCGGCTCGTCCAGATAACCGGTCCATACCGTGGTGCCACGCGAATGACCGATGGCATAGACCTGGTCGGCCCCCGTCTCATCCAGCACTGCGTCGATGAACGCATCGAGATCGTTCAGCGGATTGTCGCCGACGCTGGTGTCGTATTCGAAGGCGAACAGCAGTTCCTGCGGATAACCATTACTGGTGAAGCGCATCGCCTGCGTCTCGAACTGCTGTGCCGAGCCGGACTGGCCGTGCACGAAGACGATCGGCAGCATCTCGCCGCTTTGCCCGTGGGCGATGGGTCCGACCAGACCGACCGCCACCAGTATGGTCGTGGCAAACACACTTTTCGCCGCCGTCAGCAGCCTGCTATAAAATTCGCTCATACCCCCTCCTTCGGACCGTTCGGTTGCCGGTCTCATTGTGATTTCGCATTCGCCGGAGCGACACTCCGATTAAGATAACCTCTCGGGTCGGGCGTCCGCAATTCGCCACTTCTTTTGAACATAATGTGCGACGCACCGCCCTATCGACGGCGCCCCGTTGGCCGTTCCCCGAGATCCAGCAGCTCCAGCTCGCTGATGCTCGTCGGGGTCTCCGACACCCACATCACGGCGCGGAGACCATCGGTGAAGTAGGGATCACCGGTCAGGTTGCCACGCGGCTGCCCGAATGGTGCGGCCCCAACTCCGCCCACGTAGCCGATACCGGACAGTCCCTGCGCATACGCGAGGTCCTCGATCAGGAACTCCCGCGTCTCGTCGACGTCCGGGTCGATCTTGTGGGTAGTGATCGTCTTCCAGGTGAATCGAACACCGATATCGCGACTGATCTGGCCGATCCACACCGGCTTGTCCTGATAACGCATCGGCGTCAGCCAGATGCGCAGATGATTGCGCTCATTGATGCTGGTGCGGGCGCGCTGGAACGCCGCATCCTGGGAGCGCCCGAACACGTACAGGGCACTGACCGGCGAGTAGCGATACTCTTTGCCGAACAAGGCGGAGATGCCCGTCTTCAGCAGGGACGCTCCATAGATCGTCTCGGTCTCGTCCCAGCCGGCGCGCAGGAGGCTGTAGTAGAGATCGGTGACCTCCCCGACAAAGGCGATGTTGAGGGGATCCCCGTCGTTCTTGCCCTTCTTGTCCTTGACGCAGCACGGCAGCGCTTCGAGGCCGGCGATCAGGCCATCCAGGTCGACATCGCGGACTTCGGATTCAGCGTACAGCGCGCCGATGTCGACATCGTAATGGTCGAGACGCAGGCCCGGCACCGGGACGAAAAATGTCATGCGGTAGGGGTCGCCGTCCACGGGGAACACGTCGACATTGAACGATTTCGTGCCCTCGTCCACGCGCGTGAACACGTACCCGGAACGGGTTCCACCCGGCTCGACGACAGTCTCGATTCTCCGGCGGCGAAACTCCTCCCCGGCGGACCGGTTGATGATCCTGTCCCAGGGGAAGTAACGCGACGCCGTCTCCATCGGCGTGTAATAGGCCGGATCGAGCCCCGCCT
>JARRPZ010000044.1:0-41288 GCA_037382365.1 Gammaproteobacteria bacterium
CAGGCGGCGCTGGCCTTCGCTTTCGCGTCCTCCAGCGAGCGGGGCTTCCTCTGCCGCGGGTCCAGTCCGATGGAGCGTGCGATGATCTCGCGCATGATCTCCGAAGAGCCGGCATAGATGCGGGAGATACGGGCGTTCATGTACATGCGCGAGATTGGATACTCGTCCATGTATCCCGCCCCGCCATGCAGCTGTACGCACTGATCCATGACGCGCCCCTCGAGTTCGCTGGTGAAGAGCTTCGCGCGGGCCGCGATCTCGGCGGTGAGTCTGCCTTCGTTGTGCTCCTCCACGCACCGATCGACGTAGACCTGGGCGATGTCGAGTTCCATGCGCATGTCGGCCATCGCGAACCGCGAATTCTGGAAATCGGCGATGCGCCGGCCGAAGGCCTTGCGTTCCTGGATGTAGTCCATGGTGATGTCGAAAGCGGCCTGCCCGGCGGCCAGGTAGCCGCAGGCACCGAGCAACCGTTCCTCGGCCAGGAACTGCATGAGGTAGTAGAAACCGCGGGTCGCATCCCCGAGTACGTTTTCCTTCGGCACCTTCACGTTGTTGAAGAAGAGCTCTGCCGTATCCTGTGATTTGAGGCCCATCTTCTTCAGGTTCCGGCCGCGCTCGAATCCTTCCATGCCGCGCTCGATCACGAACAGTCCCAGGCCGTGGGTCGAATCCGGCACCGTGCGCGCCGCGACCACCACGAGATCCGCGTTGATGCCGTTGGAGATATAGGTCTTCGAGCCGTTCAGCAACCAGTGGTCGCCCTTGTCCTCGGCGCGGGTGCGCATGCCGGCCACGTCGCTGCCGGCGCCGGGCTCGGTCATGGCGATGGCGAGGATGTTCTCGCCGCTCACGCACTTCGGCAGCCAGCGCTGCTTCTGCTCCTCGGTACCGAGCTCGCCGATGTACGGTCCCACCAGCCGGCTGTGCAATGTCGCGAAGAATCCGGCATCACCGTAGCGGGCCATCTCCTCGATGAAGATCTGCTCGTAGCGGAAGTCCTGCATGCCGGCGCCGCCGTACTTCTCGTCGGCCCACATCAGCAGGAGACCCTGCTCGCCGGCCTTGAGAAAGGCCTCCCGGTCCACGATGCCCTGCTCGTGCCAGCGCTCGGAGTGCGGCTGAATCTCGTTCCGCAGGAACGCGCGAACCGAATCCCTGAACATCTCGTGCTCTTCCTCGAATAACGTCCTTTCCATGACTGTTACCTCCCCAGGTTGGTCGGCCCGCTCAGCGGCCCTTGAATTTCGGCTCCCGCTTCTCGAAGAAAGCGGTGACGCCCTCGGTGTTGTCTTCGCTCAAAATGAGCGCATCCTGCAGACTCGCTTCGACATCGAAGGTGCTGCCCCAGCTGCCCGCCATGGCGTGACGCATGGCGCGCTTCGTCGCCGCCATGGACAACGGGGCCCGCTTCGCGAGCGATGCCGCCCACTCGGCCGTGGCCCTGCGCAGTTCGTCGGCGGGTACCACCTTGTTGACCAGCCCCCACTCGAGACAGCGATCGGCGGGGATGCGCTCGGCCTCCACGCAGGCCTGGAATGCGCGCTTGTAGCCGACCTGATTCGCCAGCAGCCAGGTCGCCCCACCGTCCGGCACGAGCCCGATACTCGCGAACGGTGCCAGCAGGAAAGCCTTGTCGGACATGATTGCCAGGTCACACATCAGGGCGAACGACAGGCCGATACCGGCCGCCGCGCCGTTGATACTCGCGATCACGGGTTTCTCCGAACGACCGATGATCTCGAGCACGGGCCGATACTCGCGTTGCAGCTGTTCCTCGATGCGCTGATTACCGGCCTCCCGGGTACTCATCGCGTCCTTGAGATCCGCGCCCGCCGAAAATCCGCGGCCCGCGCCGGTGAAGACGATCACCCGGATGTCCGGATCGTCCACCGCCTTGCCGAAGGCATCCAGCAGGTCATGACGCAATTGCCGGTTGAAGGCGTTCATCACGTCGTCACGGTCGATGGCGATGGTCGCGACCGCTCCCTCGGTCGAATACTCCACCGTCTCCCAGGCGCTCATGGCCGGTGGCTCAGGCGGCCGAACGCGTCTCGGACGCGCCCGCTCGAGGGTAGAATGTCTCGCCCTTTTCCGCCTTCTCGCGAAGACCGGCGGGTACTTCGAAGCGCGGACCGTAGGCCTCGGCCATCCGATCGCACTCGGCGACGAATTCCTCCAGTCCGACCGTCTCGATCAGGGAGATGGTGCCCCCGGTGTACGGGGGAAAGCCCCAGCCGAAGATCGAGCCCACGTCGGCGTCCGCCGGATCGGTCACGACCCCTTCCTCCATACAGCGCACGGTATCGAGAGCCTGGATGTAGAGCAGGCGCTTCTTCACCTCTTCCACACTGGGCTGCTCGTCCGCCAAGGGGAAATGTTCGGCGAGCCCGGGCCACAGGTGCTTCCGGCCACCCTCGGGGTAGTCGTAGAAGCCCTTGCCGAAACGCTTGCCGCGACGGTCGAGATCCTCGACGAACTTGCGCACCACCTCGTCGGCCGGCGTCGCCACGTAGTCATCGCCGAGATCCTCCCGGGTCTGTTTGCCGACATGGTAGGCCAGCTCGAGGGAGACCTCGTCCGTGACCGCCAGGGGCCCGACCGGCATACCGGCCTGCCTGGCGACGTTCTCGATGAGCGCCGGATTGACGCCCTCCGCGAGCATGGACATGCCTTCACGCGTGAATGTCCCGAACACACGGCTGGTGTAGAAACCGCGGCTGTCGTTCACGACGATCGGGGTCTTGCGGATCTGCTGGATGTAATCGAGAGACCTCGCGATCGCCTCGTCGCCGGTCTTCTCGCCGACGATCACCTCCACCAGCGGCATCTTGTCTACGGGCGAGAAGAAATGGATGCCGATGAACTGCTCCGGACGCTTCGACGCCTCGGCCAGTCCGGTGATCGGCAGTGTCGACGTATTCGAAGCGAAAATGGCCGTTTCCGGGATCATGGCCTCGGTCTTCTGCGTCACGTCGGCTTTTATCTTCCGGTCCTCGAAAACGGCCTCGATCACGAGATCGCAGCCTTCCAGATCCGCGTAATCATCGGTCGTCCTGATCAGTTCGAGCATATCGGCCGCCTTGTCCGAGTCCATGCGGCCGCGATCGATACGCTTCTGCAGAAGCTGGCGCGAATAATCCTTGCCGTGCTCGGCCTTCTCCTTCGTCGTATCGAGCAGCACCACGTGCATGCCCGCTTTGGCGGAGACGAAGGCGATGCCGGCCCCCATCATGCCGGCGCCGAGGATACCGAGCTTCTTCACCTGGCTCTTCTCGACACCTTTCGGCCGCCGCACCAGCTTGTCCGCGGCGCCCTTGTTGATGAACAGCGTGCGGGTCATGTTCCGCGATACCGGGTCCTGCAGCAGCGAGACGAAGTACCTGGACTCGATATCGAGGCCCTGATCGATCGGCAGCACCGTCCCCTCATAGACACAGGACATGATGGCGATCGGCGCCGGATAGTTGTGGCTGGTGTTCTTCTGCAGTAACGCGGTGCCCACCATGAGAGTCTGTATGGCCTTGGGGTTCATGAGGCCCGTGCCGCCGGGCACCTTGAAACCCTTCTTGTCCCATGGCTGCTCCGGGTCGCCCACATCCCTGATCCACCGTTTGGCGGCTTCGACCTCCTTGCCGGGCTCCACGACCTCGTTGACGATGCCCAGCGCCAGGGCCTTGTCCGGTTTCACATGAGTGCCCTGCAGCATCAGGGGCAGGGAAGCTTCGAGCCCGATCAGCCGGGGCAGCCGCTGGGTGCCGCCCCCGCCGGGCAGCAGGCCCACCTGTACTTCCGGCAGGCCGAGCACCGCCTTCGGATTATCGGCCGCGACGCGGTAGTGGGTCGCGAGACAGATCTCGAGGCCGCCACCCAGCGCGGTCCCGTTGATCGCCGCGGCGAACGGCTTGCCGCAGGTCTCCATGCCGCGCAGCGTCTTCTGCAGACCACGGCTGTTCTCGAGCATGGCCTGCGGGCTCTCGCCGCTGTCGAAGGCGTTGACGAGCGACTTCAGGTCCGCACCGGCCAGGAACGAATCCTTGCCGGACGTGATCACCGCCCCCTTGATGTCGTCGTCCGAGGCGACCTTCTCGATGCTCTCCTTCAGATCGGCCATGAATTCGGGCGTCAGCACGTTCATCGGCCGGTCCTTGACGTCGATCGTGATCGTCGCGATGCCGTCACCGTCTACCTGGAAATCTATGGTCTTCATCGTGCTCATACCCTCTCGATAATCGTGGCTGTGCCCATGCCCGCGCCGACGCACAGGTTCACGAGCGCGGTATTCAGATCGCGGCGCTCGAGCTCGTCGAGCACCGTGCCGAGGATCATGGTGCCGGTGGCACCCAGCGGATGACCCATGGCGATGGCGCCGCCGTTCACGTTGATCTTGTCGTGCTCGATGCCGAGACGCTGCATGAACAACAACACGACGGAGGCGAAGGCCTCGTTCAGCTCGAAGAGATCGATGTCGTCCCTGGTCATGCCGCAGCGCTTCAGCACCTTCTCGGCGGACGGCGCAGGCCCGGTCAGCATGATCGTCGGCTCCGTGCCGATGGAGGCGAATCCGCGGATGCGCGCCCGCGGCTTCAGGCCCAGCGCTTCGCCGATCTCCTTCGTGCCTACCAGCACCGCGGCGGCTCCGTCGACGATACCGCTGGAATTGCCGCCCGTATGCACATGCTCGATCGCCTCGACCTCCGGATAGCGCTGCAGTGCCACCGCATCGAATCCCGCCTGCTGGCCGGGAACGACGAACGCCGGCTTCAGCTCGCCGAGACCCTCGACGGTGGTCTCCGGCCGCACGTGTTCGTCATGATCCAGGATCGTCATCCCCAGCTGGTCCCTGATCGGCAGCACGGATTCCCTGAAGTAGCCTTTCTCCCAGGCATTGGCTGCGCGCTTCTGGCTCTCCGCCGCGTAGCTGTCGACATCCTTGCGGGAGAACCCGTATTTCGTCGCGATGAGATCCGCACCGATGCCCTGGGGGACGAAGTAGGTCTTGTAGGCCACCTGGGGATCGGCCGCCATGGCGCCCGAGTCCGAGCCCATCGGCACCCGCGACATGCTCTCCAGTCCGCCGCCGATAGCGAGATCGGACTGACCGGCCATGACCTGGGCCGCTGCCGTATTCACGGCATCCAGGCCCGAGGCGCAGAAGCGATTCAGCTGTTTACCCGGCACGTTCTCGGCGTAGTCCGCGTTCAACGCCGCCACGCGAGCCACGTTCGAGCCCTGCTCGCCGACCGGCGCAACGCAGCCGATGACGACATCGTCCAGGTAACTCGTGTCCAGTTCGTTCCGGTCCCGGATCCCCTCCAGCACCTGGGTGAGCAATTCGATCGGTGTCACCTGGTGCAGGGAACCATTGGACTTGCCGCGGCCGCGGGGGCTGCGGACGTGATCGAAGATGTATGCATCTGCCATTTGAGTGATTCCTGTTTCTGGATTGATGGAAAGCCCTGTGTCAGGGAGCCAGTGTGCGTCTGATCTGACCTCTGAAATCGTCGTTGACCCGCTGCCAGTCGATTGCATCGGGGCTGATCAGCCAGAGATAGGTCATGCCGGAAATGTAAGCCACGTAGCGGGCGCCCTCGCTGCGGGGATCGACGTCGGAACGCACGGTGCCCTGGTCCATGCCGCGGCGTACCCAGTCCGCCACGTCCTCGCGCTGCCGCTGGTAGCTCTCGTCGGCGATCTGGCGGAATTCCGAGCGTGGGCTGGCCGCCTCGCAGAGGAGGATGTGGAGTACCCGGATCTCGTCCGGCCACTTCTCGATGAAGCGGCGGTAGGCCTCAGCGGCGGCGCACATCGCATCGATGCCCACCTGGCCGTCCACGGCCTTGTCCAGATGACTCATCCAGTGTCTCAGTATGGACTTGCCGACTGCCTGGA
Source organism: Gammaproteobacteria bacterium (assembly GCA_037382365.1). Classification (GTDB taxonomy): domain Bacteria; phylum Pseudomonadota; class Gammaproteobacteria; order Steroidobacterales; family Woeseiaceae; genus Lentisalinibacter. Next base: position 5,893 of record JARRPZ010000044.1, read on the forward strand.
ACAGGCCGGCCTTGGTGCCGAATCGGTAGGAAGCCAGGCCGCGGCTGTAGCCCGCGCGCTCGCCGATGAGCTGGAGGGTGGTCTTCTCGGTCCCACGCTCGAGGATCAGCGCCTTGGCCGCCTCGATCATCGCCGCATCGGACTGCGCAGAGCGCTCCGCCTGGGTGCGGGGCGCGGCGTCGTGAGCGATGTCGCGGGAAATTACGGACAAACGGAAGATCCTTGTCGGCGCGTCGGTCGAAAGTTACTTGTTGTCAACAAGCAAGCGAGTATACTCGTCCTGTTGCAGGGCAACAAGGCATGAGCAGCGCACCGTCGCGTTGCCGGTTGCCCGACGCCACAATCAGGGATACCGGGGGCCTCTTTGAATGAGCGCAGAAGCGTCACAGATACATCATCGGGCCGGCGGGAAACCGCGGGCCAACCAGGATTTGAGCCATATACCGGGTGAAGACGGCCTGCCCTGGGTCGGCCACGGGTTCGAACTGCTGCGGGACGCCCGCGCACTCTCCCGGCGCATGCGCGAGACCTATGGGCCGGTCTACCGTTCGAAGATGGCGGGGCAATCCAGCATCGCCCTCACCGGCGCGGATGCGCTGGAGAAGGTGCTGCTAAACCGGGACAAGAACTTCTCCAGCGAACTCGGGTGGGATCATACGCTGGGCCGACTGTTCACCCGCGGTCTCATGCTCATGGACTTCGAGGAGCACCGCTACCATCGCCGCATCATGAACGCCGCCTTCAAGCGCGAGGCCCTCGAGCACTACATGGACAGCATGAATGCGGTCGTGACCGACGGCATCCGCCCCTGGGCGGCGGCGCGGGATTTCCGTTTCTATCCGGCCATCAAGCAGCTCACCCTCGATAATGCGGCCGTCGCGTTCCTGGGACTCGAGCTCGGCCCGGAGGCCGACCGGCTGAACAAGGCATTCGTCGACACCGTCGCGGCGAGTCTCGCCATCATCCGCGTCCCGGTTCCCGGCCTGAGCTTCTGGAAAGGCCTCAAGGGCCGCGAACTCCTGGCCGACTTCTTCGCCCGCCTGATCCCCGAACGCCGGGGCACCGACGGCAAGGACATGTTCACCCGTCTCTGCAACGCCACGACGGACGACGGCCAGTCCTTCACCGACCAGGACATCATCGATCACATGATCTTCCTGATGATGGCTGCCCACGACACGCTGACCAGCACCCTGACCACCAGCGCCTACGCGCTGGCGGCCCATCCGGAATGGCAGGATCGCCTGCACGCGGAAGCGCGGAACATCGGCGCGGGACCGGTGCAGTATGACGACCTGGACAGACTGGAGCAGACCGACTGGCTCTTCAGTGAAGCCATGCGGATGTGGGGACCGGTACCGTACATCCCCCGCCGCACGCTCCGGGAGTTCGAGTGGGAAGGCTACCGCATCCCCGCCAACGCACAGGTCACCGTGTCACCGGACGCTGCTCACCGTGATCCCAACCTGTGGACGGAACCGGAGAAGTTCGACCCCGAGCGTTTCGGCCCCGACCGGGCCGAGCACAAGCGCCATGCGTTCGCCTATGCGCCCTACGGCGGCGGCGTCCACAAGTGTCTCGGCATGCACTTCGCCGCGATCCTGGCAAAGGTATTCCTGCACCGCTTCGTGCTCACCTACGAGTGCAGCATCCCCGAAGGCTACCGCTACGAGGTGCAGCAGGTGCCGATCCCGAAGCCGAAGGACGGATTGCGGCTGCGGCTCGTGCTGCGCTGAGCGGTGTCCGCCGGTTCCGGTCTGCAGCGGATTGCACGCGCGGGCCGCCAGCGCTTACGATAGCCAACCAATTCGTATTATCAGGGTGCCCCTCGGTGCCCGGGAGTTCCCCGACATGAACATCAGGATCTGCGGTGCTGCGTTGCTGCTCGCCACACTCGCTGCGGGCTGCGCCGCGACCACCGACACGCAGAGCGTCGACGCGGTAATGGCCGCCGAAAACACGGCCGACGCAACGGTCGCCATGGCCGACCGGGCCGAGGCCGGGTCCGGCGATCCCGACGAGATGGTCTGCAAGGTAGAGAAACAGACGGGCAGCCGTATTCGCAGAAAAGTCTGTGCGACGCGAGAGCAGTGGGAAAGGACCGAGGAATACGCCCAGGAGGCCACCGAGAAGATGCAACGTGGGCCCCAGAAACTCGAAGAACAATAAATTTATTGAAAATAGCTAGTTAGCGGCTATTCCTCGAGTCTTTTCTTAGTTACCTGAGCCCTCCCCGCGTCATCGACCCTGTCGGAACCGATCGAAATCCACCGAATTCTGCGACGAAGTGCGGAGCGGCGCATACGGCAACCGTAGCGCGCAATCAGGCGTCCCTTCAGAGCGAACTGCAAAGATGCCCGCCGTCCACCACGATATCGCTGCCGGTCATGAAACTGCCGGCGTCGGAGGCGAGCAGCAGCAGCGCACCGGAGAGTTCGCCGACCTGACCGATCCGCTTCATCGGCACGATGCTGGTGAGGCGTTCCTCGTAGCCGGCGTCCATCGCGTGTTCGTTTATCTCGGTCCGGAAGAAACCGGGCGAGATGGAATTGACCCGGATGCCGTAACGCGCCCATTCCAGCGCCAGGCTCTGCGTCATGTGTTTCACACCGGCCTTCGCCGCATTGTAAGGCACCAGCATCTTGCTCACGCGGCTGCCGAGGATGGACGCGATGTTGATGATGCTGCCGGGCTTGTCCGCCGCGACGAGGCGACGGGCGGCGGTCTGAGCCACGAGGAATACGCCTTTAAGGTTGGTGTCCACGACGGCGTCCCAGTCCGCTTCCCGCAATTCCAGGGCGAAACTGTCCCGACTGATGCCGGCGTTGTTCACGACGATGTCGATGAGACCCATCTCCTCCTCGGCCTGACGGAAGCAATCGTGGATCGAAGCGGCGCTGGTCACGTCGAGATCGATGCAGGCGGCGGTCCCGCCCGCGCTGTCGATCTCCTTCGCCGTCTCCTCGAGCTTTTCCCGTCGCCGTGCGGCCAGCACGACTTCGGCGCCCGCTGAGGCCAGAGTCTTCGCAAACTGTTTGCCGAGACCGCTGCCGGCACCGGTCACGAGGGCACGGTGGCCGCTCAGATCGAATAAGTCGTTCATGTTACTCCCGCGTTGCTGCTTTGCCGGCTGATCCGCGCTCACGGCGGAAGAGGTTGTACGTGCCGAGAGCCGTGGCGCAGAGTGTATCCGATTCGGAATCGATCACCTTCGTCTCCGTAAAGCACAGTCGCCTGCCCTTGCCGATCAGTCGGGCTTCGACCAGCGCCTGCCGCGACCGGTGAGCCGAGACGAAGCTCGTGTTCTGATTCACGGTGATGGCCACGTATCGTTCGCGATGCCCGTAGAGACACGCCATCGCCCCGCCGACGTCCAGCAGCGACAGGATCACGCCGCCGTGGAGCAGGCCCACCGTATTGGTATGGTGGCGCTTGACCTCCAGGGCGAGACGCGCACGGCCCTCGGACCATTCCAGCTGGCGCAATCCGAGGACATCCAGGAACGTCCCTTCTGCTCCCGCTATCCCGAGGACGGCGCCGAGCGCGTCATCCGACGAGGGTGCGGACATTATTTCCGGAAACCGGCCAGTCGCTCTTGAGTGTCCGCGATCTCGAAGGTGACGCCGGCCTCGAAGGCGAGCCCGGCCGTCAGGGAACGGTCTTCCGTATCCCGGTACAGCACCTTGTAGGCGGCCATCACCCAGGGGCTGTTGGCGAGTATCTGCTCGAGCACCGATACGAGGAGGCCGTCGAGTTCCTCGGCCGGCGCGCAGCCATTGACGAGACCCCACTCGACCGCCTCCGAAGCGGAGACGTTGCGCGCCGTCAGCGACATCTCGCGAGCGCGCAGCACGCCCACTCGTCGGGGCAGCCGCTGACTCATGCCCCAGGATGGCCGCACGCCCCAACGGGCATGGGTATCCCCGAACCGGGCTTCCGCCGCCGCGTAACTCAGATCACAGCCCAGCACGAGTTCGAGTGCCCCCGTGTAACAGTGCCCGTTCACCCTGGCGATGACCGGCTTTGGCGCGATCTCCATCAACCGGATCGCACGGCGAGCAGGGACGTCCAGAATGTCACCCACGCTGCCGTTCACGATCGGCCGGTCGCCGAGCACCTTCAGGTCGACACCCGCACTGAATGCCCGGCCGGCGCCGGTGATGACGATTGCCCGAACCGCCTCGTCGTCTCCGGCGGTCTCGATGGCGTCGCCCAGGCCGACCAGCATGTCGGGGGTCAGGGCATTCAGGGCATCGGGCCGGTTCAGGGTGATCGTCGTCACCCCGTCCCGTGTCTCCGTGAGAATCTCGCTGTCGGCCGCCATTGCTACTCCTGGTACGGTGCGACTTCACACCTCACATGTTGCGGCGATACTCGCCGCCGACTTCGTAGAGCGCGCCGGAGATCTGGCCCAGGGATGCGGCCTTCACGGTCTCCATCAGTTCCGCGAAGGTGTTTCCCCGAGCCCGGGCTACTTTGCGCAGCCGCTCCAGCGCCTCCGTACGATCGCCGACGTGGTTGCGCTGGAATGCGCGCACCGCGTCGATCTGGGCCTGTTTCTCCTCGTCGTCCGAACGCATCAATTCCAGGGTCTGGATCTCGTCCTCCTGGCCGTCAGGGGGCAGGAAGGTGTTCACGCCGATGATCGGCAGGGTGCCGTCGTGCTTGCGGCTCTCGTAGTAGAGGCTCTCGTCCTGGATCTTCCCACGCTGGTACATCGTGTCCATGGCGCCGAGCACACCGCCACGCTCCGAGATGCGGTCGAACTCCTGATAGACGGCCTCCTCCACGAGGTCGGTCAGCTCGTCGATGATGAACGAACCCTGCCAGGGATTCTCGCAGTAGTTCAACCCGAGCTCCCGATTGATGATCAGCTGGATGGCGACGGCACGGCGCACCGACTGCTCGGTGGGCGTCGTTATCGCTTCGTCGAACGCGTTCGTGTGCAGGCTGTTGCAATTGTCGAACAAGGCATAGAGCGCCTGCAGCGTCGTACGGATATCGTTGAAACTGATCTCCTGAGCATGCAGGCTGCGCCCGGAAGTCTGGATGTGATACTTCAGCATCTGGCTGCGCCTGCTCGCGCCGTAGCGCTCCCGCATCGCCCGCGCCCATATGCGCCGGGCCACACGACCGATCACCGCATATTCCGGGTCCATGCCGTTCGAGAAGAAGAACGAGAGGTTCGGCGCGAATTCGTCGATGTCCATCCCCCGCGCCAGATAGTACTCGACGATCGTGAAGCCGTTGGACAGCGTGAAGGCCAGCTGGCTGATGGGGTTCGCGCCGGCCTCGGCGATGTGATAGCCGCTGATCGATACGCTGTAATAATTGCGCACGTCGTGGTCGATGAAGTACTGCTGCACGTCGCCCATCATCTTCATCGCGAATTCCGTGGAGAAGATGCAGGTATTCTGGGCCTGATCCTCCTTCAGTATGTCGGCCTGCACGGTGCCGCGCACCTTCGCGAGCGTATCGACCTTGATGCGCTCGTAGGTCTCCGGATCCACGACCGCGTCACCCGAGATACCGAGCAGACCGAGACCCAGCCCGTCGTTACCCTCCGGCAGCTCGCCCCGATACCGGGGCCGGTCCCTGCCTTCGAACCAGGCATCCATCCTCTCCTCCGCCTCCGCCCATCGGCCGGTCTCCCGCAGGTGCTTCTCCACCTGCTGGTCGATCGCGGTATTCATGAAGAAGGCGAGGATCATCGGCGCGGGTCCGTTGATCGTCATCGATACCGACGTGGACGGATCGCACAGATCGAAGCCCGAATAGAGCTTCTTCATATCGTCCACCGTGGCGATGGAGACGCCGGAGTTACCCACCTTGCCGTAGATGTCCGGCCGCTCATGGGGATCTTCCCCGTACAGCGTCACCGAATCGAAGGCGGTGGACAGTCTCGCCGCGTCGTGGCCCCGGGACAGGTAATGGAACCGGCGGTTCGTCCGTTCCGGCGTCCCCTCGCCGGCGAACATGCGGATCGGGTCCTCTCCCCGACGACGGTAGGGGTAGACGCCACCCGTATACGGATAGGCGCCGGGCAGATTCTCCTTCATCAGGAAACGGAGCAACTCGCCCCAGTCCCGGTACTTCGGCGGCGCGATCTTCGGTATCCGCTGGTGGCTGAGGCTCTCCCGGTAATTCTCCCCGGTCACCTCCCGGCCACGCACGGTGTAACTGTACTGCTCGGCACGCACGCCCTCATAACGCCCGGGCCACTCCTGGAGGAGACGGACCGATTCGGCATCCAGCTCGTCCAACGCTTCCTGGTAACGCTGCCGCAACGTCAGCAGCGATTGCTCGGTATCAGCCGCTACGGCCTCGCCCGGATAACGGGAGAGCGGTTCCGGCAGTTCCGGATCTCCGAGAGCCCGCAGCGCCTCGTAGAGATGCTGTACCAGGCTCGCCGTCTCCGCCTGGCTTGCGATGTGGGCATTGATCCGGCGTCCCTGTTCGCTGATCTCCGCGAGGTAACGCACGCGGGACCCCGGGATCAGGGCAGCCGACTTCGGTTCCTTGCGGGTCACGTCGATCCCGGGCGACCAGCGCCCCGCGTCCAGCTCCAGCTTCTCGGCGAGCCGTGCGCAGAGATTGACGAACATCCAGGAGATACCGGGATCGTTGAACTGGCTCGCGATCGTCGGATAGACCGGCACTTCGCTGTCGTCGGCCTGGAACTTCAGACGATTGCGTTTCCATTGCTTGCGGACGTCCCTCAGGGCGTCCTCGGCGCCGCGCTTGTCGAACTTGTTCAGCACCACGAGATCGGCGAAGTCGAGCATGTCGATCTTCTCGAGCTGACTCGCGGCACCGTAATCCGAGGTCATCACGTAGACCGAGAAATCGACGAGATCGACGATCTCGCTATCGCTCTGGCCGATGCCCGCCGTCTCCACGATGACGAGATCGTTGCCGAGCGATTTAAGGAACGCGATCGCGTCACCGAGCATCTCGCTGGTGGCGAGATGCTGGCGGCGGGTCGCCATCGAGCGCATGTAGACCCGCTCCGAGCGCAGGCTGTTCATCCGGATCCGGTCGCCCAGCAGGGCACCGCCCGTGCGCCGCCGCGTAGGATCGACGGCCAGGACCGCGATGCGCATATCCGGGAAGGACTGCAGGAAACGGTTCAGGAGTTCGTCCGTGACGCTCGACTTGCCCGCGCCGCCGGTACCGGTGATGCCGATCACCGGCACCCGCCGCGACTTCATCCGCCACGCCTTGCGCAGCGAGACCAGTTCGTCGTCGCTGAATGCCCCTTCCTCGATCGCCGAGACCATCGCCGCGACTGCCGTGATGTCGTCCGGTTCCGGCTGCTCCGGGGCGACGGTCGGGCGGCGGGCCGCCATCGTGCGTCGGATCAGATCCTCGATCATCTCGTCCAGCCCCATCTTCATCCCTTCGTCGGGGTGGTAGATGCGCTCGACACCGTAATCCATCAGCTCACGGATCTCGTCGCGGGTGATCGTGCCGCCGCCGCCGCCGAAGATACGGATGTGTTCGGCCCCCGCCTCCTTCAGCATGTCGACCATGTAGCGGAAGTACTCGAGGTGACCGCCCTGGTAGGAACTGATGGCGATGCCGTCGGCATCCTCCTGCAGCGCCGCCCGCACGACGTCGGATACGCTGCGATTGTGACCGAGGTGGATCACCTCGGCGCCCTTGGACTGGATCAGCCTGCGCATGATATTGATAGCCGCGTCGTGGCCGTCGAATAGCGACGCAGCAGTGACGAAGCGGAGCGGCGCCGTTCCTGCGTCGCGGGAGACGCCCGGCAGATCGCTGGCAGCAGTACTCATGGCACAACCTCCGGGCAGTGCGCTTCGCGCCGGGTTCGGCGCGGGATTCGATGCGGATTAAAATACCGGTGCCCGCAGTCGAATACAAGCGAGCGGCAGGCGTCGCGAACGGTCGTAATACGATGTTTTACAGAGTGATTTCCTGATTATCGGGAGGGGGAGCATGGAGACTTTGAATCTGGCCGACATCAGTCGGGTGCACGCGCGTAACAACCCGCAGGGCGAGGCGATCGTCTTCCACGGGGAAGTGACCACCTACGCTCGGTTGGACGAGCACGTGAACCGTGTCGCCAACGGCATCGCAGCGGAGGGGCTCCCGATCCAGAGTCGCGTCGCCTATCTCGCCAGGAATCTGCCCGCGTATTTCGAGATCGCGCTGGGCTGCGCGAAGTCGCGCAACGTCGTCGTCGGGATCAATACACGGCTGGCACCGCCCGAAGTGAAGTACATCCTCGCGGATGCCGATACCCGGCTGCTTTTCGTCGGCAAAGCCTTCTACGCGATGATCGAATCGCTGGAGGACGAACTCGACCGCGTCGTGAAGATCGTGGCGCTCGACGGCGGCCACGACCGGTGGGAGTCCTATGCGGACTGGCGCGGCCGCCAGTGCGCAACGGACCCGGAACTGCCCTACGATCCGGACGACGATTTCGAGCAGCTCTACACGAGCGGCACGACCGGCCACCCGAAAGGCGTACAGCTCGCCCATGGTGCCTGGCGACCGGGTGTGGAAGCGGCCACCCGCGTCGACTGGGCCGCCTACGAGGAAGGCGATACCTCGCTGGTCTGCATGCCGGTGTTTCACGTCGCCGGATCCAACAGCGGGCTGTTCGCGCTCATGCAGGGCGCACGCGCCGTGGTCGTCGCGGAGTTCGATCCGCAGGAGATCCTGCGTCTGCTCGACGAATACGAGGTCAATCACACGTTCTTCGTGCCGGCGGTCATCCTCGCGCTGATCCAGCAACCGAACGTCGGCGAGTTCGATTTCTCGAAGCTGCGCAACATCGCCTACGGCGCCTCGCCCATCGCGGAAGCCGTTCTGCTGAAAGCCCGTGAGGTATTCGGCTGCAACTTCACCCAGCTCTACGGGCTCACGGAGAACCTCGGACTCGCCACCCAGTTGCCACCGGAAGACCATGACCCGGAACGCGGCAAGCTGCGCTCCTGCGGCCTGCCCTACGAGGGTTCCGAGATCCGCATCATGGACGCCGACGGCCGGGAGGTACCCGCCGGCGAGGTCGGCGAGATCTGCCTGAAATCCGACTGGCTGATGAAGGGCTACTGGAATCGTCCGGAAGCAACCGAAGACGCGATGCGTGACGGCTGGTTCCACACGGGCGATGCCGGCTACTTCGACGACGAGGGTTATCTCTACATCCACGACCGGCTGAAGGACATGATCATCTCCGGCGGAGAGAACATCTATCCCGCGGAAGTGGAGAACGCCCTGTTCGCCCATCCCGCCGTCGCCGACGCCGCGGTGATCGGCGTGCCCGACGAGAAGTGGGGAGAGGCCGTGAAAGCGATCGTGGTGACGAAGCCCGACCAGGCGCTGGACGCCGAAGAACTGATCGCCTTCGCACGGGAGCGGATCGCGCGCTACAAGGCTCCGCGTTCCGTCGACTTCGTGGAGGCCCTGCCGAGGAATCCGAGCGGGAAAGTACTGCGCCGCGAGCTGCGTGAGCAATACTGGCAGGATCAGGACCGCCGCGTCTCGTGAGATGCGTGCCGGATGATGCCTCTGCCGCCGCGGATCGCGCGACCGTGACCTGCGATCCGTGAACGATCGGTGCGCAGCGGGCCGGAGCCGTGTGCTGGCAGTCCTGCTGGGGATGGCGGTGTCTGCCGCGAGTCCCGCCGCTGAGGACGAGGAGCCGTTGCCTTTGTGGGAGATCGGTGCCGGCGTAGCCGCAGGCTGGACACCGGACTACCCTGCGGCGGAAGAGTCGAGCTTCCGTGCCCTACCATTCCCGGCCGTCGTCTATCGAGGGGATTTCCTGCGTATCGGTGATTCCAGCGTGGTCACCGGGCGATTGTTCCGCTCCGATCGCCTGGAGTTCGATGTCAGTCTGGACGGCTCCCTCGATGCGGACAGCGACGACATCGAGGCACGCAGCGGCATGCCGGATCTCGGTTTCCTCTTCGAAGCCGGACCGGAACTCGAGATCAGGCTGAACGATCCTGCTGACGAGGCGCACACCCTGAAGCTCGAGCTGCCGTTGCGGGGCGTGTTCTCGTGGGACGACGAGGGGCTGCGTTCCCGCGGTGTGGTCTTCAATCCCGAGCTGGAATACGAAAAAGAGGAATGGCTCGGTAGTCCCTGGGAGCTGTCACTGAGCGTCGCACCGGTCTTCGCCACGCGCGAGCTGCACGACTATTTCTACACCGTGGAGCCCGTCTATGCGACACCGGATCGTCCGGCCTACCGGGCCGGATCCGGCTATCTGCAGACCGAGTTCGGGTTCCGCGTGACCCGGCGGGACCCGAAGCGCTTCCTGTTCTTCGGCCTGACCGTGAATTCCCACACGGGCTCCAGCAACGAGGCGAGTCCGCTCTATCGGAACGACTTCACGTGGGCCGTCTATGCCGGCGTCATCTACGCGATCTGGCAGAGTGAGGAGCCGGCGACCGACTGAGTGGAGTCAGCGCCCGTGGATGTAGCATCCATGCCTGATGCGAGGAGAGGATCATTATGCAAGACAACCCGCAACACCCGGTATACATGGTCGTGATCGGCGAGATCACTGACCGGGACAGGATGAAGGCCTACACGGAGGCGCTCGCGGAATCGTTGCTGTATCGACAGCACGAGGGCTACTACGCCGCCCTCGGCAAGCCGGTCGAGATGCTGGAAGAGGAATGGCCGTCGCATCAGGGACTGGTTCTCGCTCGCTTCCCTTCGCGCGAACATGCGCGACGGTTCTGGGATTCGGACCAGTATCAGAAAGAGATCAAACCGCTGCGGGCCGGCGCCGGGCGCTTCACGGTCGGCCTCTTCGAGGAACTGCCGGTGCCCGGGCATATCCGCTGGACCGGCGCCGGTCACTGAGTCCGGCGTCATTCCGGATCGCGAAATCGCGGGATCCGCTTCTCCACGTTCGCCATGACGGCCTCCACCTGGTTCGGCCGGGCCATCAGCTCCGACTGGAGTCGGGCCTCCAGTGCGAGCCCGTCGGCGCCGTCACCGACGAAGGTCTCCTCCAGCAGGCGCTTGCCGGCCCGTATCGCGTGCGGGGAGCGATGCGCAATCTCCCGTGCGAGCCCCCGCGCCGCCGAGAGCGGGTCCGACTTCACCGCGGTCACGAGCCCCATCCGCTCGGCCTCGCGACCGTCGACGACACGCCCGCTGAAGGTCAGTTCCTTGAGGCGGTCCAGGGGCATGATGCCGCGCAACGTGTGGGTGAGACCCATGTCGGGAATCAGGCCCCATTTGATCTCCATGACGGACAGCCGGGCATCCGGGGCGGCATAGCGTATGTCGGCGCCGAGCGCGATCTGCAGGCCGCCGCCGAAAACCACGCCTTCGAGAACGGCGATGACCGGCACGGGCAGGGTCTTCCAGACCCAGGCCGTGCTCTGGAACAGGTTGGCCGGCGTTCCGCCTCTCGGCTTCATCGCTTCGGCCGAGACGGCCGGACCGCCTCCCGACGGATCCGTGAACGAAGAGGTGTCGAGGCCGGCCGAGAAGTTCCCTCCTTCGCCCCGCAGCACGACGGCACGCACCGAGGCATCCCGTGCCAGCGATTCGCCCGCATCGACGATGCCTTCGAACATCGCCCGGTCGAGCGCATTGTATTTTCCCGGGCGATTCAGCGTGACCTCCGCCACATGATCCCCGATCTCGATCCTGACCCTGTCGCTCATGTCCGTTCCGCCGTCTTCAGCTGCTACGATGCCTCCCGCGCCGCCGGTTGGCGACGACGAGGAGCGCGATGCGAAAGTCTGACCGCACTGCCGGGCACAAAGCAACTCCGGGTGGGTTTCCGGCGGTGGCCGTACTCGCCCTGCTCGCGACAGCCTGCGCCACACGGCCGCCGGTGGAACCGGAATCCGCCGGCCGGCCCGCCGCGGCCGCGAGCGTGGACCGGGAGAGCGCGACGACCTATCGCGTGGACGCCGACGCTTCCCTGCTGACACTGCGCACTTACCGTGCCGGGCCTCTCGCCCGCCTCGGCCATAATCACGTGCTCGCCACCCGCGACCTGGAGGGGATGATCTGGTACCGCGACCGGGCAGGCCGATCCGCGTTCCGGATCGGTTTTGCGGCGGAGAGCCTCAGTGTCGACGAGCCCGCGCTGCGCCGGGAAGCAGGGCCCGGCTTCGAAGGCGAGATCCCGGCCGAAGACATCGAAGGCACCCGGCGAAACATGCTCGGGTCAGGCGTGCTCGACGCCGCGAATCATCCGCGTATCACGGCCGAACTCGTGGAGTCGGCCGGTCGGCCACCCTCGCTGACCCTGACCGTTGCCGTCACGGTGCGCGACCGGACCTCGCTGATCGAGTTCCCGGCGACCGTCGAGGCGCGCGCCGAGCGCCTGATCGCCCGCGGAAGTACCAGGGTGAGTCACGCCCGGTTGGGACTGGAGCCCTTCAGCGTGATGGGCGGCGCATTGTCCGTCGCGGACGAGATCGAGGTCGTCTATCACATCGAGGCGGAGCGCCTCAGACCCTGAGCGGCTACTGCAGCTTCAACAGTAACCAGGCTGCGGCATCCGCCGCCGTCTCTTTCACCGAGCGCCACCACGCCCAGTCGTTCTGGCGTTCCCAGTTCGTCGTCGGCCGTGAGCTCCGGCGGCTCGGGTATTGCCGGCAGCGGCGCGGGACCCGGCGGTGGCTGACCCGCGGCCCCGAGACGATAGACCAGCAGGCGCCCGGTGGCGCCACCGACCGCCGGATCGTTGGCCGCACCGCCGTGCAGCGCCAGCGACCCGCCCCAGCCGGCCAGAACGGCGACATACTGATCGCCATCGACTTCGTAGCTGATCGGGGCGGCGACGATGCCATTGTTCGCCGGCGCCTGCCACAGGCGCTCCCCGTCCGACGCCCGGTATGCCGAGAAGAAGCCCATCGCGTCGCCCTGGAAGACCAGCCCCCCGGCCGTCGACAGGACACCGCCGTTCCACGGGTGCTCGTGCGCCACTCGCCACACGGCCCTCTGGCGCACCGGATCCCACGCCAGCAGATACGACTTGATCAGACGCCGGATCAGGCTGCGTTCGATATCCGGACCGAGTGCCATCGGCGTCGTGGCGATCGACAAGTCCGTACCGGTCTGCCAGTAAGCGGACGGACGCGGGAATACCAGATCGCCCCCGTAAGTCGCAGGGACCTCCATCGCCGGGATATAGACGAGACCCGTCAGGGGACTGTACGACATGGGTTGCCAGTTGTGGGCGCCGATGGCCGACGGAAAGGTCAGTCGCGGTGTTTCCTGGTAGTCACTGTCTATGGTCTCCACGGGACGTCCCGTCTCCTGATCCACGTGGCTCGCCCAGTTCACCGGCACGAAATTCTCGGCGCTGATCAGGCGACCGTCGCGCCGGTCCAGCACGTAGAAGAACCCGTTCTTCGGCGCCTGCATGATCACCGGAGTCCGCTCGCCCCCGATCTCCAGCTCCGCGAGGATCATGTGCTGGGTGGCGGTGAAATCCCAGTTGTCCGCCGGCGTCGTCTGGTAGTGCCACACGTACTCGCCGGTATCGGGTCGCAGCGCGACGATCGACGACAGGAACAGGTTGTCGCCGCCACCGGGACTGCGCAGTTTCCGGTTCCACGGCGACCCGTTACCCACGCCGACGTAGAGGAGATCGAGTTCCGGGTCGTAAGCCATGGAGTCCCAGACGGTCCCGCCGCCGCCGAGCTTCCACCATTCGCCGGTCCAGGTCCCGGCCGCCCGTTCCAGGGCGGCACTCTCGAAGCCGTCGGCCGGATTGCCCGGTACGGTGTAGAAGCGCCAGATCATCTCGCCGGTGTCGACGTCGTAGGCGCTGACATATCCGCGCACGCCGTACTCGGCACCGCCGTTGCCGATGATGACCTTGTTCTTCACCACCCGGGGGGCGCCCGTGATGGTATAGGGCTTCGACTGGTCGACCGTGACCCGCTCCCAGAGCTTGTCGCCCGTGATCGCATCCAGGGCGATCAGCCGGCCGTCCAGCGTGCCGAAGAAGACCTTGCCTTCCCAGACGGCGACGCCCCGGTTGACGGCGTCACAGCAGGCATTCTTGCCCGTGGAGCGGGGCACTGCCGGATCGTAGCGCCAGAGTTCCTCGCCGGAACGGGCATCCAGGGCGAAGACCATGCTCCAGGAGCCGGTGACATAGAGCACATCGTCCACGGCGAGCGGCGTCGCTTCCTGGCCACGGCGTGTCGGCAGTTCGAAGAACCACGCGAGCCCGAGTTCGTCCACATTATCGGCATCGACCTGGGCGAGCGGGCTGAAGCGCTGCTCCGAATAGGTACGCCCGTGGCTCAGCCAGTTGCCGGGCTCCCTGTCGGCCCCGGCGATACGCGAACCATTGACGGTGAGCAGGGACTCCCGGGTCTGCTCGTCGACGGCACCGGTCGCCGCGCCGGGGAAGCATGCAGCGGTGATCAGTGCCAGTGCCAACGCGCGCCGATTCATCGGCCGATTACTCCTCAGACGGACAAGGTGCACTTGCCGTTCGAAATGACGGTGACGTCGCGTTCCGGCACGCGGCAGCGGAAAGAGACGATGTTCCCATCCTGCCACATCTCCGTGAGGATGCGCTCGCCCGGGTAGACCGGCGCCGAGAACCGGGCGTCGAAGCCCGTGATCAGCGTGTGGTCGTATTCGCCGACGGTCTTCAGCACGGCGTGGCAGGCATACCCGTAGGTGCAGAGTCCGTGGAGGATGGGTGCCTCGAAACCGACACGCGTCGCCAGGGCGGGATCTGCGTGCAGGGGATTCCTGTCGCCGTTCAACCGGTAGAGCAGTGCCTGCTCCGGTCGGGTCTGCAGGACGCACGTCAGGTCCGGCTCACGGGCGGGTTCGGGGTGGGGCTTCGGTCCCGAACCCGCCGGACCGCCGAATCCGCCATCGCCGCGGGCGAAGATGGTGCTCCCCAGAGTGAACAGGGCGGAATCGTTCCGTGCCAGGCGTCCCGCCGTCTCGGTCAGAATGATCGCTCCTTTGTCCGCGCCCTTGTCGTAAACCGCGACCACCCGGGAATCGAGCAGTATGCGGCCCTCTGCCGGCAGCGGACGATGCAGTTCGAGGCGCTGCTCGCCGTGCAGCACCCGGGAGAAATCCCAGCCGCAGTCGGACAGATAGCCCGCGAAACCGTCGGCGGTGAGTACCGTCGACATCGTAGGCACCGTCTTCAGCGTCGGTCTTTCGAGGACGTAATCGAGCTCCGCGGCATCGAGCGGGTCCTGACCGAAGCCGACACTGAGCGCATACAGTATGGTTTCCCGGTCGCCCCAGCTGACGGGCTGGTCCTTGCTGTGCGCCGAGCGGAGTTTGCGGTAATCCAGCGCCATCCCGGATCAGCTATCGGTCCCGTCCCACCAGGGATAGAAAGGCGGCATGTCCCGGCTCACCTTCAGCGGGAAGCGGGGCGCGCGCTTCTCGAGGAAGCTCGAGACGCCCTCCTCCGCGTCCGCGGACTGTCCCATGTGGAAGATCGCCAGCGACTCCAGTCGATGGGCCTCGTAAGGATCCGCCGCGCCCAGCATGCGCCAGACGAGCGCCCGGGCGAGCGCCACGGAAACCGCGCCGGTCCGGCCGATGATCTCGTCGGCGAGCTCACCCGCCCTGGGCAGCAGCGCCTCGGGATCCAGCACTTCGGAGACCAGCCCGGCGTGCAGAGCCTCCTCGGTACCGAAGACACGCGCCGTCGCGAACCATTCCATGGCCTTGCTGACGCCGACGATTCTCGGCAGGAACCAGCTCGAGCAGGCATCCGGCGCGATGCCGCGGGCGAGGAATACGAAGCCCAGCTTGTTCTCCGGCACGGTCAGGCGGATGTCCGCCGGCAACGTCATCGTCAGCCCGACACCGACGGCAGGTCCGTTGATAGCGGCGATGATCGGCTTCGGACATTCGTACATCGCGAGCGCGACCCGACCGCCGCCGTCCCGATGATCCTCGGCCGTGGCACGCCCCGCCCTGTTGAACGTGTCGCCGCCGGATGCCAGATCCGCCCCGGCACAGAATGCCCGGCCCGCTCCGGTGACGATCACGACGCGGACAGAGTCGTCCCGGCCGGCGTCCCGGAAAGCGTCTATCAGTTCGTCCCGCATCGCCGGGTTGAAGGCGTTGAGCCGGTCGGGACGGTTCAGCGTGAGGGTCATCACGCCGTCCTCCACCGTACGCAGTACCGTCTCGCTGCCCGTCGCTCCCATCAGACTATTCCGCTCCCGCCCGCCTTGCGTAGTCCCAGGCGATCTCGGCGAGTGGCTTCACCGAACGTGCGGACTGCTTCGCGTGCTCACTGGCCGCCGTGCCGTCACGCACGCGGCCTGCGATACCCTGCAGGATCGCGGCGATACGGAAGAAATTGTAGGCGGCGTAGAAATCCCGGTTCTCGATGCCCGTGCCGCGCCCGGTGCGCTCGCAGTACAGGGCGACGTACTCGTCCTCGGTCGGGATGCCGAGTGATTTCAGGTCCTTGTCCTTCAGGCCGCTGGAGCCGACGCCCAGTGGCGGCATCTGCCAGCTCATCAGATGGTAGGTGAAGTCGCCGAGAGGATGGCCGATCGTCGACAGCTCCCAGTCGAGCACGGCGATGACCCGCGGCTCCGTCGGATGGACGATCATGTTGTCCAGTCGGAAGTCCCCGTGGACGATGCTGGAAGAGTCGTCCTGCGGGATATTCTCCGGCAGCCATTCGATCAGCCGGTCCATCTCGGGGATCTTCTGCGTCTCCGACGCGTAGTATTGCTTCGACCAGCGGGATATCTGGCGCGCGAAGTAGTTGCCGGGCTTGCCGAAATTCTCCAGTCCCGCGGCTACGTAATCGATGCCGTGCAGCTGCGCGATGGTCGCATTCACGTTGTCGTAGATGGCCGAACGTTCGTCCGGCTCCAGGCCCGGCAGATCGAGTTCCCAGAAGATGCGCCCTTCCACGCACTGCATGACATAGAACATGGTGCCGACCACGTCCTCGTCCTCGCACAGCACGTAGGGGCGCGGGACCGGGAAATCCTCCTCGTACAGGGCGCTGATTACACGGAACTCCCGGTCGACGGCGTGGGCGGAAGGCAGCAGCTTGCCGGGTGGTTTGCGACGCAATACGTAGTGGCCGGAGGGCGAACTGAGACGATAGGTGGGATTCGACTGGCCGCCGCGGAACTGGCGGACCGTAAGCGGCCCGCGGAAGCCCTCGACGTGAGCTTGCATGTACTCTTCCAGCCGCGCCTCGTCGAAGCGATGCGCCTCGATCACCTCCTTGGTACCGGAAAACTGCTCCTGCCTGCTCGCCAAGGCTAGGCCCCTCCTTCCGCTCGCGGGTCGACGAAGAAATCCGGATACGGCTCGTTATCCGGCACGACGCGATAGGCGGTGAGATCGGTGATACCCGCGCTCTCCAGCACCTCGTCGTCCACGCAGAAATTGCCGGTGAATTCCCGGCTCGGGCGCGTCAGTATCACGTGCGCCGCATCCGCCATGACCTCGGGTTTGAGGGAATGCGCGACCATGTCGTCCCCGCCGAGCAGATTCTTCACCGCAGAGGTCGCGATGGTCGTGCGCGGCCACAGCGCATTGACGGCAACACCCTTGTCCCTGAACTCGCCCGCCATGCCCAGCACGCAGAGGCTCATGCCGAACTTCGCCATCGTGTAGGCCACGTGAGGCGCAAACCACTTCTCCTCCATGTTCAGCGGCGGCGAGATGTTCAGGATGTGGGGATTGTCCGCCTCCAGCAGATGCGGCAGGCAGGTCTTGGAGACGAGAAACGTGCCACGCGTATTGATCTGGTGCATGAGATCGTAGCGTTTCATGTCGGTCTGCAGTGTGCCCGTGAGCGAGATGGCGCTGGCGTTGTTGATACAGATATCGAGGCCGCCGAATCGTTCCACCGCGGCGGCCACCGCGGCCTGCACCTGATCCTCGTGGCGGATGTCGCAGACGAGAGGCAGCGCCTGACCGCCCGCGGCCTCGATCTCCTCGGCGGCCGTGTAGATGGTGCCGGGCAGTTTCGGATGCGGCTCGGCGGTCTTCGCGGCGATGGCGACGTTGGCGCCGTCGGCCGCGGCCCGCTTCGCGATGGCCAGTCCGATACCCCGACTGGCGCCGGAGATGAATAGCGTCTTGCCTTCGAGTGTGCTCATGGTCTGCCGGTCCCTCCGGTCACTTCTGCAATGAAAATCATGATAACTCAGCCGCGACGGTGTGCCCCGGCCGGAGGGAGGTGCGCGATGTAGTCGAGCACCGCCTGAGTGAACGCGTCGTTCCGGTCGCCCGCGACCATGTGGTCCGCGCCGGTGACATTTACGTAGGTGGCCCGGGGGATGGCCTCCAGCGTCCGGGCGACGCTGTTCTCGTCCATGACGTCCGAGAGACCTCCACGCACCAGCAGCACCGGCGCATCGATCTTCGCGGCCGCCCTCTCCACATCGGCGAATTCGCTCAGGTGACCGGCCTCGGACGCATGGTCCAGCATGCGCGGATCCCAGTGCCAGCGCAGACGTCCGTCTGCGCTTTCCCGGAGGTTCTTGGCGAGACCGCCGGGATTCGTCGGGCGCTCCCGGTGCGGCAGGTAGGCAGCCACGGCTTCGGCCGCCTCGCGCAGATCCGCGAAACCGTCCGGGTGGGCGCTCATGAACTCTATGATGCGGGCGACGCCGGCCTTGTTCATCTGCAGACCGACGTCGACGAGGATCACGGCCCGGACACGCTCGGGGACCAGCTCGCCGGCGACCAGCATGGAGGCGATACCCCCGAGCGATGCGCCCGTCAGTACCGCCGGCCGTCCCAGACTTCGCAGCACCGCCGCCACGTCGGCCGCGATGGCATGGAAGCTATAGTCGCCGTCGCCCACCCATTCACTATCGCCGTGACCCCGGTGATCGAGGGCGATCGCATGCAGGCCGGCTTCGGCGAGCCGACGGCCGGTATCGGACCAGGCATGCCGGGTCTGGCCGCCGCCGTGCAGCAGCAGGACCGGCGGTGCGTCGATCGCTCCCCACCCGTCGGCCGCCAGGCGATTACCGTCTGCACCGCCGAAGGCGAGTCTCACCGGGTCACCGCCCGCAAGATCCCGTTGTGACCCCGAATCGGAAGGGATGGTATCGTCTCCTCGGTCCTGCGCCTTCTCGCCGCTGCTGCCCCGGCAGCACTCCGCAGCGCGGCGCAAGAATGCGGCGCGTCCCTGCAAATGTCAAAATGGGTCGGCGAGAGCGGCCCGGGGGGAGCAGGCGAATGAGCAACGGCAACTACTGCCAGCTGACCGAGGGTCTCCGTTTCCCCGAGGGACCGATCGCCATGCCGGATGGCAGCATCCTCGTGGTCGAGATCGCTGCCGGCCGCCTCTCGCGTGTGACCTCACGGGGCGATGTCGAAGCCGTCGCCGACACGGGCGGCGGACCGAACGGCGCTGCGATCGGTCCGGACGGGGCATGTTACATCTGCAACAACGGTGGCTTCGCCTGGGCGGAAGCCCATGGCGTTCTGCTCCCGGTGGGCACCGCGGAGGACTATGCCGGCGGCTCCATCCAGCGCGTGGATCTCGACACCGGCGCGGTGCAGACTCTCTACACGCGCTGCGGCGACATCGAACTGAGAGGGCCAAACGATATCGTCTTCGACGCGAGTGGCGGATTCTGGTTTACCGATTTCGGCAAAGCCTGGGCGCGGAGCGAGGATCTGGCGGCGGTGTACTACGCCCTGCCGGACGGATCCCGTATCGAACGCGTGCTGTTCCCCCTGCATCACGCCAACGGCATCGGTCTCTCCCCGGACGAGGCCACACTCTATGTCTCCGAGACCTGGACGGGTCGCGTCTACCGCTACCCGATCGAGGCGCCGGGCAGGCTCGCTTGCGGCGCCGAGCCGCTCAACCCGGAACGGCTCCTCCACGGTGCGCCGGGCCTGCAGTTGTTCGACTCGATGGCGGTAGACAGCGCCGGTCACGTCTGTGTCGCGACGATAATGAACGGCGGCATCACGGAGATCCCGCCGGACGGCGGGCCCGCAGGGCACGTCGCCCTGGACGACCGGTATACGACGAATATCTGCTTCGGCGGCGAGGGTCTGAGGACGGCCTTCGTCACCCTGTCGGGGACCGGCCGTCTCGTCTCTTTCGACTGGCCGAGGCCCGGTCTCCCGCTGAATTTCCTGAATCGCTGAGAGCGCGGCAGGTGCAGACGGCCGCGACGATCCCTGTGCTATGCTCCGTGGCCTTTCCGACAGCTGTTGACGAGCCGAAGCGCGCTTGATGCCCCCGCCGTACCAACCCATTGCGCGAGCGTCCGATATACCCCGGAAGCAAGTCCGAAGTTTCGCCATCGGTGTCGAACGGGTGCTGATCGCCCACACGCCGGAAGGATTCTTCGCGGTGCAGGATGGATGCACGCATGCGGAGACGCGGCTCAGTCACGGCCGGCTGAAACACTGCCGCATCATCTGCCCGCTGCACGGCGCAAGCTTCGACGTCCGCGACGGCAGCGTCCTGCGAGGGCCGGCGACGACACCACTGCGGAGCTATCCTCTGCGCATCGTGGACGACACGCTGGAGGTGGATATCGCCTGAGCCGGCCTCGGCCGGCGGGGTAAGCTTCGGCATCACCCGCAGGCTCCGTCGACGAAACACGATAATCCGGGAAACCACCATGCCTATAGCCGATATCAACAATCACAGGATGTACTACGAGATACACGGAGACGGACCACCGGCCATCTGCATGGGCGGATGGGGCACCTACTGCCACGGTGGCGAACGGCATCTCGCACGCGGTCTCACGGACCGCTACTCCGTCCTGATCATCGACTACCGGGGCATCGGGGAATCGGACGATGACGAGGCCGTCGAGCCGTCTATGGAACTCTATGCGGACGACGTCATCGGTCTGCTCGATCATCTCGGCTGGAGCGACGTGCACTTCGTGGGCCTGGTCGGCATGGGCGCCTGCATCTCTCAGGTCGCAGCCATCAAGCGCCCGGAACTCGTCCGCTCGATGGTCAATATGGGTGCCTGGGCACGCTGCGACGACTTCCTGGCGGACCAGCTGCAACTCTTCAGCGACGTGCACCGTGACTCCGGCTTCTATGCATTCCAGAAATTCGTCACGGTGATGTCGTTCCTGCCGGAGTACTACAATGCCAACAAGGACAGGCTGCTGGGTCCCGACGGCGGCTGGAAGGAACTGAACGGCCGTCAGGAAGCCCACGCCCGTTTCGTCCGGGCCTGCATCGCGCACGACATCGCGGATCGCCTGGAGGAGATCCGGGCGCCGTCACTGATCATCCATGCAGGTCAGGACATCGTGACGAGTCCGCGGACGACCCTGCCGCTCGAGCAAGGTATCCCGAACGCACAGGGCGTCATGATGGAGGACGTGGCCCATGTCGTTGCCGGCAAGGAGCAGAAGATCCGTTTCTGCGACACGTTGCTGTCATTCCTGGCCGAGCACTGACGGTATTACCGGGGAACGCGGTCTGTGGAATCGATACTGAGAGGCATCCGCGTCGTCGATCTCGGCCGCTACATCGCGGGACCCTACTGCGCCACTTTGCTCGGACACCTGGGCGCGGAGGTGATCCGGGTCGAGAAGGTCGGCGGTGCCGAGGACCGATACCTTGCGCCCGTCGCGGACTCCGGTGAAGGGGCGCTGTTCATGCAGACCGGCGTCAACAAGCGCGGCATGACCGTGGATTTCACCCTGCCGGAGGGCAGGGAGATTCTGCACCGTCTCATCGCCACCGCCGACGTGGTCGTCGCGAATCTGCCGGGTGCCGCTCTGAAGCGATACGGCCTCGATTACGCCACGCTGAAGAAGATCCGTGCGGACGTCATCGTGGTGAACCAGAGTACGTTCGGTGACCGGGGTCCCTGGGGAGGACGGCCGGGATTCGACGGTCTCGGGCAGGCCATGTCCGGTGCCGCCTGGTTCGCCGGCACACCCGGTCAACCTTCCAAAGCCGCGGCCCCGTGGGTCGACTTCTCCACGGCGACGTTATCCGCCATGGGCGTTCTCGCCGCCCTCATGCACCGCCGGGAGACGGGCGAGGGACAGCACGTGGAGGCGACCCTGCTCGGCACGGCACTCGCCGTCTTCGGCACGATGCTGACCGAGGAAGGTGCCCTGGGCCTGGGACGCGAGCCGGCGGGGAACCGCTCCCAGCACGCTGCGCCGGCCGACATGTTCGCAACGCGGGACGGCCATATCCTCGTGCAGGTCGTCGGCGACGGCCTGTTCCGGCGCTGGGCAGAACTGGTCGGCGCCAACGAGTGGCTGGACCACGACATCCGCTTCGACACCGACCAGTCCCGCGGCGACAACCGGGAAGTCATCTGCGAACGCATGGCCGACTGGTGCCGCGACAAGACGACACGGCAGGCGCTGGCTGCGCTGGCCAAGGCCGGCCTGCCCGCCGCCCCCGTGCTCAGCCCGGCCGAGTCCCTGGCGCACCCCCAGGTGCGCGCGATGGGTGTGATGGAGTCCGTCTCCTTCCCGGGCGCACCGGCGGCGATGCCGGTGGCGGGCCTGCCGTTGCGCCTGTCCGCCAATCGGACCGGCATCCGGGAACGCCCGCCCCTGCTCGGCGAGCATACGGCGGAAATCCTCGCAGAACTCGGCTACGACGAGCAGCAGATCCGGGCGTTCCGTCACGACGAGGTGATCTGAGACGTCTGCCGCCGGCACGCGAGTGCCCTGCGTACGATCTCCCCGTGGTCGAAAGCGAGCGACGGCAGGGCGTCGACGGGAAACCACCGCGCCTCTCTCGCATCGCTGGCCGGTGTCGGCCGCCGGTCCGCGTCGGCCGGCTCTCCGGTAAATGCCACGCTCACGATGCGGCCCCGCGGGTCGCGCCCGGGTCGACCGAATGCACCGACCTGCACGAGCGGCCCCGACCGCAGACCGGTCTCCTCTTCGAGTTCACGCCGCGCGGCGGGTTCCAGGTCCTCGTCCATCTCGACGAAACCGCCCGGCAGCGCCCAGTCCCCCTCGTACGGCGGCCGGTCCCGCCGTATCAGCAGCACGGCCGGCACGTCCTGCTCGCGGAGGAGTACGACGTCGACGGTGAGCGCCGGTCGCGGGTGCTCGTAGTAAGGCATCGCGCGCCTGCGGGCGCTAGAGGACCCTGCAGGCCTCCTCGAAGTCGAGCCGGGGACCCCGGGGATGGAGTCCCGCGGGATCGCCGTAGCCAAGGTTGCAGAGGAAGTTGGACCGTATTCGGCCGTCCGGCCAGAATTCCCGGTCCACACCCTCGTTGTCGAAGCCGGACATGGGACCACAATCCAGGCCGATCGCCCTCGCGGCGATGATCAGATAGGCGCCCTGCAGGGTACCGTTACGGAAGGCGTTCTCGTTGCCGGTCTTCTCCTCACCGGCAAACCAGTCCCGGGCACCCGGGTTGTGCGGGAACAGGCGGGGAATTTTCTCGTAGAACAGGGTGTCGTAGCCGATGATCGCCGTCACGGGGGCGGCCATGGTCTTGTCGACGTTGCCTTCGGTCAGATGGGGCCGCAGCCGCTCCCGGGATTCCCGGCTGCGCAGGAACAGGAACCGGGCCGGGCAGCAGTTGGCGCTGGTCGGCCCGAATTTCATCACGTCGTAGAGCCGTCTCAGGTCGGACTCCTCGACCGGTCTGTCCTGCCAGGCATTGTGCGTCCTCGCCTCGCGGAAGATCCGGTCCAGCGCAGCCTCGTCTATCGCGGTCATTCGTCGCCTCCTCGAACAAAGCGCTGTCATCTAACCACAGATGGGAAGGCCGTGCAGGCGCCACCCGCTTGCCCGCTTGCGGTCACTTTGCGATAGTCCGGCGCAGCCGGCCGGACCTGCCGGCGGCAATTCCGGGAAGCGGCAGTGGACAGAGACCAGAGGACACAACTCGGGCGCATCGCGCGCAACCTCGGCATCGGCCACGCGCACCGGCACATCTTCCTGTGCTGCGACCAGACCGAACCAAAGTGCTGCGAGCGAGAACAGTCACTGGAGTCCTGGCAGTTCCTGAAGTCGCGACTGCAGGAACTCGGCCTGACCGGTCGTGGCGGCGTGCACCGCAGCAAGGCGAACTGCCTGCGGATCTGCCGGGACGGGCCGATCGCCGTCGTCTATCCGGAGGGCGCCTGGTACCACGGCTGCACGCCGCCGGTGCTGGAAGAGATCATCCAGCGTCATCTCGTCGGCGGCGAGCCGGTCGCCGAGCACCTGATCACTCTGGCGCCGCTGACCGGCGGCGGCAGGAGCGACGAGGAGGAGTGACCGCTCAGCCCTTCCGGCGCCAGTGTCCGTCCTCGAGGATCGCCCGGTCCTCCTCCAGCAGCTTGTCCAGGTGCGCGCGCAGCGAGTACTTCGCGAGCGGCAGCAGACGGGGATCCACTTCGTCGTAGACCTCCGCCAGCAGGATGTCCATCTCACAGGGCCCGACTCGCTCCAGGCGCTCGAGCACCTTGGCCTCACGCTCGTTCCGGTGCTCGATGATCCAGTCCACGACGGCCGCCGGGGATTCGAGCATCTCACCGTGGCCGGGCGCTATGCGCTCGAGCGCATAGCGCTTTAGCAGCGCGAGAGAACGCAGGTAATCCGCCATGTTGCCGTCCGGCGGCGCGATCACCACGGTAGAACCGTTCATGATGTGATCGCCCGTGAATACGGTCGCCTCCTGCAGGAGCAGGTAGCAGGCATGGTTCGACGCATGTCCCGGCGTGTGGATGACCTCCAGGGTGTATTCCTCACAACCGATGCGCTGGCCGTGCACGATCGGTCGGTCGGGGGCGAAAGCCCGGTCGTTCTCCGGCGTCGCCGGCGGCGGCATCCCGAGCAGTTGCGCGCCGGTCCGCTGCGCCAGCAGCGTGGCACCCGGTGAATGGTCCCGGTGGGTATGGGTCGCCAGAACCCGCCGCAGCCGGCCTTCGGTGGCCTCGATGATGGCGTCGATATGGCCCGGGTCGGCCGGGCCGGGATCGATCACTGCGACCTCCTCGCTGCCGATCAGATAAGTATTGGTGCCGGGGCCGGTCATCATCCCCGCGTTCGGCGCGACGATCCGCCTGATCAGTGGCGACAGGCGCTCCAGTCTGCCCGCGACGAGCCCGCTCATCCGGCCTCCGCGTAACCCTCGTCGCCGGGGAACAGGATGCGATGGCCGCCGTCGACGGAAACGACCTTCGGCAGGATCTCGCGGATCGCGGACTTGTCCCGGGCGGCCATCGCGTCGAGCAATTCGTCCGTTTCCCGGAAATCGCGGATCATCGTCAAGTTGGCGACGGTCGGCGGGTGGAGTCGCAGCTTCACCTTCATCTCCGGTGTCAGGGCATCCCGCGGGCGGATCCACAGGCTCTCCACCGTCTCGCGACCGTCGTGGACTCCCTTCTGGCCGGCGGGCACGCCGGCCACGAAGAAGCGCGTCGCGTAGCGGCGCGGCAGGGCCGCCGGCGTCGTCCAGAAACTCGCGTAATGGAGCCGGTCGCAGGCGAGCCGGATGCCTTCGCGGCGGCACAGGTCCAGGGCCCCGATGCGGCCGGTGTCGAGGTCGCGCCGATAGCGCGCGTAGTCGGCCGCCCGCCCGGTCTCACCCGGGTCGACATATCGCCCGTCTTCATCGCAGGCGAGGAGATAGCCGCTCTCCTCGAAAGTCTCCCGTATGGCCGCCACCCAGAATCGCAGTCCCCCGTGGTCGATGCCGAGTTCCGCGCTGGCCGCCGCGTCGTCGAGACCCGCGCACCAGGGCTCGAGATCCGCCTCGCTGTCGCCGACGGCGGCGACGCCGCCGGGGAACACCCACGCGCCGCCGAAATCCGCCTTGCTGTGGCGTTTCATCATGAAGACTTCCACCCCCTCGACGCCGTCGCGCACGAGCATGACGCTGGCGGCATCCACCGCGGGCGCAGGTGCATCGGCGTGGGGCACTTCGGTTTTCCGCAAGTCGGTGTCCTCCGTGAACGTCGGTTGGTAGCATAACGAAGCACATCACAACGAGACAGGCCCATGAAGCTGATCACCGCGATCATCAAACCTTTCCGGCTGGACGACGTACGCAACGCACTGGCCGAGGTAGGCATCCAGGGCATGACCGTCAGCGAGGTCAAGGGCTTCGGCCGCCAGCGCGGCCACACGGAACTCTACCGGGGGGCCGAGTACGTCGTCGACTTTCTGCCGAAGGCCAAGATCGAAGTCGCCGTCACGAGTGAAATAGCGGATCGGGTCGTGGAGACGATCTGCGAAGCAGCCCGCACCGGCAAAGTGGGCGACGGCAAGATCTTCGTCTCCTCTCTGGAACAGGTTGTCCGCATCCGTACCGGCGAAGCGGGCGAGCAGGCCATCTGACGCAGCGCCCCGTCCCTGCTCCGGTGTTTTTCGCACCGGATTGTATGCAATGCGCAACAAATCCCGAGGCCTGCCGGGACGGTGCCGCTTCCTCATCGGCTTGAGCACGCAGAACCGCTGTACGCTCTGTATACAATCGGCTATCCTCCGACCATAGCGATACAACAATACGGTGCCGCGGTCGGGTGCTGTTGCAGAAATGCCGCAGACAAGCCGGGCACCTCCGAGAGCGGAGGACAGACCATGAAGATTCGGTATCCGGCGGCACTGGGGACGATCGCCCTCTCTGTGGCCCTGATCGGCTCGACCGACCCGGCCCTCGCGCAGCAACAGGGGGCCGACGATCTCGTCATCGAGGAGATCGTGGTGACGGCGAGGAAACGGGAGGAGTCACTGCAGGACATCCCCATAGCGGTGTCGGCATTCGACGCACAGACCATCGAGAACCGGGGCCTGCAGTCCATCGACGACGTCTCCCGCTTCACGCCGGGTCTGAGCTTCTCCAAGGCCTTCGGTCGCGCCACGGAACGCCCGGTCATACGGGGGCAGAGCAACGTGCTCGCCGGCGTGCAGTTCGGGGTGGAGGCCGGTGCGGCCTACTTCGTGGACGGGGTCTACTACCCCGGGGATATCCAGAACCTGGATCTCGGCGACCTGGAACGGGTCGAGGTCATCAAGGGGCCGCAGAGTGCGCTCTACGGTCGGAATACCTACTCGGGTGCCATCAACTTCGTCACGCGAGGACCGACCGACGAGTTCTCCCTCGACGTCGATGCCCTCGGCGCCAGCGACGGCGAGACCGAATTCCGCGCGACGGTATCCGGGCCAATCGCCGGCGACTGGCTCGGCGGCAGTCTTACCGCCCGTGCCTACGACTACGACGGCGAGTGGACGAATACGGTCACCGGCGACACGGTCGGCGACGAATCCTCGCGCTCGATCAGCGGCGTGCTCGACTGGACGCCTACAGATACGTTCAGCCTGCGCACCCGGGTCCAGTACAACGACGACGACGACGGCCCGCCGGCCATCTTCCTGCAGCCCGCCGAATCCAACAACTGCTATCCGGGGTATCGCTCGATGGCCTACTGGGCGCTGTCGGGCAGCACGAACGACAACCAGTACTACTGTGGTGCGATCGAGCCGGGGCGGGTCGCGCTGAATACGGATGCGATCTCCGGACCGTCGCCACAGGTGCCGGGCATTCCCGAAGGCTCTACGTTCTTCGGCACCGTCTACGGCAGCGGCGACGGCACTGCCTTCGACGGCCTCGAGCGCGAACAGACCCTCGTCAGCATGCTCGCCGACTGGTCGTTCGGCCCCGGATATCAGCTGACCGTCTCCGGAGCGCTCCGCTCGGACGAGGTGAAGACCGGCTACGACAGCGATCACACGTCGGTCAACTTCTTCTTCCCGCCGTTCTTCTTCCCGCCCGGCTTCCAGCAGGAAGCGCTGTTCGCCAACACGAACCGGGACGACGTCGACGACTACTCGGTGGAACTGCGCTTCGCATCACCCACCGACCAGGCGTTCCGCTGGCTGATCGGCGGCTTCTTCTATTCCCAGGAACTCGAAGGGACCGACATCACTTTCGCGGAACCGGAGGGCGGCGGTGCGCTGGTGGACGTCGCCGACACGCGGAATCAGGCGATATTCGGTTACGTGGAATACGATTTCACGGACCGCTGGACCGCGACCCTGGAAGGCCGCTATGCGGAAGAGACGAAGCAGCTCTGGGAGTCCTCGGGCTTCAGCGGACGTGACGAGTGGACCAACTTCACGCCCCGGGCGACGCTGGATTATCAGATCACCGACGATACGCTCGTCTACGGGGTGGTCGCGAAAGGCGTGAAGCCCGGCGGCTTCAACGGCGACGCGGGCGTAGTCACCAACCAGTCGACGTACGAGCAGGAGGAATCCTGGAACTACGAACTGGGTATCAAATCGAACCTCGCCGACGGCCGGGTCCAGTTCTCAGGCGCCGTGTATTACATCGACGCGGAGGACATCCAGCTCACCACCCCGGTGCCGAATTTCGACGGTACGGCGCTGACGTCGATCGCCACCAACCAGGGCTCCGGCGAAGTCATGGGTATCGAACTCGACATCCGCGCGATCCTGTCCGACGCTCTGGACGTCGGCTTCACCTATGCCCTGGCCGATTCGGAATTCACGGAGGGCTGCGACGACTTCCAGTGGACGCTGACCAGCGGCGGCGGCGAGCTGTCACCGGACGGCGAAGCCGCCAGCGCGGACTTCACCGGCAATGGCAGCTGCTCCATCGAAGGCCGTCAGTTCCCGATCTCGTCCAAGCATCAGGCGAGCGCGTTCTTCAACTGGTACCTGCCGGCCGGTGGCGACAACGAATGGTTGGTGGCGACAACGAATGGTTCGTCTCCGGCGACGTCACCTACGAGTCCAAGAAGTACGTGCAGGTGCACAACCTCGCCTACGCGCCGGCGGCGACCGTGGCCGGGCTGCGGGCCGGTTACCAGGCGAATAACTGGAAGCTCACGGCCTTCGCGCGCAACCTGTTCGACGAGAACTCGGTCGTCATCGCCACGCGCTGGCTCGCGATCCCCTACATATCGACGGGATTCTCGCTGAATACCGCTTCCTTCGTACCGGGCGCCGCGACCGGCGCTCCGCGGGCGTTCTTCACGACCCTGCGCCGGGGCCGCCAGTTCGGCGTCGAATTCAGCTACTCGTTCGGCGGTCGCTGAAACGCCCTGCCCTCAGGCCCCCGCCGGCACGCCGGCGGGGGCTTTTTGTCGTCCGGCCGAAATATCGGGCCCGGCGGACTGGTCTTCTCACCCATAACTCGTCAGTCTCGCTGCCATGTCCACCGATCCCGGCACACTCGTCCTGTTCTGCAAACCTCCGGACCGCTCCAAGCGCCGGCTGATACCGGCGCTGGGCGCCGTGGCCGCGAGCGAACTGGCCGAACGCCTGCTCGGCTGCGCCGTGGAGGACGCCGCGGCCTGGCCGGGCCCGGTGGTGCTCTCGCCCGCGCATGCCGCCGATGTCCGGTGGGCGGAGCGACTGCCGATCCCCGGCGCCCGGGTGCTCGCCCAGGCTGCCGGGAATCTGGGCATGAGGCTGACCGACATCGACTTGCGCCTCCGCGACGAAGGACATCGCAAGATCGTGTTCATCGGTAGTGACTGCCCGCAGCTCGGCGTCGACGCACTGCTGGCGGCAGCCGTTGCGCTGGACCACACGGACGTCGTCCTCGGCCGGGCGAGCGATGGCGGTGTGGTGTTCATGGGCAACCGGTCGTCGTGGCCGGCGCTCGCAGAGCTGCCCTGGAGCACCGACGCGCTCGGCGCGTCACTGGCTGCGGCCTGTCGGGCAAGGGGGCTGGGCGTCGAATGGCAGGGTCCGTGGCGGGACGTGGACCGACCGGCCGATCTCGAGCCGCTGACGGCGGCGCTCGCGACGGATCGCCGGCCGGCGCGGGAACGATTGAAGGAATGGCTCGACGAATGGTTCGAGAGCAAGGAGCGGTCGGAGACCGGCTACCCATGAGTTCACGAAAACGCATCCTCGTCCTGCTCGCCGCGCTGCTGACGGTCGCGCTCGTGATCTATGCGCTGCCCGTGGGGGAGATTCTGCGCGGCGTCATCACGTGGATCGACAGCCATCGGGAGACTGCCTGGCTGGCCTTCTTCGCCAGCTACGTGGTCGCGACCGTATTCATGATCCCGGGTTCCATCCTGACGCTCGCCGCCGGATTCCTGTTCGGCGTCGTGACCGGCACGATCGTCGTCAGCATCTCCAGCGTGGCCGGCGCGACCGCGGCGTTCCTGGTGGGCCGCTCCCTCGGGCGCGAATGGGTCCGGCGCAAGATCGGCAGCGATCGCCGGCTGGCGGCGGTCGACGCAGCGACCCGGGAGCGGGGGTTCCTGATCGTCATGCTGCTGCGTCTCTCCCCGCTGTTCCCGTTCAATGCCCTCAATTATTTCCTGAGCCTGACCGGCGTGAAGACGGGGCATTATGTGCTCGCCTCCTGGATCGGCATGCTGCCGGCCACCATCCTCTACGTCTATATCGGTTCGGTGGCGCAGGACCTGGCCGCCTTGCTGGCGGGGGACCTGGAGGCGGGAACGGCCGGCGATATCCTGTTTCTCGCGGGACTGGGGGCGACGGCACTGGTCACCGTCCTCGTGACCCGTTACGCGACGCGGGCACTGCGGACCGAACTCGCCAAGGCGGAGGCCGCGAGTCCATGAATGACGACCGCAGAAACGCAGCGTATGCGGGCGAGGCCGCGGACGACGAGTGGCGCCAACTGGTCTTCCCCGCGGACTATCGGAACCCTGCGCCGGCGAAGCGATACAACCTGGTGGTGATAGGAGCGGGTCCAGGTGGCCTGGTGACGGCCATCGGCGCCGCCGGGCTCGGCGCGCGTGTCGCCCTCGTCGAGCGCCACGCCATGGGCGGCGACTGTCTCAACGCGGGCTGCGTTCCCTCGAAAGCGCTGCTGGCGGCGGCGAGACGCCGTCGGGACAGCGGCGGCGCGGAGCCGGATTTCGCCGCAGCATTCGCCTGGCTGCGCCGGGTGCGTGCCGGCATCGCCCACCACGACTCGGTCGAACGCTACACGGAGGCCGGCGTCGATGTCTTCCTCGGCGACGCCCGATTCGCCGATGACGAGACGGTCGCCGTCGGTGACGCACGCCTGCGCGCGAAAGCCGTGGTGATCGCGACCGGCAGCCGTGCGGCCATGCCGCCCATCGACGGGCTCGCCGACGCGGCACCGCTGACCAACGAGACCTTCTTCGACCTCCGCGAGCAGCCGCGGCGGCTGGCCGTGCTCGGCGCCGGTGCGGTCGGATCCGAGCTCGGTCAGGCGATGGCATGGCTCGGTACGGAGGTCCATCTCTTCGAGGCGGCCGAACGCCCCGTGCCCGCCGAGACGCCGGCGGCCGGCCGCATGCTGGCCGGGCGCCTGCGGGCCGACGGCGTGCACTGCCATTTCGGCACGGCCGTCGAGGCCGTGCGGCGCGAGCACGGGGAAGTGGTGGTCCGCGCCGGCGGCACGGAGACCCGCGCGGACGCCGTGCTGGTCGCGCTCGGCCGGCAACCGAACGTCGAGGGACTCGACCTGGAGGCGGCCGGTGTCGAGTACGAGTCCCGGCACGGCATCCGGGTGGATGGACGGCTGCGCACGACCAACCATCGCATCTACGCCATCGGCGACGTCGCCTCGGCCCGGCGTTACACGAGCAATGCCGACCGTCAGGCCAGGACCGTGATCCGCAACGCCCTTTTCCCGGGCGGCGGCGAGACGGACCCCCGCCACGTCACACGGTGCGTGTACACGGATCCGGAGATCGCCCATGTGGGCGCCGAGGAAAACGATCTTGCAGACGGCAGTTTCGACGTCTACGAGGTGGGCTGGGACGAACTGGATCGGGGGCGAGCCAGTGGCGACACGGAAGGCTTCGCCCGCGTCCTCACCGAGAAAGGCGGTGACCGGATCCTGTCGGCCACGCTGGTCGGCAGCGATGCCGGCGAGCAGATTGCCGCACTGTCGGTGCTGGTCGCCGGCGGCAAAGGCCTCTCGGCGCTGGATCCGGCGGTACTCGCCTACCCGACCCGGTCTGAATATCTGCGCCGCCTGGCCGACGCCTACAACCGCAGCCGCCTCACGCCGACGGTATCCCGCCTGTTCCGTCTATGGCTCACCCTCACGCGATGAGCGGCGAGCGTGTGGCGGTCATCGTGCCGGTGCGCGACGATGCCGGGCCGCTGGCGAATCTCATCCGGCTGATCGGCGATCAGCCGGATGAGTTCATCGTCGTCACCGCCGGCGAGGATGCTGTGACCAGGGTCGTCTGCGAGAGTGCCGGCGTGCGGTGCCTGCGGTCGTCCGCCGGCCGCGGACCGCAGCAGCATGCGGGTGCGCTGGCGGCAGACAGCGACTGGCTGTGGTTCCTGCATGCCGATGCCACGCCGGCGGCCACAGGCGTCGCGGATATCCGACGTGCCGGCCGGGAGGGTGCCGTCGGCGGCTACTTCCGTTTCCGGTTCGAGGGAGCGCCGACGCGCCCCCGCTCGATCCTGGCGGGCCTGATCAATCTGCGCACGCGGCTGGGCATCCCCTACGGCGACCAGGGCCTGTTCTTCCGGCGCGACGTCTACGTTGGCTGCGGCGGCTTTCCGGACCAGCCCCTGTTCGAGGAAGTCGGGCTGGTCCGCTGCGCGCGTCGGCGGGGACCGTTCCCCGGCCTGCCGACGCCGATCGGTGTCTCGCCCCGACGCTGGGAGCGTGACGGCTGGGTCAGGCGCACCGCCGCCAACCGTCTGCTCGCAATCGGCTATGCTATGGGGATTTCTCCGCGCCGTCTGGCGCGGTTCTACGATGGCAGGGAGGAGCGCCGGTCGGTACGGCGGACAAGAACATGACGACTTATTCTGGCAATTCCTGGGCATTGACCCTCGCACCCGGCTGGACCGCTCGCAGCGA
This sequence comes from Gammaproteobacteria bacterium, assembly GCA_037382365.1. GTDB lineage: Bacteria > Pseudomonadota > Gammaproteobacteria > Steroidobacterales > Woeseiaceae > Lentisalinibacter. Next base: position 38,620 of record JARRPZ010000044.1, read on the forward strand.
AGAAGACGCGGAGGTGCTGTATCACCCCGAGGGCGCGGGCGCACTCAGGATCAGCGCAGCGCGCAAAGAAGATCCGGTGACGGACGAAGACCTGCAGGGTTTCGCCGCCCGGCATCCTGACGAGGGAGCCCACATGGAGGCCGTCGAATGCGGCGAATTCCGTGGCTACCGATACGAGATCGAGGGCGACAGCGTGCTGGTCTGCCAGTGGTTCCTCAGGGCGGGCACGCTCGCCCTGTTCCTCACCTACAACTGCTCACTCGAGCACAAGTGCGAGGACGACGAGGCGCTGTCCGCGATGCTCGGCACGCTGAGCCGGCTCGAAGACTGAGGCCGGCAGTCAGTCCCGTGCTCGACCGAGTCCACAAGCCTTCGCTGCTCCGCACGACCGACGGTCAGCCGCGCGGCTATATCGACGCCCATGCGCTGGAGGAGTTGTGGTTCCACACCGGCACGGCGTGCAACCTCGCCTGCCCCTTCTGTCTGGAAGGATCGAGACCGGGGGATACACGCCTCGACCGCATACGCCTGGCGGACGTCGAACCACTCATGGCCGAGGCCTGCGAGCGGGGCGTGCGGCAGTTCTCTTTCACCGGTGGCGAACCGTTCATCGTAAAGGATTTCGTGCGCATCCTCCGGCATGGCGCCTCCCTGCGTCCCTGCCTCGTCCTGACCAACGGGACGGAACCGGTACTGAAGCGGCTCGAACAGATCGCCACGCTGAAGGCGTGCGAGCACGAGATCTCGTTCCGGGTGAGCATCGACTGGCCGGACCGTGACCGTCATGACGCCGGCCGCGGTGCCGGCAGCTTCGATGCGGCGCTGGAGGGCATACGGTCCCTGACCGCGCTCGGATTCCCCGTGTCGGTCGCACGTCAGGCCGGGAAGGACGAGGATACCGCGGCGGTCGATGCCTGCTTTCGTGCGCTGTTCGAGGCCAACGGCATCGCCGGAGAGACGCGGATCATCGCGTTCCCGGACTTCGGGACGCCGGGCAGCGAGTTGCCCGTGCCGGAGATCACCGAGGACTGCATGACCCGTTACCACACGCGGGAGAGTCGCCGGTCCTTCATGTGCGCCTATTCCCGCATGGTCATCAAGAAGCACGGCCGCATGCGAGTGTATGCCTGCACCCTCGTCGACGACGACGAGGATTACGATCTCGGCGGCAGTCTGGCGCAAGCGGACGGTCGCCGGGTACATCTGCGCCACCACCGCTGCTACAGCTGTTTCGCCTACGGGGCCTCCTGCAGCGAATCCTGAGTCCGCCCCGGATCAGGCGGGAAAGAAGTCGATGGGCTTCGTCGTCGTCACCGGCTCCACGTCCTTCGGGTCGAAGCGGAACAACCGGATCCTCTGCACGAGCTTGCGTTCCAGTTCCTCGTCGCCGAGATCGCTCGACACGATGTCGCAGGCCGTCACCTGCCCCGAGGGCGCGATGGTCAGGCGGAGCACCAGCTTGCCCTGCAGTGTCGGGTCGCGTCGCAGCGCCCGGTTGTAGAGGGCGTAGATGGCACCTTTGTTCCGATCGAATACCAGCTCGATCTCTTCCCGGCTGCGTGAGCCGCGGTGACTCTCGCCGCTGCGGCGCACCTCCCGGGCGGCGGCCGGCGCATTGCCCACCGGACTCTCGACACGGGTCGTGGACCGGCCGGCGAGTCCACCGCCGCCGGTATCCCGCGAAAGCGAGGCGGTGTTGATGCCGCCGCTGCCGCCGGCCACGTTCGAAGTGACCAGGGAGCGCTCCGTGCGCGCGCCCGCGCCGACGGCCCCCGTCAGTTCCCTGTCCGCGGCGACGGAGGCCACGGCGGCATTGTCCCGCAGCTCGGCCAGGTCGTCCGCGAACGGCAGCAGACCCGCGACGGCGGCTTTCTCGCGTGCCCGTTGCGTCCGGTCCACCGGTTCGGGCTCCGGCGCCGGCCGCGGCTGCTCGATCGGCCGGGGTTCCGGCGCGACCACCGGTTCGGGCGGCGGTGTCTGTTCCTGCTGCACCGGTTCAGGCGGCGGTGGCGGTGGCGGGGGCGTCGCCCGTTCCTCGAGCATCAGCTCGACCAGTCGTGGCGGCAGTTCCTCGGCCTCGAAGGGGTCCGGCTCGGGAGCCGGCAGCCAGGGCCACACGACGCCGAGCAACAGCAGGGTGCCACCGATGACAGCCAGGATGCGGCGGAACCGGCGTTCCTGGTCCGTGGCGACGGTCCACGGCAGATCGAACTCTCTGTAGAAGGGTATATCCAATCGCCCGTCCGTCAGCTGCCGTCACTCACCATCGCCACCTGCCCGGCGGACTTCTGCATCACCGCCAGCGAAATTCGGCCGTAATCCGCGGCGCTGCAGGTGCGCATCACTTTCTTCAACAGTCGATAAGAGATGTCCCGATCGCCCATGATCGTCACCTGGCGCTGGGCGACGTCCTCGTCCGCCGTCCTGCGCAATACCCGGTCGTTCTGGGACTGCAGTGCCACCTTCAGCGGCTCGATGACGTGGCCCGTGCGCGCCATCGCGTCCTCGATCGTGATCACCGGTGTGCCCTGCACGAGGATCTCCTTCTCGGAGACCAGGATCACGACCGATTCCTCGGCCTTCTGCTCCGCGATCGACTCGGGCAGCTGCACGTCCCTGGCGTTGGGCAGCACCTCGACGTCGCTCGAATTCACGAGCAGGAAGAACAC
>JARRPZ010000045.1:0-18318 GCA_037382365.1 Gammaproteobacteria bacterium
GCCGACGATCGCGACGGAACGCGGCCGGAGCAGCGGGTCCAGCCGGTGCGGGCAGTCGGTCACCACCGGAGCCGTCCCCTCAGGAGGCCGATGTCCTGCGGCCGGTCTCGGGCCTGGCGTCCCCGGACAGTTTCCTCTCCACCGCGGACTCGAATCGCTCCAGGGTCTCGCCCAGGCAGTCACCCGTCTCGTGCGCTTCGCAGATGAACCAGGGTTCCCGGGAGTCCGGTTCGACCAGTACGCCCAGGTCGTGCAGATGGGGCGCGAGCGTGTCATAGAACTCGTAGTCCGTATTGACCCAGTCGCGGTAGTTCCGCGGCGGTTCCTCGTGGAAGAACAGGCCGCCCATGGAAGGATGCCCGACGAAACAATGGGGAATGGCGCGGCGATGCAGGATCTCGGTGATGCCGGTCTGGAGTCGGCGTCCGTAGTCCTCGATGGTGGCGAGCGCTTCGGTCTCGTCGAGAATCTCCAGCGTCTTCTCCGCCGCGGCGAGCGCGACGGAGTGGGCGGTGAAGGTGCCGCCGTGAACCACGCCGTCCTCGAACTTACGCATGAACTCCTCCCGTCCCGCGAGTACGGCGAGCGGGTAGCCGTTGGCGAGCGCCTTGGCGAAGGTACACAGGTCCGCCTCGATGCCGAAGAGTTCCTGGACGCCGCCGCGCGCGACCCGGAAGCCGGTCTTGACCTCGTCGACGATCATCAGCACGCCGTAACGGTCACAGAGTTCGCGGACGTCGGCCAGGTAGTCGGCGTCGGCCGTAATGGAACAGCAATTGCCCATGATCGGCTCGATCAGGAACGCGGCGATGTTGCCGCCGTGCCGGCGCAGCACGTCCTCCAGCGCCTGTGCGTCGTTGAGCGGGACGGTGTGGTACAGCTTCTTCATCAGATTCGGCACGCCCTCGCTGTAGGGCAAGACCTCCGGGTCCCCGTCGCCGGGTTCCCATTCCTCCACGTCGGTGTACCAGAGCACCGAGTCGAAGACGCCGTGGTAGCCCCCTTCGACCACCACGTAGGAGTCCTTGCCCGTGTAACCGCGGGCCAGCCGCAGTGCCGCCATCACGGCCTCCGTGCCGGAGTTCGAGTAGCGCACGAGTTCGGCGGACGGCACCATGCCGGCGATGCGCTCGGCCACCGCGTATTCCCTCTCCGTCGCCAGCGCGAAGACGCCACCCACCTCAATGCCGGCCCGGGCCGCTTCGTCCACCCGTGGGTCCGCATAACCGAGGATGCAGGGGCCGTAGCCGAGCCGGTAATCCACGTAGACGTTGCCGTCGATGTCCGTCAGCCGCGCGCCACGACCTTCCCGGATATAGATCGTCCGGTCCTCACCCCAGTAGCGAAAATTCGAGGCGACGCCGAGAGGGAGTCGCGTCGACGCCTTGCGGAATTGCTCGTGGGACTTGCGGAGATTGCGCATGAGAGGACTTCCTTTGTGGCGATGCGTACGGTTCGGTGACGCGATCGATAACTAAGTGAATTAATAATCATTCATTAGAAGCTATCATAGCGGAATGACGAGACAGCGCGCCAGCCGTGCGACGCCCGAAGTACGTCGGCGTCAGCTGATCGATGCCACGCTCAAGTGCATCGAGCGCTCCGGTATCAGCGGCCTGACACTCGCCGAAGTGGCAGCGGAGGCAGGCCTCGCCCAGGGCATCGTCAACCTGCACTTCCGTAGCAAGGACAACCTGCTGAAGGAAACTCTGCGCCATCTCGCGGACGAGTACGAATCGACCGTTGCCGATGCGCTCGCCGCGGCGGGACCCGATCCCGCGGAAAGGCTCGCAACGCTGGTGGCGGCCGATTTCAGCCCGGCGGTCTGCAATGCCCGCTCGCTGGCTGTCTGGTTCGCCTTCTATGGCGAGGCCAAATCGCGACCGACCTACCGGCGTATCTGCCGAGCGCGCGACGCCGCCAATGACAGGCGCATGAGGCAGGTGGTCGGGGATCTGCTGGGAGGCGCGGAGCAGGGGTCCCTCCGCGTCCGCGCGATTGCCGACTCACTGGCGGCTCTGACCGATGGCCTGTGGCTGAACTGCCTGATGAGCCCGGGCGAATGGAGCCGGCGGCGGGCGAGGGAGACCGCATTCACCCTGCTCCGGAGCCTCTTCCCCCGATTCTTCCCCACGACGGAATCGACGACATAGACGGCCGAGATCGGAGAGCACGAGCCATGCAGATCGAACTGGACGAGAACACCCGCGACTGGCAGCGCAGGGCGCGCGCCTATGCGGACGACTACCTGCAGCCCCACGAGGTGGCGGCGGAACTGAACGGGGGCGAGCTGCAGCCGGCCGTCGCGGCACGCAACAAGGCGCGGGCGCTGGAACTCGGCCTGAGCGCCATGGACGTGCCACGTAGCCATGGCGGTCTGGAACTGCCGATCGTGACCCAGGTGGCGGTCTGGGAACAGCTCGGCCGCACCACCAATGCGCTGTCCTGGTGTTTCGCCGAGCCCCAGAGCTGGATGTTCGAGGCCTGCAGCGACGCGCAGGTCGAGCGCTACGTCCTGCCGCTCATGCGCGGTGAAAAACACGACTGCTACGCGATCACGGAGTCCGGGCCCGGCTCGGACGTGGCGGGGCTGGTCGCGACCGCGTATCGGGATGGGGACGACTACCTGCTTAACGGCGAGAAATGGTATGTCACCAGCGCGAATCTGGCCGATTTCTTCTGGTTCCAGGGCCGGGTCGACGGCGGCGATGAGCAGGCCCTGTTCTTCGTGGAGCAGGACGCGCCGGGCATCGACATGATCGACTCGCCGCACTTCAGCCACACGTTTGCCGCCCATCACCCGACCTATCGCTTCACCGACGTTCGCGTGCCGGCGTCGGCCCGGGTCGGTCGCCCGGGCGACGGCATGACCTACACGCGCGCCTGGTTCCGTCGTGAGCGGCTCATGATCGGTGCCCGCTGCTGCGGGGCGGCCGCAAGACTGATCGAAGAGGCCACGGAGTTCGCCGCCGGGCGGGAAGTGGGCGGCGAGCCGCTCGCCCGGAAACAGGCCATACAGACACTGCTCGCCGACAGCGTGACCGAACTGTGGGCCGCGCGTCTGATGACCTACGAGGCAGCGGCCGCGCAGGACCGGGGCGAGGACGTCAAGACGCTGCATGCCCGCTGTTCGCTGGTGAAGCTCTACGCTTCGGAGATGGCCAACCGGGTCGCGGACCGGGCGGTACAGATCTTCGGCGGCCGCGGCTACATGCGCGAGAATGTGGCCGAGCGTTTCTTCCGTGAACTCCGCGTGGATCGTATCTGGGAAGGCACCAGCGAGATCCAGCGCCAGATCATCGCGGGCTGTCTGCTGAAGCGGGGTCTGGACGGCATGTGACGCCGCCGGCGGCCGCCGTGTGACGACCCGGCGTCTTTACATCGACGGCCTTTTCTCGCATAAGGATTCGATGCGCATTGCCTGGGTACTCATCCTTGCCGGTCTCGTCGCCCTCGCCGCGACGTCCTGCGGCGGCAGCGGGGGCGGGCGCGGTGAAGACGCTGCCGACGTGGTCAACGTCTACAACTGGTCCGACTACATCGGGCCGGACACCCTCGAGCGTTTCGAGCGTGAGACGGGCATCCGGGTCAACTACGACACCTACGACTCATCCGAGATCGTCGATGCCAAGTTGCTCGCCGGTAATACGGGCTACGATGTCGTCGTGCATTCCGGCCAGTTCTCGGCACGCCTCATCCCCATCGGCATCTACCAACCGCTGGACCGCTCGAAACTGCCGAACTGGAAGCACCTGGATCCGAAGATACTCAAGCAGGTCGACGGGTACCCGCAGGCGAACGAATACTCGGCGGTTTACATGTGGGGAACGACCGGCTTCGCCTACAACGTGGACATGGTCCGGCAGCGCATGCCGGACGCGCCGGTGGCCAGTGCGCGCATGCTGTTCGACCCGGAGGTCGTGCGACGCTTCGCCGATTGCGGCGTCACGCTGCTCGACTCACCCACCGACGTCTTTCCGATGGTGCTGGCCTACCTCGGTCTTCCGCCCGGCAGTCTCGACGCCGATCATCTCGCGGCCGCGGAAGCGCAACTCATGGAGGTGCGTCCCTACATCCGTTACTTCAGCTCGACGAAGATGATCAGCGACCTGCCGAACCGGGAGGTGTGCATCGCGATGAGCTGGTCCGGTGATTACGCCCAGGCGGCCGCGCGAGCTGCGGAGACCGGCGCGCCGGTCGATCTGGAATACACCGTGCCGCAGGAAGGCACGATGCTCTGGTACGACGGGCTTTACATCCCGGCGGATGCACCGCATCGCGACAACGCCTACCGCTTCATCAACTTCCTGCTCCGGCCGGACGTCATCGCGGAGATCTCGAACTACGTCTACTACGCGAACGGCAACCTGTCGTCCGTGCCGCTGCTGGACCCGGCGGTCATCAACGATCCGGGCATCTACCCGGACGAGGCGATCTGGGAGCGCGCCCATCTCGCCCCGGTGTCGCCGCCCAAGATGGAGCGGCTGCGGACCAGGGCCTGGGCCCGGGTGAAGAGCGGCATCTGATGCAGGGCGTCACGACGAGCGGCAGGACGCCGGAACAGAAAGCCGCCGACCGGCCGTGGGACGAGCCCGGGGCACGCCCGTTCATCGAGCTGCGCGGCGTCGGCAAGCGCTTCGGGGATTTCGTCGCCGTCGATTCGGTGGATCTTTCGATCTACCAGGGTGAGCTGTTCTCCATCCTGGGGGCGTCGGGCTGCGGCAAGACCACGCTGCTGCGCATGATGGCCGGTTTCGAGGCACCGAGCACCGGTCGCGTCATCATCGACGGCACCGACGTGACGGGCCTGCCGCCCTACCGCCGCCCGGTGAACATGATGTTCCAGTCCTATGCCCTGTTCCCCCACATGAACGTCCACGAGAACATCGCGTACGGACTGAAGAAGGAGCGGCTGCCGGCCGCCGAGATCCGCGAGCGAGTCACCGACATGCTGGGGCTCGTCAAACTCGGCGACTTCGCGGACCGCCGTCCCGAGCAACTCTCCGGTGGCCAGAGGCAGCGGGTGGCCCTGGCGCGGGCACTGGTGAAGCGACCGAAGGTGCTGCTCCTCGACGAACCGCTGGCCGCCCTCGACCGCAAGCTGCGTGAGCACACCCAGTTCGAACTCGCCAACCTCCAGGACGAACTGGGCATCACCTTCGTCGTCGTCACCCACGACCAGGAAGAGGCCATGATGCTGTCGACCCGGATCGCGGTGATGGAGGCGGGCCGGCTCTGCCAGGTGGATACGCCGAAGCGGGTCTATGAATACCCGCGCTCGCGCTTCGTCGCGGACTTCATCGGCAATATCAACATCTTCGAGGGCCGCGTGGTGGCGGTCCGTGACGGCCGGGCACTGATCGAGTCTGCGGATACGGGCACGACGCTCGCGGCGGAGACCTCGGATCCGCCGCAAGTCGGTACCGATGCCAGCGTCGCGATCCGGCCCGAGAAGATCTTCATCGACAAGGAGGCCCCGGCCGGGGAACGGCAGGCGCTCCGCGGCGTCGTGTGGGACTTCGGCTATTTCGGCAACCTGTCCCTGTACCAGGTGCGGCTGCCCGGCGGCAAAGTCGTACTCGTCAGTGCGCAGAACCGCCAGCGTTCCGCCGAGCGGCCCATCGACTGGGAAGACGAGGTCTACCTCTCCTGGGACACGGCCAGTGCCATCCTGCTGAGGGAATGAAGAGCATGTCCCGTGGAGCCGGCCGCGGTAACGACCTCTGGGAGCGCTTCGTCGTTGCCATCCCCTATCTGTGGCTGCTGGTCTTCTTCCTCGCCCCCTTCGTGATCGTGCTGAAGATCAGCCTCGCCGATCCGGTGATCGCGCAGCCACCCTTCACCCCGCTGTTCGATACGACCACCGGCGACCTGCAGGCGAGTGCGGACAACTATCTGTTCCTGCTGAAGGATCGGCTGTATCTCTACACCTATTTCCGTTCGGTGGTTCTCGCGGCGACGGCGACCCTGCTCTGCCTGTTGCTCGGCTATCCGATGGCGCTGGCGATCGCGAGGGCGGACGAACGGGTACGTGGCTATCTGCTGCTCGCGATCATCCTGCCGTTCTGGATCTCCTTCCTCCTGCGTGTCTATGCCTGGATAGGTCTGCTCAACAATTACGGCTTCATCAATCAGTTCCTGCTCTGGCTCGGCGTGATAGACCAGCCACTGCAGCTCCTGTACACGGACTTCGCCATCTACGTCGGCATCGTCTATTCCTACCTGCCATTCATGATCCTGCCGCTCTATGCGACGCTGGAGCGGCTCGAAAACGACGTCATCGAGGCTGCGATGGATCTCGGGGCCAGCCCGTGGACGGCGTTCCGTGACGTCACCTGGCCCATGTCCCGCCCGGGTGTCATCGCCGGATGTCTGCTGGTGTTCATTCCCGCCATGGGCGAATACGTCATCCCCTACCTGCTCGGGGGGCCGGAAAGCCTGATGATCGGGCGGGTATTGTTCGACGAGTTTTTCGTGAACCGGGACTGGCCGCTGGCCTCGAGCGTGGCCGTCGTCCTGCTGCTGCTATTGGTGGCGCCTATCGTGGCGCTGCAGCGTTATCAGGCGAGGTCCGACGACTGATGCGCCGCCGGTCCCGTTTCCTGCTGAGCGTGCTGGCTTTCGGCTACGCGTTCCTCTACATCCCGATCGTGCTGGTCGTGGTCTACTCGTTCAACGACTCCCGGCTGGTCACCGTGTGGGGCGGTTTCTCCACGCGCTGGTACGGAGAACTGCTGCGGAACGAGCAGGTCCTCTCCGCGGCGCTCCTGAGTCTGCAGGTCGCCGTCGTCACGGCGACGGTGGCGACGCTGCTCGGTACGATGGCCGGCCTGGCGCTGGCGCGTTTCCGCCGCTTCCGCGGCAGGACGCTCTTCACCGGCATGATCACGGCGCCGCTCGTGATGCCGGAGGTCATCACCGGCCTGTCGCTCCTTTTGCTGTTCGTGACGCTGCAGGGGTTCGTCGGCTGGCCCGGAGAAAGGGGCGCCGTGACCATCACGATCGCCCACATCACGTTTGCTATGGCCTATGTGGCGGTCGTCGTGCAGTCCCGGGTCGTGGCGCTCGACGAATCTCTCGAGGAAGCGGCGATGGATCTCGGCGGACGACCTTTCCGGGTGTTGTTCGACATCACGCTGCCGCTGATCATGCCGGCGATGATGGCGGGCTGGTTGCTCGCCTTCACCCTGTCGCTGGACGACCTGGTCATCGCGAGCTTCGTCTCCGGCCCGGGTGCCAGCACCCTGCCGATGCTCATATTCTCCAAGGTCAAGCTCGGCGTGACGCCCGATATCAATGCGCTCGCGACCCTCATCATCGCGATCGTCACCGTGGGCGTGATCGTCGCCTGGGTCGTGACGCGCGGCAGCGGCAAGCGATCGCCGGTCGACTGATCGATCAGGTGGCGCGTCGTGTCTGTCATCGGGTGCGTGAATCCGCGGCACGGACTGCGCATAATGCCCCAGGGGGCCCGCCAGCGGGCGTATCAGCGAGGACAGACAGATGCAGGTGCCATTACTCGTCGACGAATTTCTGAACCGTCCAGCCCGTCTCTATCCCGGCAAGACCGCGATCGTGGACGGGGACCACCGGTTTACCTACGCCGAATACGCCGAACGCGTGTATCGGCTGGCCAACGCGCTGCGGGATATCGGCATCGCGCCGGGGGACCGGGTGTGTATCCTCAGTCCGAATTCGCATTTCTTCCTGGAGAGCTTCTATGCCACGGCGCGGATCGGGGCGATTCTCGTCCCGCTGAATTACCGGCTCACCTCGGAGGACCACGCCTATATCATCGATCATGCCGGGGTGAAGGCCGTGCTCGTCGACTACGAGTATACGGACATGGTGGACGCCATCCGCGATCGTCTGCCCACGGTCGGGCACTGGATCGTCGCCGCTCACGACGGAAAGGATCGCGCCGGCTGGACGGACTGGGAGACTCTCGTAGCGGCCCAGTCCCCGGAACCACCGGAACCGCCGGAGCGGGACGAGAACGACGTCGTGTCCATCAACTACACCTCGGGCACGACCGCGCGACCCAAGGGTGTGATGCTCACGCACCGGAACTGCTATATCAACGCCTACAGCCTGATCGCTCACCTCCGCGTGGCCCATGACGACGTGGAGCTCTGGACGCTGCCCATGTTCCATGTCAACGGCTGGGGGGGCGTCTATGCGCTGACCGGCATGGGCGGGACGCACGTGATCCTGCGGGCGGTAGAAGGTCGGCGGATCTACGAGCTGATAGAGCGCGAGAACATCACCTTCGCCTGCATGGCGCCGGCGGTCCTGCGCACGATTCTCGACTACCCGGACAAGGACGCCCACGACATCCGCGTGAAGCCCCGATTCACGGTGGCAGGCGCGCCCCCGCCCGCGGCGTTCATCGAGCGGCTCGAACGCGAACTCGGCTGGCATTTCATGCAGCTCTACGGCCTCACCGAGACCTCACCCTTCCTGACCTATGCCGCGCCGGATGCCGGCACGGCGGAAACCGACTATCAGCGCCGGGCGCGGGCCGGCGTCCCGGCTCTCGGCGTCGACATCCGACTGCTCGATGGCGACGACAACGAGGTGGCGAGGGACGGCGAATCAGTCGGAGAGGTATGCGCTCGTTCGAACGTCGTCTTCAAGGGGTACTGGCAACAGCCCGAAGAGACGGACAAGGCGATCCGCGACGGCTGGTTCCATACCGGCGACCTGGCGGTCTGGGACGAGGTCGGCAACATCCACATCGTCGACCGCAAGAAGGACGTGATCATCTCCGGCGGGGAGAACATCAGCTCGCCGGATATCGAAGACACCCTGTACAAGCACCCGGCCGTGCTCGAGTGTGCCGTCATCGGCGTGCCCCACGAGAAATGGGGAGAGACGCCGAAGGCCCTGGTGGTGCTGCGGGAGGGCGAGAGCGTCACCGAGCAGGAGATGATTGCGTTCTGCCGCGAGAATATGGCGCACTTCAAGTGCCCGACGTCGGTGGAGTTCATCCAGGAGTTGCCACGCACGGCCACCGGCAAACTGCAGAAGTTCAAGTTGCGGGACCGGTACTGGGAGGGGCATCGGCGCGTCTCGGGTTAGCGAGACGCGCCGATGCCGTTCGGACCGGGTCAGGCGGCGCGGATCGCGTCTGCCGGCGGCAGGTAGCTGTAGCCGAGGTCCTCCGCCACGGCCTGGTGGGTCACCTGGCCCGCGTGCACATTCAGACCGGCTGCGAGATTGGCGTCCCGCCCCAGCGCGTCGCGCCAGCCGTGGTCCGCCAGCGTGCGGACGAAGGGCAGCGTTACGTTGGTCAGCGCGAACGTGGAAGTGCGCGGCACCGCGCCCGGCATATTCGTGACGCAGTAGTGCACCACGTCGTCCACCACGTAGGTCGGCTCCGCGTGGGTCGTGGGCCGACTGGTCTCGAAGCACCCGCCCTGGTCGATGGAGATATCCACCAGCACCGAACCCGGCCACATCGCCTTGACGTGTTCCGCGGTGACGAGTTTCGGCGCGGCGTGCCCCGTGATGAGTACCGATCCGACGACGAGGTCCGCCGTCGGTACCAGTGTGTCGATGGCGTGCTGGGTCGAGAATTCGGTCTTCAGCCGCCCACCGAAGATATCGTTGAGCTGACGCAGCCGGGGCACCGACCGATCGATCACCGTGACCTCGGCGCCCAGTCCGATGGCCATCTCCGCCGCGTTGGTACCGGCGACGCCGCCGCCGAGCACGACCACACGGGCAGGCCTCACACCCGGGACGCCCCCGAGCAGTATCCCCCGACCGCCATTCGCCTTCTGCAGCGAATAGGCGCCCGCCTGGATCGACATGCGGCCGGCGACCTCACTCATCGGCGTCAGCAGCGGCAGTGAGCCGCCGGGCCCGGTCACGGTCTCGTAGGCGATCGCGGTGCAGCCGGACTTCACCAGACCCTCCGCCTGCGGCGGATCCGCCGCCAGGTGCAGGTAGGTGAACAGGATCTGGCCCTCACGCAGCATGTCGCATTCCTTCAGCTGGGGCTCTTTCACCTTGACGATCAGTTCGCCCTGCCGGAATACCTCTGCGGCATCCGCCGCGATGCTGGCGCCCGCTTTCCGATAGTCGTCATCCGTCATGTTGATGGCGAGCCCGGCGCCCGTTTCCACGACCACCTCGTGGCCTGCCTGGACGATCTCCTTCACTCCGGCCGGCACCATGCCCACCCGGTATTCGTGCACTTTTATTTCTTTCGGTACGCCTATACGCATGAGCTTCACCTGTTTCACGGGCAGTCAGTTATACAGAAATCATGACGTTCACCGCCAGCGGGAGTCTTACGAAGACTCGCACATCCGGACGAGGCGACGCAGGACACGGACGACGTCGACCTTGGCCTGAGTCCGAAATCCACCCGGCGGCAACTACCTATTGGAGGCCCGCCAGGTCGGGGTTAGCGTGGAAGCGAGACCCGCGGCGAGGAGGGTCCCGATGTCACAGGAAGGCGCCGCACGGCACGTCACGCTGGACACCTCGAGTCCCATCTGGGACCGGTTTTTCACGGTGGCTCCGCTGGTACTGATCGGCACGCGCGAGGAAGACGGCAGCGCCGATCTCGCGCCGAAGCACATGGTCACGCCCATGGGCTGGGAAAACTATTTCGGCTTCGTCTGCACACCTTCCCACAGCACCTACCGGAATATCCGCCGCACCGGCGTCTTCACCGTGAGCTATCCGAGGCCTTCGCAGGTCCTGTATGCGAGTCTCGCTGCCTCGCCGCGCTGCGATGCGGGCGACAAGCCCGTCCTGAGTGCTTTCGAGACGTTTCCCGCCGGAGAGATCGATGGCGTCTTCGTCGCGGACGCCTACCTGTTTCTCGAATGCGAACACCATCGTACCTACGACGACTTCGGCGTGAACAGCCTGATCACCGGTCGTATCGTCGCGGCCCGGGCGGACAGCCGGGCGCTTCGTGCTTCGGAGACGGACGATCAGGAACTGATTCGCGACACGCCGCTCTTCGCCTACCTGCATCCGGGCAGGTTCGCGAGTATCGATGCCTCGCACGCGTTCCCCTTCCCGGCCGATATGAAGAAGTGAGTCATGGAGAAGCTGCGTGGACCGGACATTCGGGCGCAGCTGGAGGAGGCGCGGGCGAGCCTGATCGAGTTCCTGCGCGAACTCGTCGAGGCGGAATCGCCGTCGTCGGTACCGGACAGCCAGCAGCGGGTCCGGTCGATACTCGCCGCGAGCCTCGAAGAACTCGGCTTCCACACCGTGCCGATCCGTGGCCGGCAGACTGGCGGGCACCTCTACGCGCGGCCGCGTGAGCGCCGGCGGGGCGCGGGACTGCAGCTCCTGATCGGCCATTACGACACCGTCTGGCCCGTCGGTACGCTGGCCGCGCGGCCGTTCGAGGTGGACGGCGACATCGTGCGCGGACCGGGGGTCTTCGACATGAAGGGCGGTCTCGCGCAGATGGTGTTCGCGCTCCGGGCACTGCACGAGCTGGACCTCGAACCGTCGCTCACGCCGGTGATTTTCGTGAACGCGGACGAGGAGATCGGCAGCCGGGACTCCGGTCGGCATATCCGGCGTCTCGCCCGTGCGGCTCGCCGCGCCTTCGTGCTCGAGCCGTCCCTCGGTCCGGCCGGCCGGCTGAAGACGGAGCGGAAAGGCGTCGGGCGATTCACGGTCACCGTGCACGGCAAGGCCGCGCACGCGGGCCTCGACCCCGAGGCCGGCGCCAGTGCGATCCTGGAACTCTCTCACGTCATTCAGAAGCTGTTCGCGCTGAACGACGCGGCGCGTGGTGTCACCGTGAATGTCGGCACGATCGACGGCGGGATGCGTCCGAACGTGATCGCCCCGTTGAGCCGGGCGGTCGTGGACGTGCGAGTGCCGACTCAGGAGGACGCGCGGCGGGTGGAACACGCCATCCTGACTCTCGAGCCGGCAACGCCGGACGTCCGGATTCGTGCCGAGGGCCGTTTCGGTCGCCCGGCATTGGAACCCACCGCGCGCAACCGGGCCTTGTGGGAGGTGGCGAGGCGCCACGGTGAAGCCCTCGGACTGGACCTGGAGCAAGCGCGTGCCGGCGGTGGCTCCGACGGCAATACGACGAGTCGCTACACCGCGACGCTGGACGGGATGGGGCCGGTCGGTGACGGTGCCCACGCCGAACACGAGTTCCTGTTCATGGAGCGCACACTGGAGCGGGCGGCGTTGCTCGGTTCGCTGCTCCTGGCGCCGGACCTCACGGAAGGAGGGGGGTCGTGAGCGCCATCTTCATGAGCAGCATGACGCGCATCGCCGACCTGGATGTCGAGCCGTTCCGAATCGAATCGCTCGCGCCACCGGTCTGGTCGGGAGGTGATTACGTCATGGGCATCGTCACGGGTACGCCGGGTCCGCTGTACAAGATCGAGACGCCGACCGGTCGCCAGGTGCGTGTCCTGCCGGGAGACCACGTCATCGGCGCTTTCGGCAATCGGCAGGCGACCCTGGAGGGGGTCGGCAGCTGGCGCGACATCGTGGACGGACGGATGCATGCCATGACCGGCGCCGGACTGTTCGGCCGCTTCGTCTCGCTCTCGCTGATCCTGCCGCTGCCGCTCAGTCTCGAGTACCGCGGCCACGTCGTGCGTGACGGGCGCAAACTGGTCATGGCGGATTTCGTGGAGCCCGGCGAGTCGTCGCCGCTGGAGACGCCGGTCGTCCTCCTCTACGGCACGTCGATGTCGGCCGGCAAGACGACGGCGGGACGGGTGATCGTGCACGAGCTGGCCAACCTCGGTCTCGACGTCGTCGGTGTCAAGCTGACGGGGGCCGGCAGATATCGGGACGTCCTCAGCTTCCAGGATGCGGGTGCCGACGCCATCTTCGATTTCGTCGATGCCGGTCTGCCCTCGACGGTGGTGCCGGAAGAGGTGTTCCTTGCAGCGATCCGGCCCCTGCTCGGGCGCATCGCCCGGCGCCGGCCCGACGTTCTGGTCGTGGAAGCGGGCGCCTCGCCGCTGGAACCCTACAACGGGGCCGCCGCAATCCACGAACTCGGACCCATGATCCGCTGCGCCGTGCTCTGTGCCTCCGATCCCTACGCCGTCACCGGTGTCGAGCACGCTTTCGGCATGCGCCCGGACGTGGTCATGGGGCCCGCGACCAGTACCAGCGCCGCCATCTCCCTCGTCAACAAGCTGAGCGGCGTACCCGCCATCAACGTGCTCGACCCGGCTTCGCTCCCCGCGCTGCGCGGCGTGCTCACGGCGACTCTGGGAGTTCGCTTCCCCTGACAGGGCGCCTGTCTCCCGGGTTGTGGCATAGTGAGGGCTTCGTGCGGCGGTCGTCCGCGCGCTACGGGAAACCACCGACAAGACAAGGATCGATGATGAGCGTCTCCGCCAGACTATTGTTCGCCCTGTTGCTCCTGCCGCTGGCCGCGGCCGCCACGGAGGAAACCGACGAGAAACCGGAGCCCGGCCTGAATGCGCCTACGCTGGCAGGACTCGAATTCAGGAATATCGGTCCGGCCCTCATGTCCGGGCGCATCGCGGATATCGTGCTGCACCCGACGGATCCGAGCACGTGGTACGTGGCGGTCGGCAGCGGCGGTGTCTGGAAGACGACCAACTCCGGCACGACCTGGGAACCGATATTCGACGACCAGAGTTCCTATTCCATCGGTTGCATCACGCTGGACCCGAACCGGCCGGACACGGTCTGGGTCGGTACCGGCGAGAACGTCAGCGGTCGGCACGTCGGCTACGGCGACGGCGTCTACCGCAGCCTGGACGGCGGCAACAGCTGGGAGCACATGGGACTGGAGCGCTCGGAGCACATCGGCATGATCCGCATCGATCCGCGCGATTCGGACGTGGTCTACGTGGCGGCCCAGGGTCCGTTGTGGTCCGCGGGCGGAGAACGCGGCCTCTACAAGTCCGTCGACGGTGGCGAGACCTGGAAGAAGATCCTCGGTGACGGCGAGTACACGGGTGTCAACGAAGTGCACCTCGATCCGCGCGACCCCGACGTGCTCTATGCCGCTACCTGGCAGCGTTACCGGAACGTGGCTGCGCTCATGAATGGTGGTCCCGGCAGCGGCATCCACAAGTCCACGGACGGCGGCGAGACCTGGCGGGAACTGGCGGAGGGTCTGCCCGAAGAAGACATGGGCAAGATCGGACTGGCGATATCGCCGCAGCAGCCAGACGTCGTCTACGCCACCATCGAACTGGCGCGCCGTAGCGGGGGCTTCTGGCGTTCGGCGGACGGTGGCGAGACGTGGGAGAAGCGCAACGAGTATCTGTCGAGCGGGACCGGGCCCCACTACTACCAGGAGATCTTCGCGAGCCCGCACGCCTTCGAGCGCGTCTATCAGATGGACGTCTATCTGCACGTCACCCATGACGGCGGCGAAAACTTCGTCAAGATGGGACGCGATGCCAAGCACGTCGATCACCATGCGATGGCCTTCCGCGCGGATGATCCCGACTATCTCATCGTCGGCACCGACGGCGGTCTCTACGAGAGTTTCGACCTGGGCCGGACGTGGCGCTACATCTCCAATCTGCCGGTGACCCAGTTCTACAAGGTCTCCGTGGACTACGACGAGCCGTTCTACAACATCTACGGAGGCACGCAGGACAATTCGAGTCAGGGCGGGCCGGCGCGCACCGCCAACATCCACGGCATCAGCAATGCCGACTGGTTCGTCGCCCTCGGGGGCGACGGCCATGAACCGGAGGCGGATCCCAGTAACCCCGACATCGTGTACGTGCAGTGGCAGCAGGGCAATCTGAATCGGCACGACAGGCGCACCGGCGAAAACGTCTACATCCAGCCGCAGCCCGCGCGCGGCGAACCCGAAGAGCGCTTCAACTGGGATGCGCCGATCCTGATCAGCCCGCACGATTCCTCGCGGCTGTATTTCGGCAGCCAGCGACTCTGGCGCAGCGACAACCGGGGCGACGACTGGCGCTCGCTGAGTGGTGATCTCACCCGCAACATCGATCGCCTGCGCCAGCCGATGATGGGTCGGCAATGGAGCTACGATGCCCCGTGGGATCTGTATGCCATGTCGAAGTACAGCACCATCGCCTCCATCGACGAGTCGCCGCTGGTGGAGGGGCTCATCTACGTGGGAACCGACGACGGCCTGATCCAGGTGACGGAGGACGGCGGGAAGACCTGGCGCAAGATCGATACGCTGCCCGGCGTGCCGGATTACTTCTACGTGAACGACATCAAGGCCGATCTGCACGATCCCGACACTGTCTACGCGGCGGTCGACGATCACAAAGCGGGCGATTTCAGCCCGTACCTGTTGAAGAGCACCGACCGGGGTCGGACCTGGAACAGTATCGCCGAGGGTCTGCCGGACCGTCATATCGTGTGGCGAATCATCCAGGACCATGTCGCCCCGGGGCTGCTGTTCGCGGGTACCGAGTTCGGCCTCTTCTTCAGCATCGACGGCGGCGGTGCCTGGACCGAACTGGAGGGCGGCATCCCCACCATCGCCTTCCGTGACCTCGAGATACAGCGCCGTGAGAGCGACCTGGTCGGTGCCACCTTCGGCCGCGGCTTCTTCGTGCTGGACGACTACACGCCGCTGCGCGAACTCAGCCAGGACATGCTGCAGGGCGAGACGGTGCTGTTCCCGGTGCGTGACGCCGCCTGGTATGTGCCGCGGGATCCGCTGGGTTGCGGGCAGCCCGGTTGCCAGTCCACCCAGGGCGGCGGCTTCTACGTGGCCCCGAATCCGCCCTTCGGGGCCGTCTTCACCTACTACCTGCCCGAGAAGATCCGCACCCGCGCGGAACGGCGGCAGGAGAGCGAGAAGGACCTCGAACTGGAAGGAGCGCCGATTCCGTTCCCGGACTGGGACACGGCGCTGGACGAGGAACTGGAAGATGCGCCTGCCGTCTGGTTGACCGTCAGGGACGAGTCGGGGGACGTCGTGCGCCATATCGAAGGCCCGGTCGAGGCGGGATTTCATCGCGTCGCCTGGGACCTGCGCTACCCGGACCTGAATCGATGGGAACCGGAGAAGGAAGACCCGGCTCCCTGGGAAATCCGCCACGGCGTTCTGGCCGAACCGGGCGAATACACGGTGGCTCTGTCACGCCGCGTGAACGGCAGGGTCGAGACGGTCGGTGAGCCCCGCAGTTTCCGCGTGCGATCGATCCGCGAGCCGGTCCTGAAGAGCAATACACAGAAGGCGCGAGTGACGTTCGACCGCCGCGTTGCGGATCTCGGGCGTCAGGTCAGTGCCGCCGTCGCCGCCGTCGACGAACTGGTCGAAGAAACGGGGGCGATCAAGGACGTACTGACCCGCTCGACGGCGGATCCGTCCCTGTATGCGACTGCCCAGGGCATAGAGGAGAGCGCCCGTCGCCTGCGCACGCGATTAGCCGGCCACGAAGAGCGAGCCGAGATGGGGGAGACCCAGCCGGTCCCGATAAGCCGCCGCCTGAATGTCGCCGGTTTCGGCAACACCGGGAACGCCTACGGACCGACCGGTACCCAGCGCATGAGTCTGGACATCGCGGCGGACGATTTCGGCGCGGTCCGGAAAGAGCTGGATGAACTCATCGACACGGACATGGCCGGGCTCCGGGAAAGCCTGGACGAGGCCGGTGTGCCGTGGTCGCCGGGTCGCGGCATCCCTCCGCGCTGACCGGAAGTCAGCGGAACGCAGCGGAATGTGTAGGAGGCCCTTCCGGCCTGACAAGGGGTGTTCGGGATCGGGCCGGAACGGCCTCCTACATCGGCGTGCGGCCCTGGAACTGGACCTTGTTGGCCAGGACCCGTTCGCTGAGGAAATCGGACACGGCACGGATACGCGCGCTGTACCGTAGTTCCTCGTGGGTGACGAGCCACATCGAGGTCTCGTGCAGGTTCTTCTCCGGCAGCAGCGGTACGAGACCACCCCGCATGGCCACCCACCGGTGTGACAGCACGGCGATCCCGTAGCCGGCCCGGGCGGCGGCGATCTGGGCTGCCGGGCTGTTGGTCGTGAACACGTACCGTCGCGATGGCAGCTCCAGCGTGTCGTTGCCCGGGACGAGACTGGCCCGACTCACCGCCGTCTCCAGGCCGATGAGGTCGTGATCGGCCAGATCGTCCAGGGACTCGAGCGGCGGCGCGTGTTCCAGGTAAGACGGTGCCGCGTACAGACCGAAACCGACGGTCACGAGTTTTCTGGCGATCAGCTCGGGTTCCGTGGGTTCGCCCAACCGGAGTGCGATGTCGGCCTCCCGACGCAGCAGGTCCATGCTGCGGTTGTCCACCCGTATGTTGAGGGTGATATCCGGGTAGCGGCGCCGGAACTCCATCAACTCGGGTGGCAGCCACTCCGTGCCGGTCCCTTCCGTCGCGGTGATCACCACCTCCCCGGCCAGCCCGCTGGACTGCACGTCCACCGCCCGCTCGATGGCCAGCATCTCACGTTCCATGCGACGGGCATTCTCGAGTATGGCCCGGCCCGTATCCGTGAGTTGCATGCGGCGGCCCGTGCGCACGAACAAAGGTACGCCCATGCGCTTCTCCATGGCCGAGAGGCGGCGCCCCAGGGTGGGTTGCGAAAGGGACAGGTGTTCGGAAGCGGCGAGGAGGCTGCCGTGCTCGACGATGGCGAGGAACAGCCGCATGTCGCTCCAGTCCTGCAGATTCGTTGAGGTATTCATATTTGAATAGTAAATATGTTTTCCTGTTATTGCTATGCATTAGTGCAGACCATAACCTGTTTCCACGGTTTACACCAAGGGAGACACGCCATGAACGTCGCATCACAACTCGCCGGACTCATCCTCTTCGTCACCGCATCCGTCGCAGCAGGCGACGCCGCAGCCTCGGGACTGGATCTGCACACGACACCGGAGTTCATCCAGCGTGCCGAGGTGGCGCTGGCCGACGGCAACATGGAGCGGGTGGTCGGTCTGATCGCGCCCCGGGTCGACCGGGTCCGCACCGAATACGCGCGCAACCGGGCCTACGCCGCGCTCTGTAATGCGCACCTGCGCCAGAAGGACTATGAATCGGCGGAGGAGGCCTGCACGCTGGCGGCCGCGAATCGCTATGCCACCTGGAGCGACTTCAACAATCTCGGCGCGTACCACTTCCTGACCGGCGATTACGACGCCGCACGGGATCTGTTCGAGAAAGCCGCCGCGCTGGCGCCCGGCGAGCAAGCGGTCAACCTCAACATAGAGACGACACTGGCCGCAGCCGGCCGGTAACCGGGCATCGTCGATGGTGCGGTCCCGTCTCCCCCGGGCCGCATCGGCAGCCCCGCCAGGGGAGATGCGACCGGGCCAGGGACGGCCCGGTTTCCTTTCAAGGCGAGAGCGGACGCGCCGG
>JARRPZ010000046.1:0-19417 GCA_037382365.1 Gammaproteobacteria bacterium
TCTGAAGCACGCAGGTAACCGGTGATCCCACCGCCGAGATCCACCTCCGCGCCGCGGGCGTCCACTTCCGTGACCGTCCCCTTGACGATGCTGCCTTTCGGGTTCTGAGCCAGCCACGAGGAGAACGGGTCCTGATCGAGCTGCTTGATACCGAGGGAGATGCGTTCACGTTCCGGGTCGATGGCAAGCACCATGGCCTCCACGTCCTGACCCTTGCGGTAATTGCGCACCGCCTCTTCGCCCGGGATATCCCAGGAGATATCCGAAAGATGCACGAGACCGTCGATATCTCCCTCGAGTCCGATGAAGATGCCGAAATCCGTGATCGATTTGATCTGCCCCGAGACCTTGTCGCCCCGGTTGAAGTTGGCTGCGAATTCCGCCCACGGGTTCGGCTTGCACTGCTTGATACCGAGGGAGATCCGGCGACGGTCTTCGTCGATGTCGAGCACCATCACCTCGACCTCGTCGCCGACCTGCACGACCCGCGAGGGATTGACGTTCTTGTTGGTCCAGTCCATCTCGGACACGTGCACGAGGCCCTCGACGCCATCCTCGATCTCGACGAAGCAGCCGTAATCGGCGATGTTCGTCACGCGACCGAATATGCGCGTGTTGGGCGGGTAGCGGCGGCTGATGTTCTGCCACGGATCCGCACCGAGCTGTTTGATGCCCAGCGAGACGCGCTGGCGCTCGCGGTCGAACTTGAGAATCTTCACCTCGATCTCGTCACCGACATTCACGATCTCGGACGGGTGCTTCACCCGCTTCCACGCCATGTCGGTGATGTGGAGCAGGCCATCGATGCCGCCCAGATCCACGAAGGCGCCGTAGTCCGTGAGGTTCTTGACGATACCCTTGATGACGTGCCCTTCCTGCAGACTCTCCAGCAGGGCTTCGCGCTCCGCACTGTACTCTTCCTCGACCACCGCGCGGCGGGACACCACGACGTTGTTCCGGCGCTGATCGAGCTTGATCACCTTGAACTCGAGCACCTTGCCCTCGAGATAGGACGGATCCCGTACCGGCCGCACATCGACCAGCGAGCCGGGCAGGAACGCCCGCACGTTGTCGATCTCCACGGTGAAACCGCCCTTCACGCGGCCGTTGATTACCCCGTTTACGATCTCGCTTTTCTCGAAAGCTTCTTCGAGGTGCGTCCATGTGCGCGCGCGGATCGCCTTTTCACGCGACAGGCGTGTCTCGCCGAAGCCGTCCTCGACAGCATCGAGGGCCACCTCCACCGTGTCACCGACCTCGATCTCGACCTCGCCTTTCTCGTTCTGGAACTGCTCGGCCGGGATGACCGCTTCGGACTTCAGTCCGGCATTGACGATGACCACGTCGTCGTTTACGGAAACGACCTTTCCATTCAGGATCGCGCCAGGTTTGATCTGTTGACTGGCGATACTCTCTTCGAAGAGTTCAGCAAATGATTCAGACATTGATTTGGAAACCATGCCGCCCGCAGGCAGCCCTTGTTGACGATAAACGCCCGACGCATCCTGCGACCGGCGGTCCACACAAAATAAAAGCCGGACTACCCTGTCCGACCTGCACTAACCTGCCCCGATATCGGCGAGCCGTTCTGCGGCCAGACCGAGTACTTCCCGGGTCACCTCGTCGATGTCCATGGACGTCGAATCGATGACCACGGCGTCGTCGGCCGGGACCAGCGGAGCGACCGATCGCTCGGTATCCCTCCGGTCGCGGTCCGCAATATCGCGGGCAAGGATGCGGGACGCCAGTCGGCCGCATTCCTCCGTGCGCAGCCGGGCACTCACTTCCTCCCCGTTCAGCCATACGCTCCCGTTGCCGCCGGTGCCGCCACCGAATGCGACATCCAGCTCCCGGGCAGCGTGGGCCAGCGCTATCGGATCCGCGGGATCGATCGCCGCGTCCTCGGCCGCGAGCGCTGTCAGGCGATACAGGGCGCCGCTGTCGAGGAGGTGAAATCCGAGCGCTTCGGCAACGCGGCGGGCGATCGTGCCTTTGCCTGACCCGCTCGGACCATCGATAGCGATCACCGGCACGTCCATCATTTCAATACCTCGATCCGGACGCCCGCCGCCCGGCAGGTCTCGGGAAAACCGGGGAAGGAGGTGCCCACATTGGCGACGTCGACGATATGGACGGAGGCGTCGGCGGCGACACCGGCGACCGCAAACGCCATCGCAATCCGGTGGTCGCCGTGACTATCGACGCGACCGCCCTCCAGGCGCTCCCTGCCCCGCACCCGGGCCGAATCCACTGTCTCCTCCACCTCGACCCCGAGAGCCCTCAGACCCTCGGCCATCGCGGCGATGCGGTCACTCTCCTTGACCCGGAGTTCCCCGATCCCGGTGAACACGGTGTCTCCTCGTGCGCAGGCGGCGGCGACGAACAACACGGGAAACTCGTCGATCGCCAGCGGCACGAGGGCCGGATCTACCTCGATGCCCTGCAGGGCGGAGCGTCTGACGGTGATGTCCGCCACCGGCTCGCCCCCGGACTGTCGCTCGTCGTCGATGACGATGTCGGCACCCATCGACCGGAGTATGGAGATGACGCCCGTGCGGGTCGGGTTGATACCCACGTTGCGGATGGTCAGGGCCTCACTCGCCGCGAGTGCACCGGCGACCAGGAAGAACGCAGCCGAAGAGAGGTCGCCGGGGACGGGAATCTCGATGCCCTCCAGGCGGGCGGGACCGCGCAGATGGACGGCAGCCCCGCTGCGGCGAACGTCTGCCCCCATGGCCGTCAGCATGCGCTCCGTATGATCCCGCGTCACCTCGGGCTCGGTCACTCGCGTATACCCGTCGGCGTAGAGACCCGCCAGGAGGATCGCGGACTTGACCTGTGCACTGGCCACCGGCAGGAGATAGTCGATGGCGGCGAGAGCGCGGCGTCCGCTGACTACCAGTGGCGGTCGGCCGGCGTCACTGTCGATCTCCACGCCCATCAGGGTCAGTGGATCGATTACCCGCCCCATGGGTCTTCTTCGCAGCGAGGCATCGCCGGTGAGTACGCAGCGGAATGGCTGACCACCCAGTAGTCCGGCGAAGAGCCGCATGGCGGTCCCCGAATTTCCGAGATCCAGCGGCTTCGCCGGACGCCGGAGTCCCTGCATGCCGACGCCGTGTATCGAGAGCGTGTCGTCGTCGCCCCGTTCGACGCGGACACCCATCGCCTCCAGTGCGGACAGAGTGGCGAGGCAGTCTTCGCCGTCGAGGAACCCGCTGACCCGGGTCTCGCCCTCGGCGATCGCCCCGAGCATCAGCGAACGATGTGAGATGGACTTGTCGCCCGGGACGCGGATGATGCCGGCAGGCGCACCGCCGGGCAGGGTACGGAAACTCGCCACGCTCACAGTATGGCCTTCGGATAGGCTCCGAGGATGCGGAAAAGCGATGCGCTCGCCTCCAGTTCGGCGAGCGCATCCCTGAGCGGTGATTCGTCCGCATGCCCCTCCAGATCGATGAAGAAGACGTAATCCCATTTCTTGCGTCTCGAGGGCCGTGATTCGATGCGAGTCATGCTGATCGCGTACTTCGCGAACGGCGCGAGCAGGGTGTGCAGCACGCCGGCACCGACGGTGTCGCTCGCGGACACGAGCACGGACGTCTTGTCGTCTCCGCTCGGCGTCAGCAGGTCGCGCCCGATGGCGAGGAACCGGGTCGTGTTGTCGGGCCGGTCCTCGATATCCGCGACCATGACGTCCAGACCGTAGACCTCGGCCGCCGCCTCGCCCGCGATCGCGGCCGTCCCCGCCTCGTCACGGGCGCGCCGCGCCCCTTCGGCATTACTGGTGACCTCGATCAACTCCGCCTGTGGCAGATACTCGCGGATCCAGACGCGGCACTGGGCCAGAGACTGCTGGTGGGCACAGATCCGCTCGATCCTGTCGAGCGACGGCAGATTCCCGAGCAGGTGCTGGCGGATGCGCAATTCGATCTCGCCACAGATCTTCAGGGGCGACATCAGGAACATGTCGAGGGTGTGATTGACGGTCCCCTCGGTGGAATTCTCGACGGGGACCACCCCGAAGTCGGCGTGGCCGCCCTCCACTTCGTGGAAAACCTCCTCGATGGTCGCGAGAGGCAGCGCACGCACCGAGTGGCCGAAGTGCTTGGTAACAGCCGACTGGGTGAACGTACCCTCCGGACCGAGGAAACCGATCTTCAGCGGTTCCTGCTGTGCGAGGCAGGCGGACATGATCTCCCGGAACAGACGCACCATCTCCTCGTCACTGAGGGGGCCCTCATTCCGGGCCAGGACGCCACGCAGGACCTCGGCTTCCCTCTCGGGGCGAAAATAGTCGATGGATCGGGCCAGCCGACCCTTGCTCTCGCCGACCAGGCGCGCCTGCTCGGCGCGATGACTGATCAGTTCCTGGATCTGCTTGTCGATCTCGTCGATGCGTTTCCGGATCTCGGCAAGGTCCGGGGCGGCATTGCGCTCGGTCATCGTGATTTCCTGTGTGGACGCGTCAAGTCTAATGGCTGAATCGTCGCGCGACACCTTCAGGCCCGGGTGCGTTCGAACTCGCGCATGAATTCGACCAGCGCATCGACGCCCGCCTGTGGCATCGCGTTGTAGAGACTCGCCCGCATTCCGCCGACGGAGCGGTGCCCTTTCAGATTGGCGAGTCCTGCGGCCTCCGCCTCGCGCAGGAAGCTGTCATCCAACGACGGCTCGGCCAGTGTGAACGGCACGTTCATGCGCGAGCGGGATCCGGTCTCCACCGGATTGGCGTAGAAGTCGGACTCGTCGATGGCACCGTAGAGTGTGGCTGCCTTGTGGTCATTCTGGGCGCCGACCGTCTCCAGTCCTCCCTGGTCACGGAGCCATTCGAAGACGAGACCGGCCATATACCAGGCGAACGTGGGTGGCGTATTGCTCATCGAACCGGCTTCCGCATGCACCTCGTAACGCAGCATGCCGGGTACGTCCGCACGGGCGCACGCCAGCAGGTCGTCGCGGATAATCACGAGCGTGAGACCGGCCGGTCCGATATTCTTTTGCGCACCGGCATATATGAGCCCGAACCGGCCGACGTCGAGGGGCCGCGACAGGATATTCGAGGACATGTCCGCAACCAGCGGGACAGGAGCGGTGTCCGGCACCCAGTGGAATTCGACACCGCCGATGGTCTCGTTGGGCGTGTAGTGGAGATAGGCGGCGTCGGCACTCGTGTCCCAGCCGTCCCGCGGCGGCACCTGCGTATAGCCGCTGTCGACTCCGTCGGCCGCGATCCTCACCCGGCACAGCCGCTTCGCCTCCGCGACGGCTTTTCGGCCCCAGCTCCCGCTCACCACGTAGTCCACTCTGGCGTCCGCTGCGGCGAGATTCAGGGGAGCCATCGCGAACTGCAGGGTGGCACCGCCCTGCAGGAACAGCACCCGATAGTGGTCGGGTATCCGCAGCAGGTCGCGCAGCGATTGTTCTGAACGCGCCGCGATATCGCGGAAAGCGGGACCCCGATGACTGAGCTCCATCACGGACATGCCGGAACCGGCGTAATCGGTCAATTCGTCGCGGGCCCGTTCCAGCACGGCGAGAGGCAACGCGGCCGGCCCGGCGCTGAAGTTATAGACGCGGCTCATCGGTCTTCACTCCGCCGGCCCGCGTCAGTCCTCATCCTCCGCCAACGGCTCGATCCGCTCCATGCCGACCAGGGCTTCGTCTTCCGCGAGACGTATCAGCCTGACACCCTGAGTGTTTCGACCGAGCACGGAGATGTCGTCCACCGGGGTCCTCACCAGCGTGCCGGAGGCACTGATCAGCATGATCTCGTCGTCGTCGGTTACCTGCAGAGCGCCGACCATGCGGCCGTTCCGTTCCGAAGTCTGGATAGCGATCAGGCCCTGGCCGCCGCGTCCCTGTACGGAGAACTCTCCCGCCTCGCTGCGTTTACCGTAGCCATGCTCGGTCGCCGTGAGGATGAGGCCCTCGGAGACGATGATCAGCGCGATCACCTCGTGACCCTCGGGGAGCCGGATGCCGCGGACACCGGCGGCGCCGCGACCCATCGGCCGAACGTCGGATTCGCGGAAGCGAATGGCCTTGCCGCTGCTCGCGAAGAGCATGATATCGCTCTCGCCGTCGGTCAGTGCGACGTCCACCAGGTGATCGTCCTCCCGGAGATCGATGGCGATGATGCCGTTCGTGCGCGGCCGGGAGAAAGCATCCAGCGGTGTCTTCTTCACGGTACCGCCACTGGTCGCGAAGAAGACGAACTTGCCTTCGTCGAAATCGCGTACCGGCAGCACGGCATTGATGCGCTCTTCCTGCTCTAGGGGCAGCAGATTCACGATCGGCTTGCCCCGCGCCCCGCGGCCTGCCTGCGGCAGCTGGTACACCTTCACCCAGTACGCCTTGCCCCGACTGGAGAAACAGAGCAGCGTGTCATGCGTGTTCGCGACGAAAAGATTGTCGATGAAGTCTTCGTCCTTCATCCGAGTGGCGGCCCGTCCGCGGCCGCCGCGACGCTGCGCCTGATAGGCGTCGAGGGGCTGAGCCTTCGCGTAACCGCCGTGAGACAGGGTCACCACGACATTTTCCTCGGGGATCAGATCCTCGATGGTCAGATCGGAGTGGTCTTCGTTGATGACGGTACGCCGCTCGTCGGCATACTGATCCCGTATCGCCTGCAGCTCGTCGCGGATCACCGTCAGCAGTCGGTCAGGATCTGCAAGTATCAGAGAAAATTCCTTAATTTTATCCAGTATTTCTTTGTATTCATTGATGATCTTCTCTTGCTCCAGCCCGGTGAGGCGGTGCAGACGCAGATCCAGTATCGCCTGGGCCTGGGTTTCCGAGAGCCGGTAGACGAGTTCGCCGTCCTCCTCGACGATGCCGAATTCCCCGTGGTCACGATCCGGTCGTGTATCGATGTCGCCGGCCCGCTCCAGCATGCCGGTCACCGCGCCCGGTTGCCAGCGACCCGC
Source organism: Gammaproteobacteria bacterium (assembly GCA_037382365.1). GTDB lineage: Bacteria > Pseudomonadota > Gammaproteobacteria > Steroidobacterales > Woeseiaceae > Lentisalinibacter. The sequence goes on from JARRPZ010000046.1 coordinate 6,930, forward strand.
CATCAGGCCGGTGCGGGCCTCGGCCGGTGACGGCGAAGCCTTGATGAGCGCGATGACGTCATCGATGTTCGCGAGGGCGACCGCCTGCCCCTCCAGGATGTGGGCACGGTCCCGGGCCTTCCCCAGATCGTAGATGGTCCGGCGGGTGACCACTTCGCGCCGGTGGGCGATGAAGGCCTCGAGGATCTCCCTGAGGTTCATCAGCTTCGGCTGACCCTCGTGGAGCGCGACCATGTTGATACCGAAGACACTCTGCAGGGGCGTGTGCTTGTACAGATTGTTCAGCACCACCTCATGCACTTCGCCGCGTTTCAGTTCGATGACGACGCGCATCCCGTCCTTGTCCGACTCGTCCCGGAGTTCGCTGATGCCCTCCAGCTTCTTCTCCCGGACGAGGTCGGCGATCTTCTCGATCAGCCGCGCCTTGTTGATCTGGTACGGCAGCTCGGTGACGATGATCGCTTCGCGCCCGCTCTTGCCGATCTCCTCGACGTGGCTGCGCGCACGCATGTGGACGCGGCCGCGGCCGGTCTTGTAGGCACTGTAGATGCCCTGGGCCCCGTTGATGATTCCGGCGGTCGGGAAGTCCGGTCCGGGCACGTGCTGCATCAGTCCCTTCACGTCGATGTCCGGGTCGTCGATGAGCGCCACGCAGGCATCGATGATCTCGCCGAGATTGTGCGGCGGGATATTGGTTGCCATGCCGACCGCGATGCCCGCCGAACCGTTGACGAGTAAATTCGGCACCCGGGTCGGGAGCACCGACGGCTCGCTCTCGGAGCCGTCGTAATTCTCGACGAAGTCGACGGTCTCCTTGTCGATGTCCGCCAGCATTTCATGGGCGATGCGAGCCATCCGCACTTCGGTGTAGCGCATCGCTGCCGGGGCATCGCCGTCCACCGAGCCGAAGTTGCCCTGTCCGTCCACCAGCATGTAGCGCATCGAGAAGGGCTGGGCCATCCGAACGATGGTGTCGTAAACGGCGCTGTCGCCGTGCGGGTGGTATTTACCGATGACGTCACCGACGACGCGGGCCGACTTCTTGTACGCTTTGTTGTAATCGTTGCCCAGTTCGCGCATCGCATACAGCACGCGCCGGTGCACGGGCTTCAGGCCGTCGCGCACGTCCGGCAGTGCCCGACCCACGATCACGCTCATGGCGTAGTCGAGGTATGACTGGCGCATCTCGTCTTCGAGATTTACGGAAAAGATTTCCTGGGCGATGTCACTCATGGCTACTCACGTCAATACCGGTCCGCGAGCCTTCCGGGATCGGCAGGCGGCGGACGAAAATGCTGCAGGATTCAGGTCTCGGCCAGGTCTTGCGGCGGGAGCCGGGGACGAGCCTCTTTCTGGCTCCTGAACAAGCAAAAATTTTAGCATAAATGCGGACTTGTCCGCAGTTGCCGTCGCCCGTGGCGCATCGGCCGGGATGCCGCGATCGGGCGAGGGGCGTCGGCCCTGTATACTACCTCGGTCCCGCGTGTCGACGGCCCGGATGAAGCTGGCAAAAGTTATTAGATTCAATTAGATGGAGCAATGTGATCTGATCCTACATTGCCGGTGGCTGGCGCCGGTGATCCCGGAGGACACCCTCCACGAGCGATGCGCACTGGCGATCCGCGACGGAATGATCCGCGCCCTGCTGCCGTCGGCCGAAGCGGGCGCTCGCTACGAGGCTGCGGAAGTCGTCCATCTGGACGATCATCTGGTGATACCGGGGCTCGTGAACGCCCATACTCACGCGGCCATGTCGCTGTTCCGAGGGCTGGCCGACGACCTGCCGCTCGAAGTGTGGCTGCGCGAGCACATCTGGCCCGCAGAGGGTCGCTGGATCGATGCAGAGTTCGTGCGCGACGGGACGCGACTGGCTCTCGCCGAGATGCTGCTGGGCGGCACGACCTGCTTCAACGACATGTACTTCTTCCCCGATGTCGTCGCGGAAACCGCCGCGGCAGCCGGTATGCGTGCCTCCGTCGGCATGATCCTGGTGGATGCCCCGACCCCCTGGGCGAAAGACGCCGGCGAGTATCTGTCGAAAGGCGTGGCCGTACACGATCAGTACGTCTCGCATCCGCTCGTCACCACTCACTTCGCGCCACACGCACCGTACTCGGTCAGCGAAGCGAGTCTTGCCAAGCTGAGAGCCCTGGCGGATCAACTCGACCTACCGGTGCACATGCATGTCCACGAGACGGCAGCGGAGGTAGCCAGCGCGCGGGAGTCCACCGGCCGGCGTCCCCTCGAGCGGCTGGCAGAGCTGGGTTTCGTAAACGGTTCCCTGCTCGCGGTCCACATGACGTGTCTCACAGGCGAGGAGATCGAGGGGATCGCGCGCACCGGTGTCTCCGTCGCGCATTGTCCGGAGTCGAACCTGAAGCTTGCGAGCGGCATCGCGCCGGTGGCCCGTATGATCGAGGCAGGCGTGAACGTGGCCCTCGGCACCGATGGCGCCGCCAGCAACAACGATCTCGACATGCTGAGCGAGATGCGCACGGCGGCACTGCTAGGAAAGGTCGCGAGCAACGACGCGAGCGCACTGCCGGCCCACGCCGTGCTCCGCATGGCGACGCTAAACGGCGCCGCCGCGCTCGGTCTCGACGATCGCATCGGCAGTCTCGAGACCGGCAAGTGGGCGGACGTCTGCGCGGTCGACCTTTCCGCACCGCGCACCCAGCCGGTCTACGAGCCGGTTTCACAGCTCGTCTATGCGGCAGAGGCCTCGCAGGTGAGCGACGTATGGGTCGCCGGACGGCGGCTCGTCCGGAAAGGGGTGCTGACCCGTATTCACCTGGACGACATCACGGCACGCGCCGCAGAATGGCGTGAGAAAATCTGGAATTACGATCATGAGTGACCCGGACGGAAAATCCCCGGAAAACGTGGACGCGGCCGAGATCCGCAAATTCGAGGCCATGGCCGAGAGCTGGTGGGACCCGCTTGGAGATTTCGCACCGCTGCACCGCATGAATCCGTTGCGACTCGGATACATCGACGCGCGCGCACCCCTCGCCGGCCGAAGTGTTCTGGATATCGGCTGTGGCGGCGGTATTCTCAGCGAAGCGATGGCCGCCGCGGGCGCCACGGTCACCGGCATCGATCTCGCAGCCGGTCCGCTCGCCATCGCCCGCAGGCATGCGTCCGAATCCGGGGTGGAGGTCGAGTATCTGGAGACCAGCGCCGAGGCACTCGCCGCCGAGCGGGCCGGTGCCTATGACATCGTGACCTGTCTGGAGATGATCGAACACGTGCCGGATCCGGCTGGGGTCATCGATGCGTGCAGCCGTCTGGTGGGATCGGAGGGAGACGTGTTCTTCTCCACCATCAACCGGAACGCCAAGGCGTTCATGCTGGCGATCGTCGCGGCGGAGTACGTCCTGCGGATGCTGCCGCGGGGCACGCACGAATACGAGAAGCTGATCAGGCCTTCCGAACTCGAAGCCTGGGCACGCGCTGCCGGGCTCGATCTCAAGGAAATCACCGGCATCCGATACAATCCCGTCACCCGTCAATTCAGCCTTACGGGCGACGTGGACGTCAATTACATTGCCCACTGCCGGAAGCGGGAAGCGGCCTGATGGCGGGTACCGGGCGATTCGCCGGCTGGCTATTCGATCTCGATGGTACCCTCGTCGACACCGCGCCGGATATGACCGATACCCTGTTCGAACTCTGCCGGCATTACGATGCGGAACCGCCCGACTACGGCCTCGCCCGCGCCTCCATCACCAACGGCGCGGCCGGGCTGATCCGACTCGCATTCCCCGGGAAGAGCGAGCAGGAGCGGCAGACGCTCTACGAAGAATACCTCCGGCGCTATGCAGAGGGTGTGCATCGCCGGTCCCGCCTGTTCGATGGCATGGAGGACGTGCTCTCGGCACTCGAGGAACAGGCCACGCCGTGGGGCATCGTCACGAATAAGCCACAGGCACTCACGGACGCGCTGCTCCGTGGACTGGGTATGGACACGCGCGCGGCCGTCACGGTCGGTGGTGACGCGCTGCCGGAAAGGAAACCGCATCCGGCGCCTCTGCTGCATGCCGCCCGCCGTATGACCGTGGATCCAGGCCGCTGCGTCTACGTCGGTGACAATCGCCGCGATATCGAAGCCGGCCGCGCCGCCGGCATGCGGACCATCGCAGCGAGCTACGGTTATCTGCTCCCTGATGACGACATCCGCCGATGGCAGGCCGATGTGGTGATCGGTCACCCCGATGCGCTCATGCCGATGGTGCGACCGGGCGCAGTATGAGCGAGTGGCTGTACCGGCTGGTCCCACTCTGGGTTGCAGGAGCGGCGCTGGGCGGCGGTATGCTCGCGGGTCTGTTCGGATACTGGCTAGCCACTCGCGGCCGACTGTGGCGCCTCGAGGCGGCTCTGGCCGACGCCGAGCGGCGAGTCCGGGACCAGCAGGAACTGCGCGCCGAACGCGAGGCCGCATTCGAACTGGCGAGCGGTCGTCTGCAGCAGACTTTCGGCGAACTCGCCCATCGCAGCCTTCGCGTCAACAGTGAGATGTTCCTGCGGGTAGCGCGTCAGAATCTCGGCGCGCAACAGGAGCGTGCGCGCCAGGATCTGTCCGAACGCGAGAAGGCCGTCGAGAGTCTCGTGAAGCCGATCCGGGAGGCCCTGGCGAAGACCGAGCGCCAGATCGGCGAACTCGAGAAAGCCCGCTCCGAGGCCTATGGCAGCATCCGCGCCCAGCTGGAGGCGATGCAAGCCAGCCAGCAGGCACTCCGATCCGAGACGAGCAACCTGGTGAAGGCGCTGCGGCGGCCCGAGGTCCGCGGTCAGTGGGGCGAGATCACACTCCGACGGCTCGTCGAGATCGCCGGTATGGTCGAGCACTGCGACTTCGTCGAACAATCCTCAGAGGGCACGCAGAAAGAGCGGATACGCCCGGATATGATCGTCCGCATGCCGGACGAGCGGGAGCTCGTGGTCGACGTCAAGACACCCCTCGATGCCTATCTCGAGGCGATGGAAGCAACCGACGACCAGCTTCGTGCCGCAGCCCTCAGCCGCCATGCCCGCAAGGTGCGGGACCGCATCCGGGAACTCGCCAGCAAGCACTACTGGTCACAATTCCCGCGTAGCCCGGAGTTCGTGATCCTGTTCATCCCGGGGGATCAGTTTCTGACCGCTGCGCTCAACGAGAATCCCGATCTCCTGGACGAAGCGCTCCGTCAGAAGATCATCCTGGCGACGCCGACCAGCTTCGTCGCCCTGCTTAAGGCCGTAGCCTACGGCTGGCGCCAGCTCGCACTCGCCGAAAATGCCGAGGAGGTCCGCCAGCTCGCGGTGGAACTCTACGAGCGGCTCGCCACGTTCGGCGTCCATCTGAATCGGCTCGGCCGGCAACTGTCCGGCAGCGTCGGCGCCTTCAATTCGGCCGTAGGGTCTCTCGAGCGCAGTGTACTGCCGGGCGCACGGAAGTTCACCGAACTCGGCGTCCAGACGAAGCGCGCTATCGATACCGTCGAGCGTATCGATGACGTGGCCCGGCAGGCGATCGAGAGCGACCCGACCATCGAAGGGAGCAGGGAACGCTCCTCTGGAGATCGGCCGGGTGATCGCCTGCTGCCCTGACGACGGTGGGAGCGGCCGCCTGAAACTGGCTGCAGCTGCCCAAGGCGCCGACGGGGAGTGACTCGCCAACCTCCTGCGCATCCAGGCCGAGGACCGCATCCGGTATCTCTTGTGCAGAGCACATCCGTTACAATTATTGTGATGCGCGGCGCTCCGCACGCCGGCACACGGGCCTCACCCGTTCGCTCGATAGCCAGGAAACGCCGTGACCTTCGATCCCGCCACCTACGAGCCCCGCGACGACCTGCTGCAGGACCGGATCATCCTGGTTACCGGAGCCGGAGATGGGATCGGTCGCGCGGCTTCACTGCGCTTCGCCTCGCTCGGGGCCCGTGTGATTCTGCTCGGGCGGACGGTGCGGAAACTCGAGTCCGTCTATGACGAAATCCTCGCCGGGGGCGGACTCCGACCGTCGATCGCGCCGATGGACTTCGAGACAGCCGACGGCGACGCCTACTCCGGCCTGGCGGACAGTATCGCGGGCGAATTCGGAAGACTGGACGGGCTTCTGCACAACGCCGGTATCCTCGGCGAACTCACGCCCATCGAGCATTATGATGTGACGCTTTGGCAGCGTGTCCTGCACGTAAACCTGACCGCCGAATTCATATTGACGAGGGTGTGTCTGCCCTTGCTCCGCCAGTCAGATGACGCCTCGATCCTCTTTACGTCGAGCGGTGTCGGCAGGCGCGGTCGAGCCTACTGGGGCGCTTACGCCGTGTCGAAGTTCGGCGTGGAAGGTCTGGCCCAGGTGCTGGCGCAGGAGACCGAGAAGGCCGGCATCCGCGTGAACTGTGTGAATCCTGGCGCGACGAGAACGAGCATGCGCCTGCACGCCTATCCTGCCGAGGACCGGGACAAGCTGAAGAGGCCCGATGAAGTGATCACACCGCACGTCTTCCTGATGGGTCCCGACAGTCGCGGCGTCACCGGCGGCTCTTTCGATTCCCAGTAGCACGGGGCGGCCGCCCCGTGCTATTCCCTGCAGCCGGTGGCTCCATGCCGACCGCCTCGTAAAGCGCACGCACTTCCCGGGCCGACAGGGCGCGATGCTGACCGCGGCGCAGGGCGCGCGGCAGATCGAGGGGGCCGTAGCCCGTTCGTATCAACCGGCTGACTTCGAACCCGACAGATTCCCACAGGCGGCGGACTTCCCGATTCCTCCCTTCACGCAGCGCGACTTCGTACCAGCGGTTGGCGCCGTCGCCACCCTTCTCGCGCACGCTCTCGAAAGCCGCCGGACCGTCCTCCAGTTCCACTCCCTCGGTCAGCTGCCGGATGTCCTGCGGCGTCGGTGCCCCGCGCACGCGCACCGCATAACGCCGGTCCACACCGGCGGAAGGATGCATCAGGGCATGGGCGAGCTCGCCGTCGGTCGTGAACAACATCAGGCCGCTCGTCGCGACATCCAGTCGTCCGACGCCGATCCAGCGACCGCCCGCCACTGGTGGCAGGGACTGAAAGACCGTACGATGGCCCGTCTCGTCGCTGCGGGAACAGATTTCACCCTGTGGCTTGTGGTAGATGAGGTGACGATGGCTACGGCTCGTCAGGGAGCGCATTCGCAGCGGCCTGCCATCCAGGGTGACCCGTTCGCTGCCGTCCACGCTTTCCCCGAGTCGCGCGACCCGGCCATCGATCGCGACGCGACCGTCCCGGATCCATTGCTCGATTTCCCGACGGGAACCGTGCCCGGCCGCCGCGAGCACTTTCTGCAAGCGGTCAGCCACCCGGAATCACGTCAGGACGACGGCGGCGAGCCCGCACGCGCGCTGCGGCTATCCTGTTCGTCCTCGAGTTCGTCGCCGGAATCCGGAGATGCCTCCTCGCCGGAAGATGTCGCCGATGCCGCGGTCGCCCCTTCGTCCTCGTCCGCGCCGCCCGCCGCGGTGGAGTCGGCAGCGATCCCCGGGTCGTCAGTGTCGAACTCACCGACCGGCAGGCTGGTCACGGTTGCCGTTGCGACAATCCGCTCTCCGTCGGCAGTCGGCAGGTCGAGCTGCACATTCAACCCCTCGAAATCCTGAAGCTCCGCCAACGGCGGCAGATCGTCCAGTTCCTTGAGACCGAAATAATCGAGGAAGACCTTGGTCGTTCCGAACATCTCCGGCTTACCTGGAACGTCCCGATGGCCGACAACGCGTATCCAGTCGCGGTCCAGCAGCGTGCGGATGATGTTCGGACTCACCGTCACACCCCGGACCTCCTCGATCTCGCCACGGGTGACCGGTTGACGATAGGCGATGAGTGCGAGTGTCTCGAACAGGGCTCGCGAGTAGCGCGGCGGTCGTTCTTCCCACAGCGGTTGCAACTGAGCCGTCATCGACGGTCTAACCTGGATACGGAATCCGGAGGCGACTTCCGCGAGCATGATGCCGCGCTCCTCGTAGTCGCCCTCCAGTTCGCTGAGCGCTGCGCGGACTTGCTTGCGATGCGGTCGGGAATTCTCGTCGAAAAGCGACATCAGCTGATCGATGGAGAGAGGTTCTCCCGATGCGAGCAATGCCGCCTCGATCACGTACTTGATACTGGTCTCATCCATAACTCGGTGACGCGATGCCTGTCAGTCAGGATGTCGCGCTCTCCCCTGCCGCTCCGTCACTGTCGTCGTCTCCGACGACACGAACGCTCGACGCGGCCCGAACGTGCAGGGGTGCGAAATCCTCGGACTGAACGACTTCGATCAGAGACTCCCTGAGCAGTTCCAGAATGGCGATAAAGGTGACCGCGACACCCATACGCCCTTCTTCCACATCGAACAGCTGATCGAACTGCGTAAACTGGCTGCCACGGATCCGGCTAAGGATTTCGGACATGCGCTGACGCACCGAGAGTGGCTCTCTCTGCACATGGAGGTGACTGAACATCTCCGCACGGGCCATGACCTGTTGCAGGGCGACCATAAGCTCCTTGAGGGTGACCTCGGGAAGCTTCGTGACCACACGGCGTTCGGGTGCGTCCACCTGTACCACATGGACGTCACGCTCGAGGCGTGGCAATTCCTCCAGGTTTTCGGCGGCTTTCTTGAAACGCTCGTATTCCTGGAGCCGCCGCACGAGCTCGGCACGCGGGTCGTCTTCTTCGTCTTCCTCGGCCACCGGTCGGGGCAATAGCATGCGGGACTTTATCTCCGCGAGCATCGCTGCCATGACCAGGTATTCGCCGGCGAGTTCGAGCTGCAGCTCCTTCATCAGCTCGATGTACTGGATGTACTGTCGGGTAATCTCGGCGATCGGTATGTCCAGGATATCCAGATTCTGTCGCCTGATGAGATAGAGAAGCAGGTCCAGGGGCCCCTCGAAGGCTTCCAGGAACACCTGCAACGCATACGGCGGTATGTAGAGATCCTGTGGGAGCTCGGTGACCGGCTCTCCATCCACGATCGCAAACGGCATCTCCGCCTGCGACGGGCGCAGATCCTCCGGCACGTGCGGCTTGGGAGCATCCAGGCTCGTTACGACACGCAATACGGGCTGCTTTCTATCTGTCTCGGACACAGCGTGATTCTAACGTAATCACGCGCGGGACGCGGCGATTATTCGAAAGCGCTGATATCCCCGATACCGCGCCGCACGATCTTTACTGTGTCCTCTGTCAGGTCCAGAACACTGGAAGGCTCCATACCGCCAATACCCCCGTCGATCACCGCATCGACCTGGTTTCCGAGCCGGCCCGCGATCTCCACCGGGTCGGTCATCGGGAATTCGTCGCCTGGCAGCAGCAACGTGGAACTCATCATCGGCTCCCCCAGTGCCTCCAGCAGGGCCTGGCAGATCGGATGATCCGGCACACGGATACCTATCGTCTTCTTTCTTGGGTTCTTCAGGCGGTTGGGAACCTCGCGGGTGGCCTTGAGGATGAACGTGTAGGGGCCAGGCGTGAAGTGCTTCAGCAGCCGGTAGGCCCAATTATCTACCCTGGCATACGCCGCAATCTCCGAGAGATCCCGCACAACGAGCGAGAAGTCGTGCAATTTATCCGCCTGCCGGAGAAGCCTGATCCGGTCCAGAGCCTTCTTGTTACCGATCTGACAGCCCAGCGCATAGCTCGAATCCGTCGGATAGACGACGAGTCCGCCACCGCGGATCAGGCTGACCGCCTGCTCCACATAGCGCTTCTGCGGATTATCGGGATGTATTGTGATGATCTGCGACACGGCGGCATTCTAACGGCAAGCCGGGCCAAAACCGACATCCGGCACCGTGCCGTTGGGTCGGCAGGGCGCCTGCGCTAGAATGCCCTGCTACCCGGGACCCGGATCCGACTCACAGGACAGAACACCGACGCATGCAACTCATATTCGACTATCTGCCCGTGGTCGCATTTTTCGTCGCTTACCAGCAGGCCGACATCTACATGGCGACCATCATCCTCATGGTCACGATGCCGCTCGTCCCGCTCGGTCACTGGATCTTCACGCGGCAGGTCGGCCGCATATATCTCATATCGACTGCACTCGTGCTGATACTGGGGGGTATCACGCTCGCTCTGCGCAACAGCCTGTTCCTCATCTGGAAGCCGACTATTCTCAATTGGGCTCTCGCGGCCGCATGCATCGGCAGTCTCTACATCGGAGAACGGCCACTGATACAGCGTCTACTGCAGTCCGCCGTGGAACTTTCCGCCCGGCAGTGGCGTCAACTGACCGTATTATGGGGTGCTTTTTTCGCAATCTCGGGCGCCGCGAATATTTTCGTTGCCTACCGCTTCGGCGAGAGTGCCTGGGTCAGCTTCAAGCTCTTCGGGCTGCTGGGGATGACCCTTGCTTTCATGGTCGTGCAAGGCATCTGGCTGGCCGTCATGATCTCGAGGAATGAACGTCAAGCGAAAAAAGAGTCGCCCGGTGGAGTGGAATAGCCATGTGGTACGCAATCATCAGCGAGGACGTTCCGGACAGCGGTCCGCGACGACGCAGTGCGAGAGAAGAGCATCTCGCACGGCTCGGTGCTCTGCGTGACGAAGGTCGATTACTGCTCGCCGGACCGCATCCCGCCATCGACAACGAAGACCCTGGCGATGCCGGTTTCACCGGTAGCCTCGTGGTCGGCGAGTTTTCCTCTCTCGACGATGCTCGTGCCTGGGCCGACGAAGACCCTTATGTCGCGGCCGGTGTCTACCAGCGCGTCATCGTCAAGCCGTTCAAAAAGGTGTTGCCGTGAGCGATAACAGGCAGGAAAGGCTCGAGAAGCGCTTGAGGGAGGCGCTGCAGCCGGAGGCTATTCAGATCAAGGATCAGAGTCACTTGCATGCCGGTCATGCAGGCGCCGGCGATGGTCGCAGTCACTTCGCCGTAAAGATCACCACTCCTGCCTTCGACGGACAGTCACGATTGCAGAGACATCGCCTCGTATATGAGGCAGTGGGCGATATGATGGAAACGGATATCCATGCGCTCAGCATTACCGCTCTCACGCCTGCAGAGTCGCAACGCAGTTGAGAGCCTGATTTCCACCACCGAAGAAGAGGACCACAGATGTTGAAAACACAGACGACCCCGCGCGGGGCCGCGAGGACCACGCTGCTTAGTGCAGTGGTTCTGATGAGCACCGTCGGGTGCGCACAGTCGAACAGCGACGCCACCGCAACGGCTCCGGAGGTCGAAGCGAAAATCGTCGACCTCTATGTACAGAATCGGATGCGAGGAGCGCAGACGGAGATCACCGAGCAGCAGCGTGACCAGCTTCGCGGAGAAGTCGCGGATCTGTACCTCATGGCGGAGGAGGCAGAAGCGAAAGGTCTCGACAATGACCCCGAAGTCGCCGCACAGATCGAGCTTCAGCGACTGTCCGTACTCGCATCATCACTCGCCGCGAACTACCTGGAGGAAAATCCGCCGACGGAGGCAGAACTTCGCGCTGAGTACAACGTACAGGTCGCGGGTTTCCAGCCAAAGCAGTACAAGGCACGACACATCCTCGTGGAGACCGAGGACGAGGCAAAAGGCCTGATTACCGAGCTCGATGACGGCGCCGACTTTGTCGAATTGGCTATTGAGAAATCGACGGGACCGTCAGGCCCCAATGGTGGCGATCTGGGGTGGTTCCCGCCCGATTCGATGGTCAAGCCGTTTTCGGACGCCGTAGTGGCGCTTGACAACGGAGCCTATACATCCGAGCCGGTGCAGACCCAGTTCGGCTGGCACGTTATTCTGCGTGAGGACTCTCGCGAGACCGACCCGCCCTCTTTCGAGGAAGTGAAGGACCGGCTACGTCCGAGCGTAGAGCAGAAGAAACTCCAGTCGTATCTGGACGGGCTACGTTCTACTACTGGCGGTTAGCTCCGAGAGCATGGTAGAAAAAAAGGGCGCCCTATGTGGCGCCCTTTCTTTAGCTCGAAATGTGACAACGATCACATAACCCAGCGATTCGCTTCGGTATCTTCTGCCTCGAATCTTCTCTTATCGCTCGGAGAAGATTCCTCCAACCCTCAAATCTCCTAAGTTGAGGCGAGACGTGGGTAGTGATTGCCGAGACAATTGAGCATTGTAATCAATAAACAAGCTACCGACCTTGACTATACCGAGGTCTCTATCGACTTTCTGCACCGCCCCCTGAACAAAAACATCGGACGAATATGAGGGAGCCCCAGGGTAGATGCGTGCGATGGTGGTCGCAGTAGGGACCTGACCCGCAATCCGTGTGCCAAACACGGCAATGAGATCGCCTACCCCTAAACCGCTATCACCGGACAGACTTACGTTCAGCGACGCGCCAAGCACTTTAACGCGGGAAGACTTCTCACCGACTTCCTCAATTGGCGCAACGGCAATAAGACTTGAGTCAAAACCCAGCATCAACTTGCCATCGGGCCCGACCCTATTCGTCAAATCGACGTACCGAACAATAGATGAATCTAACGCAGCAAAAAGTGCATCGCTGCCATTGATGCTGAGGGCATCG
>JARRPZ010000047.1:0-30462 GCA_037382365.1 Gammaproteobacteria bacterium
TGAAGTCCACCTCCCCAAGATGCTTGGCCATCGCCTTGCGGGTGGCGGTCGCCGTCATCAGGGGATACCAGGACACCTGGTCGACCCCGAGTTCGTCGGTGAGTATCTCCAGGTCGCGGCTCAGACGCTCCCCGGTCTGACTCGGGAAGTTGAAGATCATGTCCACGTTGAGTGTGTCGAACACGCCATGGACGGCGGCCAGGCGGTCCCGGATGACGGATCCGCTGCCGAATTTCCCGTAACGCTGCATGGCCCGCAGCAGTTCGTCGTCGAAGCTCTGCACGCCGACCGACAGGCGGTTCACACCCGCGTCACGGAGCATCGGCAGGCGCTCGTCTGCCAGGTCGTCCGGGTTCGTTTCGACCGAGACCCGACGGATCGGATGCAGACGGCGCACCAGGGCGATGGTCTCGGCGAGTTCATCGGACAGCACAGTGGGAGTGCCTCCGCCGACGTAGAGTTCTCCGAAGAGATAACCGTGATCGGTCGCGCGCCGGATTTCCTCACGCAGCGACCGGAAATAGTGCAGCGTGCGCTCCTGCTGGAACTCGACCCGGTGGAATGGGCAGAACGGGCAGAGGACCTCGCAGAAGGGGATGTGGAGGTAGAGCAGGTGGATGCGCTCCGGCGCCGGTTCGGGCAGCGCGTTGGCAACCGGTGCCCGCTCGAAGCTCATGTAGCGACGGTTCGTCCGCCGGAGCATTCCGGTCAGCAGTGATTGCATACGCTAATGAAAAAGGCCGATGGCGTAGCACGCCTTCGGCCCGCTGACTGCGACGACGCCACCCTGCTGCTCGCACACAGTGGTGCGAGTCGCAGGGACCGTCCGGAGCAGGATCTACTCGAAACTGGCGAAGTAGCCGGCCAGCGCGTCGATGTCGGCGTCCGAGAGACCGGAAAAATCGGCACTGTCATCGTGCTCGGTCTCACCCGACGCGACAGCCTTGATCATGGCCTTGATATCGGCTTTCGGCGTACCGGCGAAATCGTCCTCGTAATGGCAGTCCTCGCACCGCTCGGCCCCGGCAATCCGTAGTTTCCGTTGCCCGCTGGCGGTGACGACACGAAAAAGCCCATGGCAGCCGTGCTGCCATGGGCCTTCGGAATCAGTGTACCGGCTTCAGACGCCGGCGCGACATTCCTGGCTTATTCAGGCACCGCCCTTGGAGTAGAACTCGGCCATCGCATCGATCTCGTCGTCCGTGAGGCCGGAGAGATCCTCGTCGTGTTCCGTCGCGCCGGAAACGACGCCCTTGATCATTGCTTTGACTTCGTCCTTCGGTGTGCCCTCGAAATCATCCGCATAGTGACAGTCGGAGCACACGGCTTCGAATTTGGCCTTCGCCATCTCCATGTGAGCGTCGGCGTGGGCAGACGCACCGAAGAAAACGAGCGGCAGCGCAATTAAGGTCATCATCTTTTTCATGGTTCATGCTCCAGTGTTCTTGAACCTGTGCGCATCATAACCTGATCCTTTCGGCCGACAAAATCAATAAATCCAATCCGTTCAGCGTGCATTCAGCTTACAGGACGCCGTCATCCGCGAGCCTCAGTATGTCGTCATGCTGCAGGGCGGCGAGCTGGCCGCGCTCCGGCGTGATGACTTCGCCGTCCTGCAGCAACCGGTTCTTCGGCCGCAGACCGACGCCTGCGAATCCCTCGGCGAAGAGCTCGAGCGGGTGGCGGGAGAGCAGATTGCTCATGCCGGTGCGGCGCCGTGTGGCCCGCAATCCCGCCAGGTCGATGGTCGCGTTCGCCACCATGCTCTCCGCGCCCGCCGGCGCCTCGGCCAGCACGCGGCCCTGGTAGTCGACGATCTTCGACATACCGGTGGAGGATTCGGCCGGGATGGCGATGTTCTCGAGCCGGGCCGAGTTCGCGGACACGACGAAAGCCATGTTCTCGATGGCCCGGGCCCGCCTGCACACGTCCTTCGGTGTGAGCGCCGGACTGCCGACCTCGCTGGTGTGGTGCAGGAATACCTCCGCGCCGCGTATCGCGTGGCAGCGGGCGATCTCCGGGTACAGGATCTCCTCCGAGGCGATGGCCGCGAGATTGCCCAGCTCGGTGCGAGCGACGGGGAACACGGCGTCCAGACCGTAGATTTCGAGGTAGCGATCCCACACGTCCCACGGCGTCGGTGCCGAGAGCGAGATCAGGCGGCGATACCGCAGCACGACCCCGCCGGCGGGATCGATCACGAAGCAGGTCTGGAAGAACAGGGTGGGGAAGTGGGGGTCGCATTCGTAGGCGTTGCCTGCCAGATACACATCGAAGCGTTTTGCCAGCTCACCGAGCGCGTCGTACTCCGGACCGCCCGGCTCGATCGCCGCCTTGTCCCGCCATTCGGGCACGCTTTCGCCCATGGGGAAACCGGTCAGGAAATATTCGGGCAGCACCACCAGCCGCACATCGTCGCCGCTGAACTGTTTCACGAAACCCTTGCTGCCCGCGATCAGGCGGCCGGCGCGGGTCAGGTTCTCATGCATGCGCCGCCGCGCCGAGTCACGGTCCGGACACTCGTTCACGCAGTCGGTGCCCATCTGCAATGCGAGGGCCGAGTAGCGATCGCTCACCATCCGCACTCCGTTCGAAGACGTCGAGAGTGTAGCGGATCCGAGCGGGGACCGTGTTTCGTGTCCGCTTCCGCACGCCCGCGGCGGACATCCGTCACGAAAGTAGTGAAAAACATTGCGATTTCCGCTGCCTTTAGTACCCTTCCAACCTACACGGGGCAGAGGTGCGAATATCCCGCTAGCGGGGGAGTTCCGCACCACAGGAAATGAAGCCGACCGACACCTCAAATCCCGATTTCTATCATCGGGTCGTGGACTGCCAATGGGCCTGTCCCGCGCACACTGACGTCCCGGAATACATCCGCCTGATCGCCCAGGGCCGCTTCTCGGATGCCTACATGGTGAATCGGGAATCGAACGTTTTCCCGGGCATCCTCGGTCGCGTCTGCGACCGCCCCTGCGAACCGGCCTGTCGGCGTCGCCGTGTCGAGGAGAAACCGGTCGCGATCTGCCGGCTGAAGCGGGTGGCCGCCGATCATCGCGACGACATCAGCGATCGCCTGCCCAGGGCGCCGGCGAAGAAGAACGGCAGCAGGGTCGCGCTGGTCGGTGCCGGGTGCGCCTCGCTGACCGTCGCCAACGATCTGGCGCCGCTCGGCTATGAGTGCACCATCTTCGAAGCGCTCGCAGAGACCGGCGGGCTGATGCGCACGAACATCCCCCAGTTCCGGCTGCCGCCGAAGGTGCTCGACGAAGAGATCGGCATGATCCTGGACATGGACGTCGATCTGCGACTGAACCATCCCGTGGAGAGCCTCCGCGACCTGCTGGAGAAGGGTGGCTACGACGCCGTATTCGTCGGCAGTGGTGCGCCGAAAGGCAAGGAACTGGAGCTGCCGGGCCGCCACGACACCGACCGCATCCACATCGGCATCGAATGGCTGGAATCGGTCGCGTTCAAGCACACCGAGGAGATCGGTGAGCGGGTGCTCATTATCGGCGTCGGCAACACGGCCATGGATTGCTGCCGCACTTCGCTCCGACTCGGCGCGAGGGACGTCAAAGTCATGGCGCGTAAGCCACGCGGGTTCTTCAAGGCTTCGGAGTGGGAGCTGGAGGATGCCGAGGAAGAGAATGTCGAGATCCTGGTCAACCACTCGCCGAGGGAGTTCGTGGTCGAGGACGGCCGGCTGACCGGCATGAGGTTCGACGTCATGGAATACCGGGTCGACGAGGACGGGCGGATCGACCGGGGCACGGTCCTCGAGGAAGTCTTCATCCCCTGCGACGACGTGATCCTGGCCATCGGCCAGGAGAACGCCTTCGACTGGATCGAGCGGGACGTCGGCCTGGAGTTCAACGAGTGGGACGCGCCCGTGGTCGACGAAACGACGATGATGTCGACACGGCCCGGGATCTTTTTCGGCGGCGACGCCGCCTTCGGTCCGAAGAACATCATCTGGGCCGTCGCGCACGGCCACCAGGCGGCCATTTCCATCCACCGCTACTGCCAGGGCCAGGACATCGGGGACCGCCTGCCGGACGGCATGAATCTCATCTCGCAGAAGATGGGCATCCACGAGTGGAGCTATTCCAACGACTACAACCCGGCCGAGCGCCGCCTCATGCCGGCAGTAGACCTGGCGGAGCGTTTCAAGAACATCGACATCGAGGTGGAACTGGGTTTCACGCCGGAACAGACGCTGGCCGAAGTCGAGCGTTGCCTGAACTGTGACATACAGACCGTCTTCACCGGCAAGCTCTGCATCGAATGCGACGCCTGCATCGACGTCTGTCCGGTGGACTGCCTCGCCATCGTGCCGAACGGAACGGAGGAGGAACTCCGCCAGAGCCTGACGCCGCCGGCGGAGAAATCGAAGATCCTGATTCCCCACGCCGCGGAGGAAGCGGCACGGTCGGGACCGAAGGCGGTGAAGTCGGGATGACCGAGAAACGCGTCAACGACGTCGTGATAAAGATCGCGACGGTGAACGGCACCGGGTCCGCCAGTGCCAACGGCCTTCTCATGAAGTCCATCTTCCGCATGGGCGTCCCCGTCGTCGGCAAGAATTACTTCCCGTCGAACATCCAGGGGCTGCCCACCTGGTACGAGGTGCGCGTGAGTGGCGCAGGGCACAGAGCCCGCGCCGGTCACGTCGACGTGATGGTCGCCATGAACGCCCAGACCTATGCAGCCGACCTGGCCGAGGTGGAGTCCGGCGGTTACCTGATCTACGACTCGACCTGGCCGCGCTCCAGGCTCCTCGACCGGGAAGACGTCACGGTGTTCGGCATCCCGCTCTCGAAGATGTGCAACGAGCATTTCGAGGGCGCCCGGGCGCGCATCCTGATGAAGAACATCGCTTATGTGGGTGCGCTGGCCGCGCTGCTGGATCTCGACCTGGAGATCATCCAGGAGAACCTGAAGGACACGTTCGCCCGCAAGCCGGCGCTGGCGGATTCCAACATGGAAGCGGTCCGTCTCGGTTACGACTACGCCGTCGAGAATTTCGACTGTCCGCTGCCGCTCACCGTCGAGAAGATGGACGAGACGAAAGGCCACGTGGTGATCGACGGCAACACCGCCGCGGGGCTCGGCTGCGTCTATGCCGGCGCCACGGTGGGTGCCTGGTACCCGATCACCCCGTCCACCTCGCTCATGGACGCCTTCAGCCGCTTCTGCAAGCAGCTCAGGGTGGATCCCGAGACCGGGAAGAACAACTACCTCATCATCCAGGCCGAGGACGAACTCGCGGCGATCGGCATGGTGCTGGGCGCATCCTGGAACGGCGTGCGGGCATTCACCCCGACCAGCGGCCCCGGCATCTCCCTCATGAACGAATTCATCGGTTTCGCCTATTACGCGGAGCTGCCGGCGGTGATATTCGACGTGCAGCGTACCGGCCCGTCGACGGGCATGCCGACCCGGACCCAGCAGTCCGATATCCTGTCCTGCGCCTACGCCTCGCACGGCGACACGAAGCACGTGCTGCTGTTCCCGTCGGATCCCCACGAGTGCTTCACGATGGCCCCCGTGGCGTTCGACCTGGCGGAGCGGCTGCAGACCCCGGTGATGGTGCTGTCCGATCTCGATATCGGGATGAACGACTGGATGGTGCCGGAGCTCGTCTGGGACGACGACTACCAGCCGGACCGGGGCAAGGTGCTGCACGCCGAGGATCTGGAGAAGATCGAGAAATTCCATCGCTACCTGGACCGGGACGGCGACGGCATACCCTACCGCTCGTTGCCGGGTGAGCATCCGAAAGGCAGCTTCTTCACGCGCGGCTCCGGCCACAACAAGTTCGGCGCCTACACCGAGGATGCCGACGAGTACCAGGACGTGATCGACCGGCTGCTCGTCAAATGGGAGACGGCCAGGGACCTCGTGCCGGAGCCGGTGGTCGAATACTCGAAGTTCAACCGCTCGGCGGTGCTGACGGTCGGCAGCGGCGAGGCAGCGGTGCACGAGGCCGTGGAGCGGCTCGCCGCCGACGGCGTGACGCTGAATTACTGCCGCGTGAAGGCGTTCCCGTTCGGACAGGCCGTGCTCGATTTCATCGAGCGGCACGACCGGGTCTACGTCGTCGAGCAGAACCGCGATGCGCAGCTGCGGTCCTTATTGATACTGGACGCCGGTATCGACCAGAAGAAGCTGGTGCCGGTGCTGCACTACAACGGCATGCCGATGCACGCGGGCTTCGTCGTCGACCGCATACGAGAGGACCGGGAGAAACACCAGGCCGCCTGACATGAGCTATATTCCAAAACCGAAAGTCGCCCATCCACGCCTGCCCCGCAACGACCTCGGACTGACCGAGCGGGACTACGAAGGTACCGTCTCGACGCTGTGCGCCGGCTGCGGCCATGACTCGATCACCAATGCGATCATCCGGGCGGTATTCGAGCTGTCGATACCACCCCATCGGCTCGGCAAGATGAGCGGCATCGGTTGCTCCTCCAAGACGCCGGCCTATTTCGTCTCCCCGAGCCACGGTTTCAACTCGGTGCACGGCCGCATGCCGAGCGTCACCACGGGGGCCAACGCCGCCAACAAGGACCTCGTCTACCTGGGGGTGTCGGGCGACGGTGACTCACTCTCCATCGGTCTCGGTCAGTTCACGCACTCCATCCGCCGCAATCTCAACATGTGCTACATCATCGAGAACAACGGCGTGTACGGCCTGACGAAAGGCCAGTTCTCGGCGTCCGCCGACGTGGGCTCCAAGGCCAAGAAGGGTGAGGAGAATCAGCAGCCACCGATCGATCCCTGCCTGCTCGCGCTGGCGACCGGCGCCACCTACATCGCGCGCGGTTTCTCGGGCGACAAGAAGCAGCTCGTGCCGCTGATCAAGGGCGCGCTCACCCACAGGGGGTTCGCGCTGATCGATGTCATCAGCCCCTGCGTCACCTTCAACGATCACGTGGGCTCGACCAAGAGCTACTCCCACACCCGCAAGTATTATCACCAGGTGGTCGGCACCGATTTCATCCCGCCGGCCGAGGAGATACGCACCGCCTACGAGGAGGGCGAGGCGATGCCGGTCGAGCTCCACGACGGCAGCCGCATCGTGCTGAAGAAGGTCGACAAGGAGTACGATCCGACCAGCCGGGCGAAGGCGTTCTCGTTCCTGCGCGATCATTCGAACCGGGGCGAGATCGTCACCGGGATCCTCTACATCCATGAGCGCAAGGGCGACATGCACGCTGTCGGCGGGACGGTGGATGCGCCGCTGAATTCGATCCCCTACGAGAAGCTCGGCCCCGGCGCCGAGGTGCTGAAGAAGATCCAGGAGAACTGGAAGTAGGCGGGCCTTCAGGCCCGATCGGGATCTTGCATCGGCCAAGGCATCGGGCTGAGGGATCGGGGATCGGGGCTGAAGCCCATCCTGTGGTTCTCTTTCCCCTCTGCGCGATACGAGGCTCTGCGAGGCGACAGCCATGACCGACGACGCTGCAACGAGGCTGGCGGATTTCGCGCTCGGGCTCGATCCGGCCCGGATCCCCGACGAGGTGATCGAGCGCGCGTGCCTGCACATCCTCGATGCGGTGGGCGTGGCGTTCGCCGCCGCCAGCTTCCCCTTCGCCCGCCGCGGCCTGGCGGCGATCGACTCGGTGGCGGATGCCGGCGACTACCCGGTGATCGGCCGCTTCGAACGACTGGCGTTGCGTGACGCCGCCCTGGCGAACGGCTTCCTGATCCACGGGCTGGACTTCGACGACACCCACGGCGAGAGCATCGTGCACGTCTCGGCGAGCGCCCTGCCGGCGATGCTCGGCGCGGGACTCAAAGCGTCTGCCGGCGGCGCCGAGGCGCTCGCCGCCTACATCGTGGCCGTGGAGGCGGACGCCCGTATCGGCAGCGTCGGCGGGGCATTCCAGAAGCAGGGGTTCCATCCGACCGGTGTCGTGGGCGCCTTCGGGGCCACCCTCGCGGCAGGGCGGTTGTGGGGTCTCGACCGTGCGGCACTGGCGCGGGCCCAGGGCATCGTGCTGAGCATGGCCGGGGGCACCCTCCAGTTCCTGGAGGACGGCGCGTGGACCAAGCGACTGCACCCCGGCTGGGCGGCGGCCTGCGGCCTGCAGGCTGCAGGGCTGGCACGAGCGGGGTTCAGTGGTCCGGCGGGCGCCTACGAAGGCCGTTTCGGCCTCTACCGGACCTACCTCGGCGAGGACCGGGGTCCGGCACTCGCCGCCGCCCTCGAGACGCTCGGTGATAGCTGGGAGATGCTGAGTGTCGGCATCAAGCCGTATCCCGTCTGCCACTACAACCACGCTTACGCCGACTGCGTGCTGGCACTGGCCGCCGAGCACGGCGTGAGCGCCGACGAGGTCGAGCGCATGGTGGCCCGGGTCCACGCGGACGAGGTGGACGTCGTGTGTGAACCCGAGGCTCGCAAGCGCCGCCCACGCACCGACTACGAGGCCAAGTTCAGTGTCCACTACCTGATGGCGGCGACGCTGGTGCGAGGGCGTTTCACGCTGGACGAACTGGAAGACGAAGTCCTCGCCGACCCGGAGATCCGGGCGCTGGCGGATCGCTGCCACTACGAGGTGGACCCGGAGTCGTCCTTCCCGCGCCATTTCCCGGGCGAGGTGGTCATCCAAACCCGCGACGGCCGGGAACTGCGCCATCGGGAGCCGATCAATCGCGGCGCAGCGGAACGACCCCTGTCCCGGGCCGAGATCATCGCGAAATTCGAAGAAAACGCCGGCCGGGTCCTCCCGGCTGCCGCGGTCCGGGAACGCCGTCAGCGGGTGCTGGAATTGCCCGCGCAGTCCGGGCTCGGGGATCTCCTCTAGGCGTCCGTTCAGCTTCCATTCAGCGCGCCTGCTCTAGCCTGAGTCTCCCCATCGAAGGGAGACGAGCATGGAGCCGACAAACAGAACAGGGACCGGCGCCGCGGCGGGGAGCCGCGCCCCGCGTGATCGGGCCGCCTTCCGTTACTACCTGGCCGCCACCCTCGCGTTGATCGTCCTGCCGGCCCTGAGCTTCGGCAAGACCGCGCCCACCATCCAGCTGTTCCCGACCACCGTGCTGGAGGACATCCGTCAGACCGGTACCGTCGCCGCCGAGATGGAGACGGGGCTGCAGGAGGCCATCGGGCGCCTGGATCAACAGCGCCGGCTGTACCAGGAAGCGAAGTGCGAGGGCGCCGGGGACGATCCGGGCTGCCAGCGCATCGCGAAGCAGCTGGGCGCCACCTATCTCGAGATGCTGAACATCATGTCCGAGCGCCTGCCGGACATGGAGCGGGCCGTGAACAACACCCACGCGAGCCTGGAGCGACGCCTGCGCAGCGAACTCGGCAACAAGATGACCTCCTGGACGCTGCAGGAGACGCTGCTGGGCGTCGGCGAGGACCGCGCCCGCGAGTCGGCCCCGGTATTGCGGGGCCGCTCGGGCATCCGTCTCAGCCAGCGCTTCCAGCAGTACTACCGACTCGTCGCCACCTCGTCGGTGAACCGGAATGCCCACTCCCTCGCCGTGATCGCCTCGGACATGTATCTGGACATGGCCGAGGCGTCGGATTTGATCGCCCGCACGCGTGAAGAGATCGCCCGGGCGACGCTGATGGAGCAGCTGAACCAGTCCTTCGGCGTGATCACGCCGGAGATGCAGGAGGTGGTCGACGGCGTGAAGGCGATCCTGTTCGGTGATTACGAGGCCGGCCCGACCGTCTCTGCGCCGCCGCCGGGCACCTTCGAAGAGGAATACACGAGTCCGCTCGAATTCTAGCGGCCGAGGAGGAATGTCATGAACCCCGCAAATATCCGCACTCTGGTCCTTCTCGCGCTGACCGGCATGGCGTTCGCGCTCTCCGGCTGCGCGACGACGACCGCCGACTGCAGCCTGCCGCGGACGGCCAGTCTCGACGTCGCCATGGAGGCGGCCGAGGCACGACTCGCCGACGGCTGTGAAGCCGAGTTCGACCGTTACTACGCGGAATTGCTCGAGATCGCCGAGGGTGATCCCGGACCGGAGAACAAGCGCAGGTTCTCCGAGTTCCTGCTGGCGGCGACGGACCGGGGACTGCTGTCCACGCGCCAGGCGGAACGCGCCTACAACCGGTATTTCAACGTGAAGTACGTCTCGCTCATGGGCGACTACAACAACTGTGCCTACACCTGCCCGCGCAAGCGCCAGGTGCTGACCGAGATGGAAGCGGAGCTGCTGGACAAGGAACGGGGCCTGCTGCGGGTCAGTCAGGATGCGGCCGGCTATTACCGGGCCGATCGTCTCTTCCAGGAGACCGAACTCGTGCTCGAGGCCACCTGCACGGCCTGTGGCGCCCCCTAGAGCATGATGGCGACGCCGGCCCGATACGGAGGATTCCTGGGCGGTCTGCTGGCCGGGGTGCTGGTCGGCCTGGTCGGCACCGGGGCCGTCCTGCTGGCCGGCCAGATGCTCGGGACGTCGGCGCCGGCCTCCGGCTGGACGATCCGGGAGTCGCTCGACTGGGCCTGGCGCAATCTCGGGCTCTCGCTGCCTGTCTTCGCCGCCGTCCTCTGGCTGTATGTGCGGAGTCTCGGGCGGCTGCGGCGGTGCATCGCCGCCGATGCGCCTCTCGACGAGGTCGTGCACGCCGAGAATCTCACCGATACGTGGACCAGCCTGTTCTTCGGCGTCGGCGTCATCTGGACGGCGATCGGCATGCGCGGTGCGCTCCTGTACGCCCTCGGCGACCCGACCGTCAGCGTGGACGACGGCGCCTTCGTCGTACTCCAGCGCATGGTGAACGGCGGCATCCTGGTGGCGCTGTCCACCACGATCTTCGGCGGTATCGGCGGTTATCTGATGCGCATCGTGAAGACGGTGCTGACGGGTGCCGCGCTCCGCCGTTACTACGATCTGGCGGCGCGGCAGAGCGGAGACGAGATCCGGGCCACCCTCGGTCGCATCGAAGACCATCTGGCCGCGCTGACGGGCGGACGACAGGAGGCAGGCGATGAGCGGCTCCCCGTGGACGGGACCGTCGCCCCACGGCTCTAGCGGGGACGGCGGCATGGAACACCTGGAGACGGATGTCATGCGTTTCATGGCGATCCTCGCATTCTGCCTGGTCGCCGTGTTCGCGCTGGTGCAGAGCGTGCCGCAGCCCGCGGAGCCGGATCCCGGGGCGCAGGAACAGGACGCGGAGACCGCGCCAGCCGCGCCGCTCCCGGCCGCGGTGGTCGTTCCGGCGACCGCACCTCCCGAGCCCCGGGCGCCCGCTCCGGCATCCGCAATCGAGCCGGCGCCCGCCCCGGCGGACCCCCGTCCGGCACCGGTCGCGACGCAGGAACGAGCGGCTGCGGCCGAGCCGGCCCCGGCCGCCCCCGAGAATCTCCCCGAGCCGCCTGAGCCGGCGGAGCCGACGGCTCAAGCCCGGACCGAGCGGGCGTTCTCCCTGCGCTTCGAGTCCGATGCGGCGCTGATCGGCCTGGTGGAACGGCAGGAGGTCGTGCTCTACGCCTTCTCCGCGGAGCGGGTCTGGCGTTTCATGATCGTCGACGGCCGGCCGACATTCCGGACGGCCGCGTCACCCGGGCAGGTGCACGAGATGACGGCGAGCACGGTGCCGGGCGAAGTCGTGAGCGCCCTGCGGCGCAGCGTCGTCGTGCCGCCCGGGCCGCTCCGCTGGGGCGTCACCTTACCGCCGCCGACCGCCGCGGTTCTCGACCGGGTGGTGGGCAACGGCGGCGGCGGAGAGCTCGTGATCGACGCAGAGGGCTTCCTGCGGCTGGAGGGAGACTCGTGAGCGCCGCGTCCCGGTTCCGTCGTGGCGGTCTCGCACTGACCCTGGCGCTGCTGGCGGCGGGCTGCGCGACCGGCGGTCGTACCCCGCTCGCCTGGCCGGGCGGCGACGAGCCCGCGCTCGAGACCTGGTTCGAGCAGGAACTCGAGCCCTACGTGACCGGGAAACTGACCACCCACCCGCGGTTCCGTGGCGAGACCGTGACGGTGGCCACGATGCAGGGCGACGAGCCCCGGCCGGCCACGGACTCGCTGTCCCGTGCGCTGGCCCAGCGACTGAACCAGTCGCTCCTGTCGACGCCGGGCGTGAACGTGGTCTGGGACGGCGGCGGCCGCACGGGCGACTGTGTCCGCCGTGAGGACGCCCACTACGTGCTCGCCGTGGACCTGCAGCAGACGGGACCGGCCTCGCATCGGCTGGCCGTGCGGGCGCTGGACCGGGAGGATGGCCTCTGGGTCAGCGGTTTCGGCCTGGAGTGGAACGGTCGGCTGAGCCGCGCCCAGTATGCCCGCTTCCGTGAGCCGGCGGTGACCGAGGAGACGCGAGGGCTGCGTGCCTATCCGTTCGCCGCCGACGAAGGTGATCTGCTCGCCGAACGTCTGGCCGCGAAACTGGGCGCCCAGTTCTGCGGTTTCGTCGGCGAACCCCTGGTCGTGTTTGCGGATACGGCGGATCAGCCGGCATTCGTGGCCGACACGCTGCGCCTCGTCGCCAGCAATCTGGCCCGGTCCCCCGACATCCGGGCAGCTTCGGCGAGATCCGACGCGAACCTCCTGCTGAGTGCGAGGCTCTACGAGATCGACGGGGATCTGCACCAGTTCTGGGTCGAGGCGCGGCCGGCGGGGACCGATGCGCGCTTCCCGGTGACCGACGTGGAGGCCTACGTGCGGGCGCCCCGTCGCGGCGGCACCGTCGTCGCGGCGCGGGCCGAGCGCACCGGCGCCGCGGACCGCCCGCGGACTGCGCTCCGGGACGGGCGTGGCGACAGCGGCGTCGCCGTGGAGGCGATGCGCATACTCACCCCGAACGATCTCTGGATGTGCCGCCGCGCCGATCCTTGGCGTCGCGGCGCCTCCGTGCTGCGTGCCGGTCGCAGCCTGCCGCACGACGCCTGTTTTGCCCTGGAAGTGGAAGTCCGGGGCGATGCCGAGGTCTTCCTGCTGCGTCGCGACGCCGGGGCCGGCCTCGTGCGCATGATGCCGGCCCGCTGCGGCCGGCACGGGACCGTGGCGTCGCGGACCTACGGCGACGCCACGCTGCGATTCCCGGCCGCGCCGGGCGGCTGGGAGCACGCGCTGCGTCCGCCGCGCTCCGCCGTCACGGAATCCTGGATCGCGGTCGCCGTGCCGGCCGGCGATCCGGGTGCCCGGCTGCGTCGTCACCTCGGGCGCCTGCCCGACACCTGCGCGGCTGCGGACGGCGCGTCCGTGGATGCCGACGCCTGGCTCGTCGCGCTCGCGGAATTGGCCGCTACCTCCGCCGCGGTCCGACGACTGGACGTGACGGTCGGGCGCCAGGCCGCGAGGAGGGACTGAGGCCGTGTCGCGCCTGCTCGGTTTCCTGGTCGGTCTGTTCGCGACGATGGCGGCTGTTGCGGTTATCGTGACGATCGTTCCGAGCCGGGTGCCGGCACCGGTCTCCGGAGCAGACGGAGATGCGCCGTCGACCGGCGTGCCGGAGCCACTGCCGGACGCGGCCGCCCCGGTCGACGCAGCCGCCGCCAGTCCCGGGCGCGAATCGGCTGATGGGCAGGATGAGGTCGTAGAGACGGTCGACCGGAGGCCCGTGATGCCGGAAGACGCGTCACTCCCCGATGGTCCGCGGCCCGACGCCGCGGCGGACGCGCCCCGTTGGTACACATTCTGGCAGCCGTTCCACAATCGTATCTCCGCGGAAGGATTCCTCGTACGACTGGAGCGTGTCACCGGGCTCGACTACCGGATCGTGTCGCCGCAGCCCGGTGAATATCAGGTCGCCTTCGCCTATCGGGACGAGGCGGAGCGCCAGGCGCACCTGGCGGCCATCGAGGCGGCCACGGGCCTCGTGCTCCGGAACACGGTGCTGTGATGGTGACGCGCGTCCTACTGGCGGCGATCTGGCTGCTGCTGGCGGCCGGCGCGGCGGCCGGACGGAGCTACACCGGCGACGAGGATCTGCCGACGGTCTGGGCGCAGTACCTGGCCGAGCACGCGTCCCGGGAGCCGGTGACGCGCTTCCCGTTCGGTGATTGCTTCCGCCGTGCCGCCATCGTGAACCGGGTGCCGGAGACCCTGCTCCTGGCCGTCGCCCGCGGCGAGAGCGATTTCGATCCGGACGCCCGCTCCCACGCGAACGCCCATGGGGTCATGCAGATACTCTGGCCCGGCACCGCCCGCCATCTCGGCCTCTACCTGCTGTCCGAGCTGTACGAGCCTTGCCGGAATATCGATGCCGGCGCCCGCTATCTGAAGGAATTGCTCGCGCACTACGACGGTGACCTGCACCTCGCGCTCGCCGCCTACAACTACGGTCCGGCGCGCATCCGCGCCGACGGGCCCATACCGCCGGGGGCGGAGTGGTACAGCGGTTACATCTACCGTCACCTGCAGTACGTGCTCGGGCGCAGCACGCCGGCGGCCGCGGCGCCGACCGACTACCGGCAACAGGACAAGGTCACCCTGATCAGTTTCTCGGAGCCCTACCGGGCACGAGCATTCGTCGCCGCGCTGGAGCGGGATCCGGGCGGCCTGGCGGTCGACTGGTTCCGGGCCGGGCAGACGGAGTTCCGGGTCGTGTTGCTCTACAGCGGCGCCGAGGACCTGGAACGCAGCCGCCGCCGCCTTGCCCGGGCCGGTTTCCTGCTGCCCTAGCGGGCCTGGCGGCGCCGCCGCTTGCGGCCACCCGGTGCCCCGGTAACATGCGCCGGACACCCCGCGCGGGACCGCGAGCCCCATGCATCCGTTCGACCACGTCTTCTTCCTGTTGCTTCTGATCGGCCTGCCGGCGTACAGCGCCTGGTCCTGGCGCCACTGGCTCGCCCGGCTGGCCGCCGGTCTGCGGCCGCGGCGCCTGCGACTCTACCTGGGCAGCATGGCTCAGCTCTGGGGGCTCCTCATTCTGCTGGCAGCGGCCTGGTACTGGCTGGACCGCCCGGTCGACTGGCTCGGCCTCCGTGCGCCGGGCGGGAGCGGCTTCTGGCCGGGGCTCGCGCTGGTGTGCATCGCCACCCTCGCGTTCCTCTATTCGTGGCGCGCCATGCGCGCGGCCGGCGAGTCCGAGCGGCGCCGCTACCGGCAGGAGGTCGGGGCGCTGGGACACATCATGCCGCGGGACGGACGCGAGTACGGCGTATTCGTGGCCCTGTCCCTGACGGCCGGCATCGTCGAGGAGACGATCTTCCGGGGCTGGCTGATCTGGTACCTGGAGGGCCTGCTGCCCATGTGGGCCGCCGTCCTGCTCTCGTCGGTCGTGTTCGGACTGGCCCACCTCTACCAGGGACCCGTCGGGATCGTGAAGACCTCGGTGGTGGGTCTCGCCATGGCGCTGCTCTATCTGCTCAGCGGATCGCTCTGGCTGCCCATCGCCGCCCACGCGATGATCGACATCCTGCAGGGGGCGACGATGCTCGAACTCTACCGTCGCGCATCGGGGCCGGAAAGCGACCGTGAGAAGCATGGTCGGCTGCTACCATGAACGGATGACACCCGAAAGCAAGCTGCCGGGGGTCGGCACCACCATCTTCACCGTGATGTCGGCGCTGGCCGCCGAGCACGATGCCATCAATCTCTCCCAGGGGTTCCCGGACTTCGAGCCGCCACGGTTCCTGCTGGACCGGGTCGCGCATCACCTGAACGGGGGCAGGAACCAGTATGCCCCGATGCCGGGCGTGGCGGCACTGCGCGCGGCGATCGCCGGCAAGATCGGGGCGCTGTACGGGGTGGACGTCGATCCGGACGACGAGATCACGGTGACCAGCGGCGCCACCGAGGCGCTCTTCTGCGCCGTGCACGCGGTCGTGCGGCCGGGGGACGAGGTGATCGTCTTCGATCCGGCCTACGATGCCTACGAACCGGCGGTGACCCTGGCCGGCGGGCACACGGTCCACCTGCGGCTCCGGGACGGGGACTACTCCCTGCCCTGGCAGGCGCTGGAACGGGCGCTGTCCCCCCGCACCCGACTGATCATCGTCAATTCGCCGCACAACCCGACGGGGGCGGTGCTCGGTGCCGCGGATCTGTCCCGGCTCGGCGCGCTCCTCGCC
This sequence comes from Gammaproteobacteria bacterium, assembly GCA_037382365.1. Taxonomy (GTDB): domain Bacteria; phylum Pseudomonadota; class Gammaproteobacteria; order Steroidobacterales; family Woeseiaceae; genus Lentisalinibacter. The sequence goes on from JARRPZ010000047.1 coordinate 15,996, forward strand.
GGCCGGGACTGCTACGTCCTGTCGGACGAAGTGTACGAGCACATCGTGTTCGACGGCGCCGCACACGCCAGCGTACTGGCCGAGCCATCCCTGCGCGAGCGCGCCTTCGCCGTTTTCTCCTTCGGCAAGACATACCACGCGACGGGCTGGAAGGTGGGATACGCCGTGGCGCCGCCGGGACTGACGGCCGAATTCCGCAAGGTGCATCAGTTCGTCACGTTTACCACCATCACCCCCGTGCAATGGGCGCTCGCCGACATGCTGGAGCAGCAGCCCGGGCATCACCTGGCGTTGTCGGCTTTCTACCAGCAGCGGCGTGACCGTTTCCGTTCGCTGTTGGCCGGGTCCCGCTTCCGCCTGCTGCCCTGTGCCGGCACCTATTTCCAGCTGGCCGACTACGGGGGCATCTCCGAGGAGCCCGACACGGAGTTCGCGCGGCGGCTGACCCGCGAGCACGGTGTGGCGGCCATCCCGGTCTCGGTCTTCTACGATAGCGCCCCGGAGAGGCGCATCGTACGCTTCTGTTTCGCGAAGGAGGAAGAGACGCTCGCACGCGCGGCGGACCGCTTATGCAGGATCTAGAAGTTGCCCTCATCCAGGACGAACTCGACTGGCAGGACCCCGAGTCCAATCGGCGCCGGTTCGACGAGCATCTGCGGCACCTGCCGCCGGCCGATCTGATCGTATTGCCGGAGATGTTCACGACCGGCTTCACCATGGAGGCCGAAGCGCATGCCGAGTCCATGGACGGTCTCACCGTCGCGTGGATGCTGGAGCACGCCCGGGCGCTGGATGCCGTGCTGTGCGGCAGCCTCATCATCCGCCGGCACCTCGGCGACGGCGATCATTACTACAACCGCCTGATCTGGGCCACGCCGGACGGCACCGTGGTGAGCTACGACAAGCGCCATCTTTTCCGCCACGCCGGCGAGCACGAGCACTACACGCCGGGGACGGACCGGGTGGTGGTCGAACACCGGGGCTGGCGCATCGCGCCGATGATCTGTTACGACCTGCGCTTCCCGGTCTGGAGCCGGCACTGCCACGACTGCGATGCACTCGTTTACGTGGCGAACTGGCCGGCGGCGCGGCACGGGGCCTGGGAGGCGCTGTTGCGCGCCCGCGCCATCGAGAACCAATGCTATGTCATCGGCGTGAACCGGACGGGCCGCGACGGCAACGCCCTGGAATACCGGGGCGGCAGCGCCGTCGCCGGTTTCCTCGGCGACACGCTGCTCGATTGCGGCGGCAACCCGCGCACGGCGAGGACGATCCTCTCGCTCCAGGACCTCCGGGACTTCCGCCGCGACTACCCCTTTCATCTGGACGCCGACCCCTTCCGTTTGTCAGACTGATCGACACAGGCGCGGGCATCGGGGAAGGGCCCGACCGCGGCCCGCCCGTCGCCCGACGCCGGATCCGTAAAGAGATCCGCCGGGGCCGCCCTGCGGCACGGCGGAGAGCGGACGAGGGCGGCCCCGGCACGGACACGAGGCAGCGAAGCCACACGCACCGTATCCGCGGGGATCGCTCCGAGGAGTGCGGACATGGCGACGACCCCTCATCAGGACTGGCACGCGGCGGACGCACGCCCGAGGCCGGCGGTCACCGGCGATACCCGGCAACTTGCGGCGCTGCAACGTCTGATAGAGCCCGCCGGGCTCACCCTCAACGGTCGACGACCCTGCGATCCGGTCATCCTGGACGAACGCGCCATCAGAGCGATCCTGCGCCACGGATCCCTGGGTGCCGGCGAGGCCTACATGCGCGGCTGGTGGGATGTCCGGGACCTCTCGGAACTCTTCTACCGCGTGTTGAGGGCCGGCCTGCCCGGGCGTTTCGGGCGCTGGGAGGTCCTGAAACTCGTCCTCCGGGAACGCCTGACGAACGCCCAGAGCGCAGACCATGCTTTCGACATCGGCGAAGTGCACTACGACCGCGGCAACGACCTGTTCCGCGCCATGCTCGACGAGCGCATGGTCTACAGCTGCGGCTACTGGGACGGCGTAGACGATCTGGATGCCGCCCAGGGACAGAAGCTCGACCTGATCTGCCGCAAGCTGGGTCTGGAGCCCGGCCAGCGGGTCCTCGATATCGGCTGCGGCTGGGGCAGCTTCTGCCGTTTCGCCGCGGAGCGCTATGGTGTCTCGGCCGTCGGTATCACCGTCTCGAGGGAACAGGCGACACTGGGGCGGGAACTCTGCGCCGGCCTGCCGGTGGAACTCCGTCTGCAGGACTACCGGGACCTCGACGAGCGATTCGATCACGTCGTCTCGGTGGGCATGCTGGAGCACGTCGGCGTGAAGAACTACCCGACGCTGTTCGACGTGGTTCGACGCTGCCTCGACCCCGGCGGACTGTTCCTGCTCCACACCATCGGCCGGCCGAAGACGGTGCGTTCCGCCGACCCCTGGGTACATCGCTACATCTTCCCGAACGGTCATCTGCCGTCTCTCGCGCAGCTCACCGACGCCTGCGAGGGCCGTTTCGTCGTGGAGGACGTACACAACTTCGGCGCCGACTACGACCGGACCCTGCTGGCCTGGTTCGCGAATTTCGACCGGGCCTGGCCGGCGCTCCGCAGCCGTTACGACGAGACCTTCTACCGGATGTGGAAGTACTACCTGCTCTCCTGCGCCGGCGCCTTCCGGGCGCGGGACGCCCAGCTCTGGCAGCTGGTGCTCTCGCCCGCGGGGGTCGAGGGCGGCTATCGGCGGCCCCGCTAGCGGGCGTCAGCGCGGGCAGGGAGAGGGTATTGCGGGTCTCCGTCGCCGATGGTAACTTTTACAACAAGACTTAGATATCGGTAAACCGAAGGACGGAGTTATGCCTGCCGAACGCGTCGCACACATCGAGTCCACGATCCGGACCAAGGATCATCCGTACGTGAAAGGCGGCTGGACACCCAACTACGACGAATACAACGCCACGGACATGGAAGTCATCGGCGAGATCCCGCCCGATATCGATGGTGTCTATCTCCGCAACACGGAGAACCCGGTGCACGAGCCGATCGGCCGTTATCATCCCTTCGACGGCGACGGCATGATCCACATGATCAGCATCGCCGACGGCAAGGCGGAGTACCGGAACCGCTTCGTGCGCACCAAGGGCTTCCTGGCCGAGCAGGAAGCGGGACGTTCGCTCTGGGCCGGCCTGATGGAGCACCCGTCCTCGTCGACGCGCCCGGGCTGGGGAGCCCAGGAGTGGCTGAAGGATTCCTCCTCCACCGACGTCATCGTGCACGCCGGCCGGGTGCTGTCCACCTTCTATCAGTGCGGCGAGGGTTACCGGCTCGACCCCTACACGCTGGAGCAGTTCGGCACGGAGAGCTGGGTGCCGCTGGACGGCATTTCCGCCCATACGAAGCTCGACGAACAGACCGGCGAACTCCTGTTCTTCAACTACTCCAAGCATCCGCCGTACATGCACTACGGCGTGGTCGGCGCGGACAATCGATTGAAGCACTACGTGCCCGTCCCCCTGCCGGGACCCCGGCTTCCCCATGACATGGCGTTCACCGAGAACTACGCGATCCTCAACGACATGCCGCTGTACTGGGACGAGAAGATGCTCGAACGCGGCGTGCATGCCGTGCGCATGCATCCGGACACCCCGACCCGGTTCGCCGTGATCCCGCGGTTGGGTCAGCCGGAAGAGATACGCTGGTTCGAGGCCGAGCCCACCTACGTGCTGCACTGGCTGAACGCGTGGGAGGAGGGCGACGAGGTGGTCCTCGACGGCTACTTCCAGGAGCATCCGGAGCCCGGGAACTACGCAGGGGCGGCACCGGGGCTGGAACGCATGATGGCCTACCTCGATCCGGGGCTTTTGCAGCCGCGGCTGCATCGCTGGCGTTTCAACATGTAGACCGGCGAGACGAAGGAGGAGCGGCTGGACGACCGCACGCTGGAATTCGGAACCATCAACCAGCGCCACGGCGGCCGCCCCTACCGATACGGATACAGCGCCGTGCCCGTGGACGGCTGGTTCCTGTTCCGCGGTTTCACCAAGCACGATCTCGAAACCGGACGTTCCTGGACCGTGGATCTCGGCGAGGGTCGCTTCGGCAGCGAGGCCGGTTTCGCGCCACGTGTCGGCGCCGAGTCCGAGGACGACGGCTATCTCGTGACCTTCGTCTCGGATCTCGAGGAAGATCGCTCCGAGGCCATGCTGATCGACACCACCGACTTCGAGGCGGGTCCCGTCTGCCGCATCATCCTGCCGCACCGCATCTCGAGCGGCACCCACGCGACCTGGGCGCACGGCGAGGACATCCGCAGGTCCCGCCAGGCACTCGGCCTGTGATCGAGGCCGCGGCCGGATCGGAACCAACCGTGGGAGGGCCTCCAGGCCCTCCGGCACAGGTCATGATCCGGACCGGCCTCGCCTGCCTCCTGCTCGCCCTCGGCGGTTGCGCTGCCGACGGGCCGCCGACGCCGGCCGCCGGGAACACCGGGGACTGTGCCGGGCTCGCCGATCGGCTCGTGCCCGGCGGCCGGGTCTCGGCGGCGGATCTCGTGGAGGCGGATGGAGAACTGCCCGCGTACTGCCGGGTGCGGGGCGTCATCGATCCCCGTATCCGCTACGAGGCCCGTCTGCCCGTCGCGGACTGGAACGGCAAGTACTACCAGTCCGGCTGCGGTGGTTACTGCGGGAGCGTACTGCCGGACAAGCCGGGCTTCTCCAATACGATCAACGAGGCCCTGAAGCTCGGCTACGCGGCGATCACGACGGACAACGGGCATGTCGGCGGGCTTGGCGATGCGTCCTGGGCAGCCGACGATCCCGTCGCCGTCGAAGTCTATGCTCATCGCGGCATCGTGCTGACCTATCGCTTCGGTACGCAACTGGTGGGCGCGTATTATGGCGTACCGCCTCGCTACGAGTATTTCGGACGGCCCGTGGGTCGTGCAGTCGAACAGCCGCGCGAACGGCGAGCGCATCCTGACCCGCGAGAACTTTGCGCACAAGCTGCCGACGCTCGCCAATGCGATACGCGAGCAGTGCGACGCACTCGACGGGGCCGTCGACGGCCTCGTGTCCGCGCCCAGACGCTGCCGGCCCGACCTGACGGCCCTGCCGGCGTGCGAGGAGGGCGGGGCTGATGCTGCCGTCTGCTTCACCGCCGAGGAACGCCGGGTGCTCGAGCGCTGGTACGCCGGCGCCGCCGATTCCGCCGGCGAGCCGCTGTACCCGGGCATGCCGCCGGGCAGCGAGCGCTTCTGGCAGGTCTGGTTCCTGGATGCCGGAGGTCGTGTGGCGCCGGGGAATGCCCTCGGGAGAGATTATCCGAAATACCTCGGGCTGCCGGGCGAGCTGCCCGCGGACTGGGACGTGGCGGAGTTCGATTTCGATCGGGATCCGGATCGGCTCCGGGCGTCCGCCGATCTCCTGAACGCCACCGACCCGGACCTCCGCGCCTTCCGCGCGGCCGGCGGCAAACTGCTGATGTGGCACGGCTGGGCGGATCCGCTCGTACTGCCCGACCAGAGCGTGGACTACTACGAGCGCGTGGCGGCCCTGGTCGGCGGAACGGACGAGGCGGGCGAGTTCTTCCGGCTCTACATGATGCCGGGTCATGGCCACTGCTGGGAAATACCGGCCGGCGCACCCGATCGGTTCAACCCCATTCGTGTACTCGAGGACTGGGTGGAGCGGGATCGTGTGCCACGGGACATCCCTGTCACCGCGGTCGAGGGACGCGAGGCAAGGGTGCCGGAGGGCGTGCTGTGTCCTTATCCGGACCGGGCGGTCGCGGGCCGCGGCGGGCAGTGCCGGGACAGCGTCGCTTCTCCCTGATTTTCCATAGTCGGACCCGGGTAAATCGGGCCTGAAGGCCCTCCCACACCCCCTCCCGGTAGGAGGGCCTTCAGGCCCGATTACAGGCGCATCGGCGCGCGGCCCGACCGGGGCGCGAGTGCCATCCGGTGCGAGACCCACGCCCGGAAATCCCGCCCGTATACGGTATCGACGACGTGGAAACGCACCTCGGCGCGCTCGCGGGTCAGTTCGAGTGCCAGATAGCCGCGGTGGGCCACGTCCGTGTAGTGCAGATTCGGATTCGCCTCCCTCAGCAGGTGCTGGATCCGCTCCGGTGCGATGCCGAGCGTCTCCGGGTAACCGGGCGAGCTGATGGACGTCGTGCCGAATTCGACGGCGGCCGGCGCGCCGCCAACGTGATCCAGCACGTCGAGGGCCCAGGCCGCGTGGGAGTCACCGCTCAGTACGACGGGGCTGGCTTCGGTCTCGCGACAGCGCTCCAGCAGCCAGGCACGTTCGGCCGCGTAGCCGTCCCAGCCGTCGGTGGAGAGGGGCACGCCCCGGCGGGTGAACTCGACGTAGGGCCGGATATAGTCCGGCAGTGCGGCGATCTCCGCGGCGCTCATGTTCTCGGCCAGGTTCGGCGCGGTGATCTGCGCCATCAGCACCTGGTTGCCGAATACCTGCCACGGTTTGCCGGCCGCGCGCGAGGCGGCGAGACGATCCGCGACGAAGCTGCGCTGCCCGTCGGACAGTAACCGGCGCTCCGGGTCGGCCAGGTCGGTATCGAGGGTGCCCGCCTCGACGGAAGCCGGCAGGTCCAGCTGGGCCGTGCGCGCGGAGATCCGGGTCTCCAGCATCAGCAGGGTGCCCAGGTCGCCGAGTTCGAATGCCCGGAAGACGTTCCCGGTATCGCCGCCTGCCGGCTCCCGGATCGGCATCCACTCGTAATAGGCCTGCAGGGCCGCGCGCCGGCGCAGCGCCCAGTCGCCTTCGCTGGCATCATGATTCTGGGCGCCGTCCCGCCAGGCATCGTTGGCGAATTCGTGATCGTCCCAGCTGACGATGAACGGATGACGCGCGTGCACCGCCTGCAGGTCCGGATCGCTCTTGTACTGGGCGTGGCGCAGTCGGTAGTCGGCGAGGCTTACGACCTCGTGTCCCGGCACGGATTCCCGGTGCAGCTCGCGCGCCCGGCCGGAGGCATAACCCGTCGCTTCGTATTCGTAGAGGTAGTCGCCGAGGTGCACGACGAAGTCGATGTCGTCGTTGCGCGCCATCGCGCGATAGGCATTGAAATAGCCCGCCGGATAATTCGAGCAGGAGCAGGCCGCCACGACGAGGCCCTCCACCGTGCCCACGGGCAGGGTGCGGGTGCGCCCGGTCTGCGAGACCGCGCCGAGTGCGTGGAAGCGATAGTAGTAATCCCGGCCGGGATCCAGACCTTCGACGACCGCCTTGACCGTGAAATCGCGCCGGGGCGAGGCAGCGACCGCGCCGCGGCGGAGGATAACCGAGAACTCCGGGTCCCCCGCGACTTCCCACCCGACCTCGGTCTCGGCGGCATATCGGGGTGTCAGCCGCGTCCAGATCAGGATGCCGGTCGCGGTGGGGTCGCCGCTCGCCACGCCGTGCACGAAACTGGCGGCGGGGCTCGCCTTGGCGGGCGGCAGAGCGAGGGCGAGAGCGGCGCCCGGCAGGACGCGGGTGACGAATCGGCGTCGGCTGAGCTTCAACGGCGGCTCCGGCGAAACGTGTCCTCGTGACGGCCGGGGAAGGTAACACGGTTCCGTGTCACCGGTGTGGCGGCAGGCGCATGGCCTGCACGGCGCCATGGCGGCGGGCGATCCGCCGGTGAGGCGGGACCGACCGCCGCCGCACCGCACTCAGTCGGCGAACGTGATCTCCTGCAGCGTCATCGTGGTGCCGATGCTGCGCAGATCCTCGCGGTCTATCGAGGCCTCACGCATCGCTTCCATCGAACCCTTCAGCTGCTCGGATACTTTCTCGAAGTACTCGATGCCGAGATCGAACGCCGCCCAGTTCTTGTAGGTGACGGTCAGGATCAGGTCCGGCTCACCCTCGCGGGCGTTCGGATTGGCGTACATGCCGTAGCCGATGACGTGCCCGTCCTTCTTCTGGATCTCCAGCGACTTGCGCCAGAGGCTGTTCAGGTCGTTGATGTAGGCATTGAACATGCCGGGCTTGATGTGCACGTTGGTGACCTGCACGACATGGCCGTTGTCCCAGTTACGGGAATGGTCCTGGGCCGTCGCCGGCGCAGTGGACAGACACAGCAGGGCGGCGGCCGCGAACAGGCCGGTGATTCTCGTCTTCATTGTCGACTCCCCCTTTGCGGGCTTCTGGTTATAGTTATCGTCTCGCGGCATGTGCCGCGTGCCCAGTATACAGCGTCAGCGGATCAGCACCTCGTGCAGCGGCCGTCTCGCCCCGGGGCGCGGCAGCAGCGTAGGATAGCGTCTTCCATGACCTGCACAGGGAGAGGTCACCGTGCTGACCAGTGAAGCGGGAGAACTCGAGGGTCTGATCGAGTTCCTGCGCGATGCCGAAAGACTGAAAGACACCGAGCGCTACGCCTGGACCTCCCGCGGCCGGCGCGAGAGCGCGGCCGAGCACACCTGGCGTCTGTGTCTCATGGCACTGCTCGTGGCGGACGAATACCCGGAGCTCGACTGCGCCCGGCTGCTGAAGCTCTGCATCGTCCACGATCTCGCCGAGGCCATCGGCGGCGACGTCCCGGCACCCGAACAGGAGGACAGCCCCGCCAAGGCGGAACGCGAGCGGCGGGACCTGGAGCAGCTGACCCGGCCGCTGCCGACGCGCCTGCGCGAGCGTCTGCGCGGGCTGTGGGAGGAATACGAGGCCGGACGGACGGCCGAAGCGCGGCTCGCCAAGGCTCTCGACAAGCTGGAGACCATCCTGCAGCACACCCAGGGCCGGAATCCGCCGGGTTTCGACTACCGCTACAATCTGGATTACGGTCATCGGTATACCTCCGACGACCCGCTGATCCTGTTGCTGCGCGAGGTCCTCGACGTGGAGACGGAGCGCCGTGCCGCCGAAAGTGAACGCAACGAAGACCGGGACTGAGCCGCCGCGCGCTGCCGCGCGCCCTGCTGCCGGTCGCACCATCCTGCTGGCGGCCCTGCTCATGCTGGCGTTGCCCTCGCCGGCGTCCGCTCGCTGGACGGCAACGAGTTCCGTCGTGCATGACCGGGCGCTGCATGGCTGCGTCGTGCTGCTGCACGGTCTCGGTCGCACGGAGGCCTCCATGGAGCGTCTCGCCGAAGCGCTGGCGGCGGATGGTTACATCGTCGCGAACGTCGGCTATCCCTCCCGTTCGGCATCGATCGCGGAACTGGCGGAGCCGGCGGTGAACGGCGGGCTGGAAGTGTGCCGCGAAGCGGAGGCCGTGCCGGTGCACTTCGTCACGCATTCCCTCGGTGGGATACTCCTGCGCCAGTATCTGGCGGACCACGACCTCCCCGACCTCGGCCGCACCGTCATGCTGGCGCCGCCGAACCAGGGCAGCGAGGCCGCCGACGCGTTCCGGGACCTGCCCGGCTTCGGGCTGCTGACCGGTGAGGCCGGCTACGAGCTGGGCACCGGTGACGAGAGCGTCCCGCTCAGCCTGGGACCGGTCGATTTCGATGTCGGGGTGATCGCCGGCGACAAGACCATCGACCCGGTGTCTTCCCTGGTGCTGCCGGATCCCGACGACGGCAAGGTCTCCGTGGCGCGGACCCGGGTCGAGGGCATGCGCGACTTCATCGTGCTCGGCCATTCCCACGCCTTCATCATGCGCAACGACGAGACGATCGGACAGGTCCGGCACTATCTCCGTCATGGTCGTTTCGACCACGGAGCCGGGGACGGGCAATGAGCGACGACCGGCGGCACTGGCTGAAAGTGAACCGGGCGCCGGTGCTCACCTTGTGGGCCGCCGTGGTGGCGGAACGGCTGGGATTCGACCGGGACGAAGCACTCACGCTGGGGCGGGCGGTCGCCGGGCTGAATGCTTATTCCAAGGGCAGATCGCTCGGGATCTTCGAGCCCGGCGAGAAGAAGCAGGTGAAGGAGAAGAAGCGGAGCCTCGAAGAGGGCGGCACGCTGAAGATCGATCTGCTCCATCGGGCCGTCCCCGCGACACGGAAGGACGGCGAGATCCGCGCGCTCAGCAAGGACGAGCCGGTGTCGCCGGATAGCGTGCGACGCTATCTCGAGAAGAAATTCGGCGATGCCCTGGACGAGACGCGGGAGGCCATGACCGCGCTCGCCGGGGCCTACCGCCCGCAGGAACTCGCCGACCGGGCCTACGCACTGTACGAGGAATTCCGGCCCGACGTCCCGGCCGGCAGGAAGGGCTGGGGCGCCGAGGGGCGGCTCTACCTGGACACCATCCGCCGGCTGGCGGACCAGGCGGACTAGCCCGACCAGCTGCGCTGCCGGCGAAGCTCGCCGCCCGCTTGCGCGAATTCGCGACGAAACTCAGTCGTCGGAGCTGCGACGTCTGCTGAGTCCGGGCCGGGTCCGCACCCGGCGCCGGCCACCGGGGCGTTCCGTATCATCGCGCGGCCCTCGCTCGCGGTCCGCCGGCCCGGTAGCCGGGGCGGGCGTCGCTTCTTCTCGCTCGTGCTCGCGCAGGTGACTCCTGAGGTCCATGAAGATCTTCAGGGCGATCAGGAGTACGAGACCCGCCACCGGCGCATCCAGCGCGGTGAGCAGGCCGCCGGCCGCGATGATGGTCACGTGCAGCACGGCGATGCGGCGATAGGGTCGCACCATCAGGTCCCGGGGAGTGACGTTCCGGTATTCGCCCCGGAGCAGGAAATTCACCACGAACGAATAGCCGTGGCTCAGCACGAGACCGGCCACCGGCAGCGCGAGGTGCTGCTCGTCGATGATCCGTGCGATCAATGCCGGGCCGGGCAGCTCGCCGGCCGCCTCTCCCATGTCGCCGAACAGAGAGATCACGAACATGCCGTGGACCGCCGTGAACAATCCGTAATGCACGCAGAAGAAGGGGATCAGGAACAGCCGCTGCCCGGTATGCGTGGTGTTCTCGGGCCGTGCCGTGATCATCCGCGCGACGTTGTACGCACCGATGACGATATTCTCGAACCAGAACAGGAACAGGATCGGGAACACCTCCCAGCCCCATGCGAACACGCCCCACAGCGGGATCAGATTCGCAAGGATCAGAAGGATCGCGGTCGAGTCCAGCCGACCGCGCAGGTCACGGATGTCGGGCAGCGCTGCCATGGCAGGCATCATACCCGCGCAACCCTGCGGTGGGGCGCGCGGACGCGCTATGCTCGGCTCGCGGACGAAGGGAGGGACGTCATGCACGACTGGTCCGTCGCGGAAGAAGACATCGCCGGTGGCCGTCGCTACTCGCTCATGGAGGGCGCTGCTGCCCAGAGCCGGCGGCGCTTTCTCGAGCTGCTGGCCGGTGACGACGGATTCGCGGACTGGTATTCCGGCCTGCTCGCCGAGAGCCCGTTCGCCACATTCTACTGGGAGAATCCGCCCCTCGACCGGGAGCGGCTGGACCGGCCCGCCGAGTTCGTGCTGATGGCGGCGCCGGCACTCGAGGGCATGACCCCCGACGCGGCAGGGTTCCGGGAACATTTCGGGACGGCCGGTGGCCGCCGGGTCGTGACATTCCCGAATCTGGGCGGCGACGCGCTGCTGATCGTGCCGGAGCCGGTCGCGGGAGATGCCGCTTATCCCCATCTCGCCGCGTTCCTGCGCGACGCCCCCGGAGACCAGATCCGGGAATTGTGGCGCGTGACGGCCGCAAATGTGCGGGAGCGGCTCGGCGGGGCGCCCCTGTGGCTCAGCACGTCCGGCACGGGCGTGGCCTGGCTGCACGTCCGTATCGACCGCCGGCCGAAGTACTACCAGCACGCGGCCTACCGGAGGGCGCCGTGACGCGCCGTCTGCTCTGCGCCGCGGCAGCAGTCGCGATCGGCATCGGCCTCACGACGCCGGGCATGGCCACCGGCGCCGGCGGCGCCGAACACGATTGCCCGTCGGCCGCCGCCGGCTACACGCGTCTGGCGGCAGTCGGCCTGTCCGCGCCGCCGGGAGCCGAGGTGGCTACCAAGGACTCGCGGCTGGCTGCCTGCTTCCTCGCGTTCGACGGGTCGGGGCACCGGTGGACCCTCGGCATGGATTACCTCTACACGCGTCACGAGTACACGGGCGTTGCCGGGCGCGACCGGGACCTGCACCGCCTGCAGCTGCCGATCGGTCTCAGTCTCGATGCAGGGCACGGTCGTCTCGATGCGTTCGTCGCGCCGGGTGTCGCCACTTCGTCCAATGTCTTCAAGGATCTCGGCAGCCGCTACTCCGGTGACGATTTCCTGCTGACCGGCCGTATCGAGGCCCGCATCCACAGCAGTCCCGGCAGCGCGTGGCTCATCGGCCTGGCCCACGACCGGAGCTTCGGCGAGAGCCGGAGCTGGCCGGTGGCGGGCATCGAATATCACCCGACGGCCTCGGTCGGCCTGCGCCTGGCGTGGCCGGATCCGGCGCTGTCGCTCGCCCGGTCGGACCGGCAGTCGCTGCTCGTCGAGGTCTTCCCGGCGGGGCAGCGCTGGCATGTCGTGAGCGACGAACTCGGCGAGCGCTTCGACTATCGCATGGAGGCGTGGCGCGCCCGGGCGACCTGGAGCATCCGCATCGCCGCATCGGTCGTCATCGACGTGAGCGTCGGCTGGGAGTTCGGCCGGGAGCACGGCTTCACGGACGACACGGGGCGCAGGATCGAGACCGGGGCGGAGGACGGGGCGCTGGTCGGCATCGGCCTGCGCGTCGGCGGCGGCCCGCTGCCCCGCGGCCGTGGTCCGACGCTGCCCCGCTTCACGCTGTCGACCGCCATGAGCGGCGAGAGTAGTCTCCGACCGTAACCGGACGGAGCAGGGCGGTATGGCAGCGGACTCGGGAGGGGGCAGGAAGAAGGAAGGCCGCATCGCCCGGCAGCTGCGCATCGCCAGCGAGGTCCGCCAGGAGCCGAGGACTGCGGTCACCCTCATCCGCAGCTGGCTCGCTCGTCTCTGGGCTGCCCGGGGCGGCGGACTCTACGGCCTGGGCGTCGTGGTCAGCTTTCTCGTACTGGAGGCGCGTACGATCTCGGGGGATTTCGCCGCGAGTGCGGGTATCGCGGATTTCCTGGCGGGCGAGATCGTGGAATTCGTCTTCCGCCTCGGTTTCATGTCGTTCCTGAACGGCTTCCTGGCGCTGCTCTGGCCGGTGTACGTCCTGGAACGCTTCGAATTCTGGGGGCTCGCCCTGCTGGTCGCAGCTTACCTCGTCTTCGAGCACGCGTTGCGCCCCGTCGTGGAGTCCCGCCTGCCGGAACTCGCCGAGGCCCGTGCGGAGAGGGCGGAGCGCAAACGCGAGAAACGGGCCAGGAAGGAGGACAAGGCCCGCCGACGGGCGGAGAAACGGAGCTCGCGGCGCCGCTGAGTTAGGATTACCCGTCTGCCGGATGTCAGCGACGGAGCAGCCGCCAATTGAATGCACTGACGAAGATCGGATCGGGGCACGTCTGGTTCCGGCTTTTCAAGTACACGATCTATTGCCTGCTCGCCTGGAACGTGTGGCTGTTTTTCCTGGACGACTACGCCGCGAGCGCCGAGGTGTTCGTGGACGGCGTCACCTGGCGCAACGTGGTCGAGGCGTTCTCGGCCACCGTCGACACGCTGGCATGGGTGGTCTTGCTGCTCCTGTTCGAACTCGAGACGGCGGTCATCCCGGACGAGAAACTGCGCGGCCGCCTGAAGTGGGCGCTGACCGCGATCCGCGGCGTGTGCTACGTCTTCATCGTCTATGCCTTCTACGGCTACGTCGCCAAATTCTTCGTGGTCACCGACCTGATCGAGCTGGGACGCATCGACGTTTGCGCCCTCCTGGGTGAGGGGTACGCCTGGGTATCGACACTGGACGAATACCCCCGTCTGACTGCCGAGGCCTGTGCCGCGATGCAGGGGCAGCCGATCCTGCGGATCGAGGGCACGCAGATCATCGGCACGCCGGAACAGCTCGGGCTCGCGAAATCCCTCGCGGTCACCGACATCATCAATGCCGGTGACTGGCTGATCATCGTCGCGCTGCTGGAGGGGGAGGTCTGGCTGCAGCTCAGGGGCGTGCTGAGCGACCGCATGCTCGCGGTCAACAAGTGGCTGAAAGGCTTCCTCTATGCCGTCCTTTTCGGCTGCGCCATCTACTGGGGCATCGACGGCGATTTTCTCGATTTCTGGGATGCCTTCCTGTGGCTGGTCGCCTTCATCTTCATCGAGATGAACATCTTCGAATGGCACGAGGAGACGAGCGACGAGGCCGCCGGCGAAGCGACCGGCGCGGTCGGCGCCGGCTAGCCTTCCTCGACGTCGTCCACATGGATCTGGCCGGTCATGCGCCGCCAGAGGTGCGACCAGGAGAGCCCGATCGCCAGCAGTGCGGCCAGACAGACCAGTGCGATCCAGGTCTTCGCCGCCTGTGAGTCGGTCTGGATCAGGCCGATATCGATCAGCAGCCAGACGATGCCACCGAGCAGCAGTCCGCCCAGCACGACGCCGAGCGTATCGAGGGCGCGCCAGGTCGCGATCCAGAATATGACCCAGCAGATGGCGAGCACCGTGAGCAGGATGAGATTCAGGGGGCCGAAAGTGCCTTC
>JARRPZ010000048.1:0-29588 GCA_037382365.1 Gammaproteobacteria bacterium
CCGGATTTCCCCGATGGGCTAAACCTACCAGCCCGGTGGCATCGTTACGCTTGATGAGCGTAAACATCAGCGGAGACGTCAACCGTATGGCCTGTCGGAGCCTTTTGGCACAAATGCAACGACTGAGGACTACATGATGAATCACGAATCACGCGCCTCTTTACCGGCCGTTCTCGCGGTCGCGGCTGCGAGCTTCCTGGTCGCCGGCATTATTGCTGCGGCACCGCCCGACAATAGGGGTGCGACGCCGCCGGGGCTCATAAAGAATTCATCTCGTGCAGCGAACGTCGACCTGCCGAGCCATGCCAAGGCTGGCACGGGCGTTGCGGGCGACCTCGACGCCGCGGCGCTCGACGCCCGCAAGCTGAACCTGACCCTTGCCGACGGGCGCACCATCGAGGCGCGACTGCAGCGCGTCGTGAAGGACGAGAATGCGGGCCAGCAGTCCTGGGTCGGCGTGGCGGTCGACATGCCGGGCAGCATGCTCGTCATGACCAAATATCGCGGGGTCACCACGGGCTTCCTCACCTATGGCAGCGAGACGTGGGAGCTGATGCCGGCGAAAAACGGCAAGCACGTCTTCTACCAGGTGGATGACGATAAATTGCCGACCGAGGAACCCGTGTTGTTCCCGGACGACGTGGATCTCGATACCGGCGGCACCAGCGATTACGGTACGGGTGGGGCAACCGACGCCGATGCTGACTATGTTCACGATTTGTTGGTCGTCTATACGCCGGCTGCCCGCTCTGCGGTCGGTCAGGCGACGCTCGAGTCACAGATACAGAATGCGGTTGCGGCAGCGAATCAGGCCTATCTCAATAGTGGCGTGAATATCACGTTGAATCTGGTGGGCATGCAGGAGATCGCCTATTCGGAGCCAGGGGATTCGTCAACCACGCTCTCCCACCTTCGCGGTACGAATGACGGCCAGATGGACGGGGTCCACTCGCTGCGTGACCGCCTGGGCGCGGACCTCGTTTCATTGGTCACGAATAGCCTCAGTAGTTGCGGGATTGCGTATTCGATGCGATCGGAAAGTTCGGCTTATGCCTCCAGCGCGTTCAACGTCGTGAAGAGGCGTTGCTTCAGCAACCACTCTCTCGCCCACGAGGTCGGCCACAACCAGGGCAACATGCACAACCGGGAAAGTACGTCGAACACCGGTGCGTTTGCCTATTCCTACGGATTCCGTCGCTGCACGAGTGACGGCACCGGGTTCCGAACGGTGATGTCCTACAGCTGTTCCGGCGCCAATCGTGTCACCCAGTTCTCCAATCCGAACGTCAATTTCAACGGCTATCCGACCGGTATCGCCTACGAGAGCGATCCGGGCGGCTCGGCTGAAAACGTGCGCTCGATGAACAATACGGCCGATACGGTTGCAGCCTACCGGGGTGCCAGCGGCGGAGGCAGTGAGCCGACGACCGAGCCGACGGCACCGAACGCGCCCTCCAGCATCTCCGCGACGGCCGATTCCTCGACGCGGGTGACCGTGCGCTGGAGGGACAATTCCGACAACGAGACGGGTTTCCGACTCGAGCGTTCGGCTAACGGCGTGGACTTCTCGGAGATCGCGACGCTCGGCGCCGGTACGACCAGTTACCGTGATAGTGGTCTGTCCTCCAGGACCACCTATTACTATCGTGTCCGGGCGTACAACAGCGTCGGCAACTCGGGCTTTTCGAACACGGATTCGGTGACCACGCCGGACGAAGAAGCGCCGCCGCCGGCCGCGCCGTCGAGCGTAGCCGCCACGAATAACGGCGACGGCTCCGCGACCGTGAGCTGGACGGACGCCTCCTCGAACGAGACCGGCTTCGAGATCCAGCGCGAGACATGGGACACCCGGAAGTCGACCTGGAGTCAGACGAAGACGGTCGGCTCTGTGCCTGCCGGAGTGACCAGCATGGCCGATCAGAGCGGCCCGGGTACCTATCGTTACCGCGTCCGCGCCGTGAATGGCTCGGCAGCGTCCGCCTATGCCGGACCGGCGAGTACGACGGTGACCGGGGGCGACTCCACGAACAACGGTCCGGGCAACGGCAGGGGCGGTGGCAGTGACGGTGGCGGCAAACCCGGCAACGGCCACGGCAGGAACAAGTAGCGCACGCGCGTCAGTTCGATCCCGTGGCGCCCGCGGGCCGGATTGCCCGGCCCGCCGGGGTACGGCCCCTGGCATAGGAAGCTGCTCCCCCGGAAACGGGGGGGCAGTTTTTGCGTATCGTGCCCACATACTCCGCGCGTGAACTGCAGCCGTGTCAGAGCGCGGGCGCCGGCGTCCCGGTGCGCTAATATCCGGGATCATCCGGATCTTGGTTAGCGCTGCCACGCCGAACATGGACTCACTGACGCAGGCCGTACTCGGCGCCGGCATCGCCGGTGCCGTCGCCCCGGTCGGACACCGCCGCAAGGCGCTGCTCGCCGGTGCCGCTCTCGGGACGCTGCCGGATCTGGACGTGTTCATCGACTATGGCGGCGCTGTCGAGAACTTCACCTTCCACCGGGGTTTCAGTCATTCGCTGTTCGTCCTGATGCCCTTCTCGGTGATCGTCTGGTGGCTGCTGAGACGGGTCTGGGTTCCGGTGCGGGAGGCGCCGGTCCGCTGGTTGGCCGTGATCGGCCTGGCCCTGGTGACGCATCCGCTCCTCGACGCCCATACCGCCTACGGCACGCAATTATTCTGGCCGCTCTCCGTTCCACCGACCATGTGGGCGACGATCTTCATCATCGACCCGCTGTTCACCCTGCCGTTGCTCCTGGCGACCCTGTTCGCCGCGGTACGGCCGGTCGGCCGGTTCGCGACTCCGGTGCTGCAGGGGGCCATCGCGCTGGGCGGCGCCTATCTGGCATGGACCTGGCTCGCTCAGGGAGTGGTGCATCGTCACACCGAGCAGGTGCTCGCCGGCATGGAACTCGCCGGCTCGCCGACGTTTGTGACGCCGACACCCTTCAATACCCTGTTGTGGCGCGTCGTCGTACAGACCCGCGAGGGTTACCTGGAAGGCTTCGATTCGCTGCTGCTCGATGAGCCGACCATTGATTTCCGGTCGTATGACTCTGATGTCCGGGCCCTCGCCGAGGCGAGCGATGTGTGGGCCGTCGCCCGCTTGCGCTGGTTTGCGCAAGACTTCGTGAGAGCCGAAGTCAGGGACGGACGGCTGCACGGGAGCGAACTGCGAATGGGGCACGATCCGAATTACGTCTTCACTCACGTCGTGGCGGAGCGCGCTAATCCGCACTGGCGGGCGATCCCCACCGCATTGATCCCGGTCCGCTACGACCGGGATGTATTGACCGAGACTCTGCGGCGCATCCGTTCCCATTGATCGCCGTCTGCCCGCGAGGCGACCCGCGCTGCCTCGGGAGAAGGGCGGAGGTCGATCACCTGTCGGGGTCGCCGGTCGACGCCTGTGGGATTCCCCGCTAAAGTGCGACCCGAGGCCGCGTCGGCCGGAGTCAGGAGCCTGAAGATCATGAAGAATCTGTTTCGAGCCGGAGTCGTTTTGTGGGTCGCCGTGCTGCTGAGCGGCTGCGGGTACAACACGCTGAACGCCGGAGACGAAGCCATCACGGCCGCCTGGTCGGAAGTGGTCAACCAGTACAAACGACGTGCCGACCTGATACCGAACCTCGTGAAGACGGTCGAAGGCTTCGCAGCCCAGGAACGCGAGGTGCTGGTCGGTGTCACGGAGGCGCGATCCAGGGTCAACGCGATCCAGGTCGACTCGGATATGGTGAATGATCCACAGGCCGTCCAGCAGTTCCAGGAAGCCCAGGGCGAACTCTCCAGTGCGCTCTCCCGCCTGCTGGTGACCGTAGAGCGTTATCCGGAGCTGAAGTCGGACGCGAATTTCCGCGAACTGCAGGCCCAGCTCGAGGGCACGGAGAATCGCATCACCGTGGCACGGAACCGCTACATCGAGGCGGTGAGAGAGTACAACACGGTCGTCCGCTCCTTCCCCACCAACCTGACGGCCATGGTTTTCGGTTTCGACGTGAAGCCGAATTTCGGCGTCGAGAACGAAGCGGAGATCGCCGAGCCGCCCGAGGTGTCCTTCGGGGAGAGCCAGTAGGCCACCGATGCGCCGGCTCTGCTCCCTGGCGGCCGTCTGGCTGCTGACGGTCGCCGCCGTCGCGGCCCAGCCGCTGCAGGACGTCCCGACACTGCGGGAGCGGGTGACGGACCTCGCCGGTGCGCTGAACCCGGCCGAGCGGGCGGCGCTCGAAAGCCGTCTCGCCGACATCGAATCCCGCACCGGCAGTCAGGTCGCGATACTGCTCGTCGAGACGACCGCCCCGGAGCCCATCGAGGCGTACGCGATCCGCGTCGTCGACCGCTGGCGGCTCGGGCGGGCCGAGGTGGACGATGGCGTGCTGATCCTGGTCGCCACCGAGGATCGTGCGCTGCGCGTCGAAGTTGGCTACGGCCTGGAAGGTGCGCTGCCGGATGCCCTCGCTTATCGCATCATCAACAACATCATCACGCCCCGGTTCGCGGGGGGAGATTATTCGGCAGGTCTCGAGGCGGGGGTGGAGGCGATCGCCGGCGTGATCGAAGGCGAGGGGCTGCCGGCGCCTGAGGCATCACCACCGGCCGTCGGCATGGCGATACAGGACCTGTTGCCGGTCATCCTGGTCATTGCATTCATCATCGGCATGCCGCTGAAGCGGATGCTCGGTCTTCTGCCGGGTGCCCTCGCCACGGGCGGGATAGCCGGCTTCGTGGCATGGCTCCTTGTCGGTGCGATTGCGGCGGGCGTCTTTGCCGGCATCGTCGCTTTCGTAGTGAGTCTGGTCACCTCCGGCGGCTCGGGGCGCTGGTCCAGCGGCGGTGGTTTCGGTGGCGGCTTCGGGCGCGGCGGGGGATTCGGTGGTGGCGGCGGCTTCGGCGGCGGTGGCGGTGGTTTCGGCGGCGGCGGTGCCTCGGGCCGCTGGTGAGCCATATGAACCGCTACTTCGCCAATCTGCTCACCACCCGGTTCGCTCTCCGGCGCGCCTTCCCGGCATCCGTCCTCGCGGAGATCGAGGGCGCCGTCCGGGCCGCGGAGCAGAACCACCGGGCGCAGATCTGCTTCGCGATCGAGACGGCTCTCGACCTGCCGGCGCTGATCCGCGGCGTCACGCCCCGTGATCGCGCTGTGGAGGCTTTCGCCACACTCGGTGTCTGGGATACGGCCGAGAACAGTGGCGTGCTCATCTATGTCCTGCTCGCCGAGCACGACATCGAGGTCGTGGCCGACCGCGGTTACGACGGCCTCGTGTCAGCCGAAGACTGGTGCAATGTCTGCGACGATATCCGCCTGGAGTTCCGGCAGGGGCGGTTCCGCGAAGGCGCCCTGAAAGGCATCGACGACGTGTCCGCGATCATCGAACGGCACTTCCCCGGGACCGCCGCCGCCGGCAACGAACTCGGTGACCGGCCCCGGCTGATCTGACCGGGCGGCTATCAGGACGCGGTTCCCATCGTTGTCACGATCAGGTGCCGGATCGCCGATTCCTCCCGGCGCCCGGCACCGTGGCCGTGGAACCGATGCCGGCTTCCTGCGATGATGCGCGCCATGAAGCGGAGCGAATTCGAGAGCGTGGTCCGCGAGGCCATCGAAGGACTGGACGACTGGGTCCGGGAGGCGCTGCACAACATCGAAGTGCTGGTGCTGGACGAGGCGGACGAGGAACTGGACCCGGGCGGCGAGGGGCTGCTCGGTCTCTATACGGGCATCCCGCTGACGGAGCGCAGTGTCGAAGATGCCGGAGAACTGCCCGATGTCATCTACATCTTCCGCCGGCCCCATCTGGAGATGGGATTGGCCCATGACGAGCTGTGCGTCGAGATCCGCAAGACGCTGCTGCACGAGATCGCCCATTATTTCGGCATCGACGACGACCACCTCGACGAGATCGGTTATGCCTGAGGACTTGTGCGCATGATCGCGGTACCGCATGGGCGGCGCGCCGAGACGTTCGAAGAGTTCGAAGCGGCAATCGGGTCTTTCATCAGCCACGAGAGTATCGTGCGCGGCCTCGCGTTCCGGCTGCGGCCGACGGACGTGGTCATCACGCCGTTCGCGAAGTCCGGCACGACCTGGCTGCAGCAGATCGTGCACACGCTTCGCACCGGCGGCGACGAGGATTTCGACGACATCTCCCGCGTGGTGCCCTGGATCGAGACCGCTTTCGATCTCGGACTCGACCTCGAAGCGCCGCAGCGGGCCGCACCGAGGGCTTTCAAGAGCCACCTGCCGGCGGACCAGATACCACCGGGCGGACGCTACATCGTCAGCGTCAGGAATCCCGGCGACGCCCTCGTCTCGATGTATCACTTCATGGAGGGCTGGTTATTCCGGCCGGGCAGCATCGACATGGCGACGTTCGCGCGAGGGAAGTTCCTGCGCCGCGGAGAGGGCAGGGACTACTGGCACCACCTCGCGTCCTGGTGGCCTCGACGCCATGACCCGGACGTGCTGCTGCTCTGCTACGAGCTCATGCGCGAGGATCGGGCTGGTGCCATCCGGCGCATCGCCGACTTCATCGGCGTCCCACTGGACGACAGCTTGCTGGAACTCACGCTCGAGCGATCCTCGATGGACTACATGTTGTCGAACCGGCACCGCTATGACGACCGGCTGATGCGGGAGCTGAGCGAGGCCCGGTTCGCGCTGCCGACGGGCAGCGATTCCGCGAAAGTCCGTCGCGGCGAGACCGGTGCTCATCGCCGCGAAGTGGATGCGGCGACCGCCGCACAACTCGACCGGGTATGGGACGAGATCATCGCCGACCCCTTCGGCCTGGCGACCTACGACGACTTCGTCGCGGCGATGCGGGCAGCTCGCTGACGCCCCGCTGTCGGAACGCATGGCTTGAGTCGGGCCGCGGGGTCGTGGAAACTGCCTCGCATCATGAGGATAGCCATCATCGGGGCCGGTATCAGCGGCCTGTCCACCGCTTTCTATATCCGCCGCTCCCGGCCGGACTGGCACATCGCCGTGTTCGATTCCGAACCGGTGCCCGGCGGAACCATGCATACCGCCGACGTGGAGGGATTCCGGTTCGAGGCGGGTGGCAACGGTTTCCTGTCGAACAAGCCGGACAGCCTGCAGCTGGTGGAGGACGCGGGGGCATCGGAGCTCCTGCTACCGAGTTCCGACGAGGCGCGCAGGCGCTTCATTTACCGGGACGGGCTGCAACCACTACCGGAATCTCCGCCTGCGTTCCTGAAGAGCGGACTGATCGGCTGGCCGGCGAAGCTGCGGGTCGCGGCGGAGCCGTTCATACCGGCACGCAAGAGCGGTCCGTCGGAGTCCCTGCAGGAATTCGGGTACCGCCGTCTCGGCAAGGGGTTCACCGATGTCTTCCTGGACGCGATGGTGGCAGGCATCTACGCGACCACCCCGGACAAGGTGTCCGTCGAGGCGGCGTTCCCCCTCGTCGTGGCGCTGGAGCGCGAGCACGGCGGGCTCTTCCGCGGCATGCTGGCGAAGCGCCGCAAAGAGGCGGGCCCCGGCGGCATCCTCATGAGCTTCCGGGGCGGTGTCAGCACCTTCATCGAGCATCTGCACGGGGTGATCGACGCGGAGTGGCGCCTCGGTGAACCGGTCACCGGCCTGCTCCATCGGAGCGGGCGTTACGTCCTCCGCACGACGGGCGATACCCCGGAATTCGACCGGGTGGTGATCGCCACGCCGTCCTACGCCGCCGCCTCCATGCTCGGCGATCTGGACGGGGAGCTGGCGAAACGAATCGCGGCGATCGACTATTCGCCGGTGGCCGTGGTGGGGTTGGGATATCGGCAGCTCGGGCGGGACCTCGCGGGTTTCGGACTGCTGACCACCACGCGCGCGCAACTGCCGGTTCTGGGCGTGCTCTGGGACACGAGTATCTTCCCGGATCGCGGGCCGCCGGGCACGAGCATCCTGCGGCTGATCATCGGCGGGCAGCGGAATCCGGAGCTCGTCGACCAGGACGATAAGGGACTCGTGCATACGGCGCTGGAAGGGGTACGGGAGACGATGGGCGTGACGACGGACCCGGACGTTACCTATGTCAAGCGCTGGCCCCGCGGCATCCCGAGCTACGCGCCAGGCCACATCGACCGCGTCGACGGTATCTTCGAGCGGCTGGCGAGTCACGGCGGACTGTACCTGAACAACAACGCCTACCGGGGCATCGCCATGAACGACTGTGTCCGCAACGGTCGCCTGGTGGCGGAACGGGTGATCGGGGAGGCCGGCTGAGTCATGGCCGGCATCGCGATCGACGCCTCGCTCCTCTCCCTGCTGGCCTGCCCGCGCTGCGACCGCCCGCTCCGCGCGCAGGGGGATGAAAGACTGACGTGCGCGGGCTGCGGCACGGGCTTCCCGTCGCTCGAGGGCGTCCCGTGGCTATTCGCGGAGCCGGATCATGCGCTGGCGGAGTGGCGCGAGCGGCTCGATTTCGCGCTGGCCACCATCGCGAAGGACCGGCAGGCCGCCATGTCCGTGCTGGCACAGGCCGACCTCCGCGACGAGACGAAACGGCGCCTCCGCCTCCAGGCAGCGGCCTGGCTGGCTCACGCGGACGAGTTGAAAGGTCTGCTGGCACCACTCGGGGTCGGCGGGTCACGGGCCGGCTACGAGACCTATCTCGCGCTCCGCACACGCCTGCCGACGGACGTAGGCCTGACCTCGTATTACGGGAATGTGCATCGGGACTGGTGCTGGGGAGAGGTGGAGAATCGGCGCTCGCTGGCAGCGATCGTCGAGGCGCTCGGTGACGTGGCTCCGCGACGTCTGCTCGTGGCGGGCGCGGGCGCGGGCCGGCTCGCCTACGATATGCACCGGTCGCTCGATCACGAGATGACCGTGGCGCTCGATTTCAATCCCCTCCTGATACTACTGGCGACGAAGCTGTTCCGTGGCGAGACGGTTGCGCTGCATGAATTCCCGCTCGCGCCACGCCGCCTGGAGGACTGTGCGGTCCCGCGCGAGCTGCGGGCGCCCGCGGCCGCCCGGCACGGCCTGTGGCCGCTGCTCGCCAGCGCGCTCCGGCCGCCGTTCCGGGACGAGGCATTCGACACGCTCCTGACCCCGTGGTTGATCGACGTCCTGCCGGAGGATTTCCCGGTTCAGGCAGCCCGCTGGAACCGTCTGCTGAGTGCCGGCGGACGCTGGGTCTGGTTCGGCTCCGCCGCTTTCCGCGGCGCGACACCGGCGGAGAGCTACAGCCTGGAGGAGGCCCTCACGATGATCCGGGAAGCCGGCTTCGACGAGCCGACCGTCGCGGAGACGGAGATCCCCTACATGGATTGTCCGGCCAGCCGGCACGGTCGCCGGGAGCGGGTGGTGACCGTGGTGGCGACGAAGGCCGCCGACGCACCGCAGCCCGAACGGCACAAGGCGCTGCCGGACTGGCTGGTGACGGGCAGCGAACCGGTGCCTGCGCTGGAGAGCTTCCGGGTGCAGGCGCTGTCCACCCGGATCCATGCCTTCATCATGAGCATGATCGACGGACGCCGTTCCATTGCCGACATGGCGACGCTGATGGCGGAGAAGCGTCTGATGACCCGGGAAGAGGGCGAGGCCGCCATCCGCGGCTTCCTCATCAGGATGTACGAGGAGAGCCGGCGCGGCGGCTCCCTCTGAAGGCCTCCTGCGATTCCATTTGCCGCCGTTTCGCCTCGCAGGTTCATTGTTGCACTAAGTTTCATATGTAACTAAACTGATGGATTGTCAGCGTACACTGCACGACGATCGTGACGGAGGGAGAGATGGCAGACCTTTTCGAGAACCCGATGGGCCTCGACGGTTTCGAATTCGTGGAGTTCGCATCGCCCGAGCCGGGTGTACTGGAACCGCTGTTCGAGATGATGGGATTCACGGCCGTGGCGAAGCACCGCTCCAAAGACGTGGTGCTCTACCGGCAGGGTGACATCAACTTCATCATCAACAACGAGAAGCAGCATCCCGCCTGGTATTTCGCCGAGGAGCACGGCCCGTCGGCCTGTGGCATGGCTTTCCGCGTGCGGGATGCGCATGCCGCTTATGCGCGGGCGCTGGAACTCGGTGCCCAGCCGATGGACATCCCGACGGGGCCGATGGAACTGCGCCTGCCGGCGATCAAGGGAATCGGCGGTGCACCCCTCTACCTGGTCGATCGCTACGGGGATGACGAGCGATCCATCTACGACATCGACTTCGAGTTCTTCGAAGGTGTCGATCGTCATCCGAAAGGCTGCGGCTTCAGGCTCATCGATCACCTGACTCACAATGTCTACCGGGGCCGGATGGACTACTGGGCGAAGTACTACGAGCGCCTGTTCAATTTCCGCGAGATACGCTATTTCGACATCAAGGGCGAGTACACCGGCCTGCATTCCCGCGCCATGACGGCCCCGGACGGGCGTATACGCATTCCGCTGAACGAAGAGGCATCCGAGGGCACGGGCCAGATCGAGGAATTCCTGATGGCCTACAACGGGGAAGGCATCCAGCATATCGCGCTCGCCTCCGACGATCTTTTCGCCAGCTGGGACGCGCTGAAGGCGAAAGGCATGAAGTTCATGACACCGCCGCCGGATACGTACTACGAGATGCTGGAAGAGCGGCTGCCCGGCCACGGCGAACCGATCGGGGAGCTGAAGAGCCGCGGTCTCCTGCTGGACGGCAGCACGGAGGACGGAGACAACCGCCTGCTGCTGCAGATCTTCTCCGAGACGATGATCGGCCCGGTGTTCTTCGAGTTCATCCAGCGCAAGGGCGACGAGGGGTTCGGCGAGGGCAACTTCACCGCGCTCTTCGAGTCCATGGAGCGCGATCAGCTGCGCCGCGGCGTACTGAAGGAAGCGGGTTGAGGGCGCCGGCGTGGGACTGAAACGCATCCATCACGTGGCCTATCGCTGCCATGACGCCAAGGAGACGGTGGAGTTCTACCAGCGCGTGCTCGACATGGACTTCCTCTTGGCCATCGCCGAGAACGAAGTGCCTTCGACGAAGGAACCCGACCCCTACATGCACGTATTCCTGGACGCCGGCATGGGCAACGTTCTCGCCTTCTTCGAGATCCCGAATTCGCCGCCGATGGGCAAGGATCCGAACACCCCGGCCTGGGTGCAGCACATCGCGTTCGAAGTCGAGTCGATGGACGAGCTCATGCGTCTGAAGAAGAAGGCCGAAGACGAGGGACTGGATGTCGTGGGCCCCACGGATCACACGCTCTTCCAGTCCATCTACTTCTTCGACCCGAATGGTCACCGGCTCGAGATCGCCGCCAATACCGCCAGCGACGAGATGCTCGAGCGGCTGCACGAAGTCGCCCCGGCGATGTTGGAAGAATGGTCACGGACCCGGCGCGCCCCGAAGCATGCGGCCTGGCTGCACGAGAAGGAGTTGTCGTAGGGCCGGTGAGGTAGGAGGGCCTTCCGGCCCGATCAGGGGCAGCTGCTGGCGAAGCTGGGGAATCGGGGCTAAAGCCCTTCCTTCACCGCCCCCCTGCAGCCTTTCCTGCAAGTCGTTCCCGCAGCCCTCCTACAACCGTCCGGGAACGCGCGGTATCATCGATGACCTCAGCGCAGGGGAAAGCTCCGTCCATGCCCGGACTGTATTTCGAGGAATTCCAGATCGGTCAGACCTTCGATCATCCAATCCGGCGGACGATCACCGAGGCCGACAACGTGTTCTTCACCGCGCTGACCCATAATCCCGCCTCGATCCACCTCGATGCCGAATACTGCAAGGGGACCGAATTCGGCCGCCCGCTCGTGAACAGCGCTCTGACGCTGGGCTTCATGGTCGGGATCTCGGTCAACGACACGACCCACGGGACGACCGTCGCCAATCTCGGCTGGGACGAAGTGCGTTTCCCCCATCCGCTGTTCCACGGAGACACGATACGGGTGGAGACCGAGGTGGTGGAGATACGCGAGAGCCGCTCGCGGCCGGAAAACGGCATCGTGGTCTTCGCGCACCGCGCGTTCAACCAGGAAGACGTCCTGGTCGGCAGCTGCCGGCGCAGCGCGTTGATGCTGCGAAAGCCGGGTCCCTGACCGGTGCGCTCCTACCTCTTCGTGCCGGCCGACAGCGAGCGCAAGCTCGCCAGGGCGGACGATGCCGGTGCCGATGCGCTGATCCTCGATTTGGAGGATTCGGTCGCTGCCAGCCGCCGGGCCGAAGCGCGGCGGCTGGCGCACCGGTTCCTGGCCGGGCCACGGGGCCGCAGCGAGCGCTGGGTGCGTATCAATGCCCTCGCGAGCGGCGAGGCCGGGGCGGATCTGCCCGCCGTGGTCCGGGATGGCCTCGACGGCATCGTCGTGCCGAAGGCCGGTGGCGCCGAGGATATCGTGCGCCTCGATCGCTGGCTGGTTTCGCTGGAATCGGCTGCGGGCATGGCGCCCGGGAGCGTGCGACTCCTCGCCATCGCCACGGAGACACCGGCCGCCGTATTCCGGCTGGCGGAGTATGCGGAGGCCGGTCCGCGGCTCGTCGCACTGTCCTGGGGTGCCGAGGACCTTTCGGCCGCGATCGGCGCCATGTCGACCCGCGATGCCGAAGGTCGCTGGCTGCCGACGTTCCAGACTGTCCGCAGCCTCTGCGTGCTCGCGGCCGCCGCCGCCGGCGTCACCGCCGTGGACACGGTCTATACCGATTTCCGCGACCTGGAGGGTCTGCGAACCTGCGCGGACGCCGCCCGTCGTGACGGTTTCCTGGGCATGCTCGCCATCCACCCCGCGCAGGTCCCGGTGATCAACGAGGCGTTCACGCCGACCCGGGAGGAGGTCGCCGATGCCCGGCGCGTGATTGCGGCTTTCGACGCCGAGCCGGATGCCGGTGTACTCGATCTCGACGGTCGCATGATCGACCGGCCGCACCTGTTGCAGGCCCGGCGAGTGCTGTCGCTGGCACGGGCTGCGGCGCGGCGCTGAGTCGGAGGTGGCCATCCGGTACACTGTGTCCTGGACTGAGCAATTCATCGAGGAGGGGAGCTGATGAGCAAGGTTTATCCGGTCAACGATTATTTCCGCGGGCGCGCATTCGTCGACGAGAAGACCTACGACGATATGTACCGTCGCTCGTTGTCGGACAACGAAGGCTTCTGGGCCGACCAGGCGCAGCGTATCGACTGGATGAAGCCGTTCAGCGAGGTGAAAGACGTCTCCTACGACCGAGACGACCTGCACATCCGCTGGTACGCCGACGGCACCCTGAACGTCTGTTACAACTGTGTCGACCGGCATCTCGACGACAAGGGCGATCAGCCGGCCATCGTCTGGGAGGGCGACGACCCCGAGCGCGACGAGACGATCACATATCGCCAGCTCTACGAACGGGTCTGCCGGTTCGCCAACGTGCTGAAGAAGATCGGGGTGAAGCGCGGCGACCGTGTCACGATCTACATGCCGATGATCCCTGAGGCCGCCGTCGCCATGCTCGCCTGCGCGCGTATCGGCGCAGTCCACTCCGTGGTCTTCGGTGGCTTCTCGCCCGACGCGCTTGCGGGGCGCATCGTCGACTGTGAATCGAACGTGGTCATTACCGCGGACGAAGGGCGGCGCGGTGGCCGCAGAGTCCCGCTCAAGGCCAACGTGGATGCGGCGGCCTCGAAGTCGGACGTGACGATGCTCGAAAAAGTGCTGGTCGTGCGCAACACGGGGGCGGATGTCGACTGGGATGCGGAGCGCGACGTCTGGCTGCATGAAGCCGAGCGCGACGTCGAGGCCGACTGCCCGCCCGAAGAGATGGGTGCAGAGGATCCGCTCTTCATCCTCTACACCTCGGGTTCCACCGGCAAGCCGAAAGGCGTCCTGCACACCTCCGGCGGCTATCTGGTCTATGCCTCCCTCACCCACCAGTACGTCTTCGACTACCATCCGGGTGACATCTACTGGTGCACGGCCGACGTCGGCTGGGTGACCGGGCACAGTTACATCGTGTACGGGCCGCTGGCCAACGGTGCCATCACCCTGATGTTCGAGGGTGTACCGAATTACCCGGATTCGAGCCGATTCTGGCAGGTGTGCGACAAGCATGGCGTGAACATCATCTACACCGCGCCCACCGCGATCCGTGCGCTCATGCGCGGAGGCGACGAGCCGGTCGAGAAGACCTCACGCGAGAGCCTGCGTCTGCTCGGCACCGTGGGCGAGCCGATCAATCCGGAGGCCTGGGAGTGGTACTACCACGTGGTCGGTGAGGATCGCTGCCCCGTCGTGGACACCTGGTGGCAGACCGAGACCGGCGGCATTCTGATCACGCCCCTGCCGGGGGCCACGCCGCTGAAGCCGGGCTCCGCGACCCGGCCGTTCTTCGGGATACAGCCCGGCCTGGTGGATAACGAGGGCACTCCCCTGGACGGTCCGGCCGAGGGGAATCTCGTGGTGAAGGACAGCTGGCCGGGACAGATGCGTACCGTCTACGGTGACCACCAGCGCTTCGTCGACACCTACTTCTCCACTTTCGACGGGCTGTATTTCACTGGCGACGGCGCGCGCCGGGACGAGGACGGGTACTACTGGATCACCGGCCGCGTGGACGACGTCATCAACGTCTCGGGACACCGGATGGGGACCGCCGAGGTGGAGAGCGCACTCGTCGCGCATCCCAAGGTGGCAGAGGCGGCCGTCGTCGGTTATCCCCACGACATCAAGGGTCAGGGCATCTACGCGTACGTGACGCTGATGGAGGGTATCGATGCGAGCGACGAGGTGCTCGACGAACTCCGGCAGTGGGTGAGGAAGGAGATCGGACCCATCGCCTCCCCCGATCTGATCCAGTTCGCACCGGGCCTGCCGAAGACCCGGTCAGGGAAAATCATGCGTCGCATCCTGCGCAAGGTAGCGGAGAACGATTACGGGAATCTGGGGGATACGTCGACGCTGGCTGACCCGGCCGTCGTGAACGACCTGATCGAGAATCGTCGCAACCGCTGACGCTCCGCGTCCGACTCAGGAGCCGGCCCCGTCGCGTGGCCGGCTGCCTTGCCGCTGGCGCAGGGCGTCGCGGTGCAGTCGTTCGATGTGCTCGCCGTAGGCGTGGGCGAATTCCTCGCTGAACTGGTGGGGAAGCCGCGTCTCGTCCTGTCGGTTCAGCGCCAGGTACAGCTCGCGGTAGAGATCCCAGTATTTCCCGCGCGTGTTGCCGCTGAACAGGGCATTACGTTTCAGGGTGCCGTCGAACTTCTGCTCCAGTTCATCGGGGTCCAGCCGGCCGGTGAAGGAGCCGAGGGCATCCCGCATGGCGCAGACGACGGCGATCTGGTGCTCCTTCAGGTCGCGGATGGCGCCGCGCACACTGTGTACGGCCGGGCCGTAGTTCGCCCGGCTGCCGGTCAGCAGCATGCGGAGGGCGTCGTCCGTACCGGAGGAATGCTGCAGTGGATTGCCTGCGGCCGATTCATCGGCGTCTGCCTCCAGCCGGTAGCTGTTCATCACCGCCGCCCGGTTCTGCAGTAATTCCATCGTCCCGAGCACGAACTCGCGCAGCGCGAGTCCGGCATTGTGCAGGACGCGCCGATTGTCTGCGCCGCCGAGTGCCGCCCGGTCGATGCCGAGTCCACCGAGGAATGCCTCCACGGCGTCGTTCGGTAGTGAGGCGCCTTTCTCTGTCGCCCGGCTCCCGTCGCCCGTGCGGCCGGAGGCCGGCCACCGGCTGGCGACCGACGGTCGAATGGGGGTCACGTTGTCCTCGGTCGCCGGTGCGCGGACCGTGCGCGTCCGCGGCCGCTCGCTGCCGCCGGGCGGGGCGTCCTTTTCTTCCAGCAGCCGGGAGTCGAGTTGCCGGGTGCCCGTCATCTCGTCGGGGTCGATCAGAGAGACGTCGTCGGATTCCTCCTCCTCCATCAGCACCAGCTCCCGCCGCGCGATCGAACTGCGATGGTCCTCCTCCAGCAGGAGATCGAGACCCTCGTCGATGGTGACGCTGACGACGTATTCGCCCATGCGTAACAGATCGCCGTCGAAGAGCCGCTGGGGCTTGCCCCGACCGACCGGCACGTCCGACCCGTTGACGTACACTCCGTTGGTGCTGAGATCGATGAGGTAGTAACTGCCGGCCTGGAAATCGATCGTGGCATGGTGGCTGGAGATGACGCGTTCGCTGTCGGGCAGGCGCCAGTCGTTGCCCTCCGCGCGACCGATCGTCCCGCCCTCGCGGCCGAACTGGATCACGGCGTCCTCACCGAGCTGTTCCCTGAGGGCGCGGCCGGTCACTTCGAGTGTCAGTGCCATCGTCAGTCTCTCTGTGTGAAATCCCGGTTACCCGTGCGCCGCGCAGACACGCGCCAACTTGGATATTCTGGACCGCCGGTCCGGCGGCCGGCTTTGTCGGAGTTCACAATTACGCGGGTCGCCCGGTCGCGGAATTGCCCGCCGACTTGAAATTTCCGGCCGGTCCCCGATTTCGCAACCGGCGTCGGCAGCCGGCGCCGGAATTCGGGTACACTCGCCGCAGGGGACGGAATGTCTATGACAGCCAAACGCATCTACAGGATTTCGTTCGTCAATCAGGGCAAGGTCTACGAGGTCTACGCCGGCGGTGTGAACCACGGCGATCTGTTCGGCTTCCTGACCGTCGAGGATCTGCTGTTCCTATCTCCCCCTGCACTCCGTATTGCGCGTGGACGAAGTGGAGAAGCAGGGCGCCAGCAAGATCAGCAAGGCCGAAGGCGGCAACGTCACCCAGTTCCCGATGACCATGTATTCGCCGTCCGGCGACAAGTCCTGACCGCGGACCCGGCCGGGTGACCGAAAACTGCCTGCTGGTACTGCCTGGCGCGGAGGCCCTGTCGGAATTCCGGATCCGGCGGTTGCAGGCTCGTATCAGGCCGCTGCTGCCCGGACTGACGGGTCTCGAGGCAGCGCATCGCTATTTCGTCGAGGCCCGCCGCGCGCTCGACGACGATGAACTCGAGGTGCTGGGCGCACTGCTCGGCGTACGGGCGGAACCGGGGCGAGAGTCGGGCGCCGTTCTCGTCGCCACGCCCCGTATCGGGACCATCTCTCCCTGGTCCAGCAAGGCCACCGATATCGTGCATGCCTGCGGGCTCGACGCCGTCGTCCGGGTCGAGCGAGGCACACGCTGGCGCCTCGTCGGTGTCGAGCCGGGAGCGGCCTCACTGGACGGGGTTGCGGCCCTGCTCCACGACCGGATGACGGAGAGTGTCTTCCGCGATACGGCGGATGTGGCGGCGATGTTCGCCCACCGGGAGCCGGCACCCCAGCGGCGGGTCCCGCTGCGAGGCCGGGGCCGGGAGGCCCTCCGGGCGGCCAACCGGGATCTCGGTCTGGCGCTGGCGGAGGAAGAGATCGACTACCTCGCCGAAGCCTACCGGGCGCTCGACCGTGATCCGACCGACACGGAACTGATGATGTTCGCTCAGGCGAATTCCGAGCATTGTCGGCACAAGATCTTCAATGCGGAGTGGACCATCGACGGCGAACGCCAGCCCCGCAGCCTGTTCGCGATGATTCGGGAATCCACGGCGGCCTCTCCCGACGGCATCCTCTCCGCCTACAGCGACAACGCCGCCGTGATCGAGGGCTGGGACGGCGAGCGGCTCACACCTGAGCCGGTCACCCGCCGTTACCGCTACGTGAGCGAGCCGATCCATATCCTCATGAAGGTCGAGACCCACAATCACCCCACGGCCATTTCGCCGTTCCCGGGCGCCGCGACCGGATCCGGCGGCGAAATCCGCGACGAGGGCGCGACCGGTCTGGGAGCCGCCCCGAAGGCCGGCCTGACCGGATTCACGGTGTCCCACCTGCACATACCGGAAGCGCCACGCCCCTGGGAGCGGGCGACGGGCCGGCCCGATCGCATCGCCTCCGCGATGGACATCATGCTGGAGGGACCGATCGGCGCCGCCTCGTTCAACAACGAGTTCGGCCGGCCCAATCTCGCCGGCTATTTCCGCGCCTGGGAGGCGTGCCCGGACTGGCTCCCGCCGGGGGAGAGTCGCGGCTATCACAAGCCGATAATGATCGCCGGCGGCGTCGGCAACGTGCGTGCGGAGCATGCGGTCAAGGGCGACGTGCCCGCCGGCACCCGTCTGATCGTTCTGGGCGGCCCGGCGATGCTGATCGGCCTCGGCGGCGGTGCGGCCTCGAGCCTGGCCAGTGGCGCCAGCACCGAGGAGCTCGACTTCGCCTCGGTGCAACGGGGCAATCCGGAGATGCAGCGACGGGCGCAGGAGGTCATCGACCAGTGCTGGGCCCGCGGCCGCGACAACCCGATCCTCCTCATCCACGACGTGGGCGCCGGCGGGCTCTCGAACGCCGTGCCGGAGGCGGTCGATCACAGCAAGCGGGGCGGTCGTTTCGAACTGCGGGAAGTGCCCAACGATGAACCGGGCATGAGCCCGATGGCGATCTGGTGCAACGAGGCCCAGGAGCGATACGTGCTGATCGTCGCCGAAGACCGCCTGGCTGAATTCGCCACCGTGTGCCGCCGCGAGCGTTGTCCGTACGCCGTGCTCGGTGAGATCACGGATGACGGGCGGCTGGTCGTGACGGATCGCTGGTTCGGCGAGCCGGCAGTGGACCTGCCGATGGACGTATTGCTGGGACGCACGCCGCGCCTGCAGCGAGAGGCGGAGCGGGAGCCGGCACCGGCGACGGCGCTCGTGACGGACGACATCGATCTGGCCGAAGCCTGCAGGCGGGTGCTGAGTCACCCGACGGTGGCGGACAAGTCCTTTCTCATCCACATCGGTGACCGTACGGTCGGCGGGCTGACGGTCCGGGATCAGCTCGTCGGCCCCTGGCAGGTGCCGGTGAGCGACGTGGCGGTCACCTGCTCGGGCTTCCGCGGCCATACCGGCGAGGCCATGGCCATGGGCGAACGGACACCGCTCGCGCTGCTGGACGGGCCGGCCTCCGGCCGCATGGCGGTGGCGGAGGCGGTGACCAATATCGCGGCGGCGTCCATCGGTGATATCTCGCGCATCCGGCTGTCCGCCAACTGGATGGCCGCGGCGGGTCACCCTGGCGAGGACGCGAAACTCTATGACACCGTGCGCGCCGTGGGCCTGGAGCTCTGCCCGGCGCTGGGGATCGCCATCCCGGTAGGCAAGGATTCGCTGTCGATGCGTACCGCGTGGCAGCAGGATGGCGAGGACCGCCAGGTCGTGGCCCCGGTCTCCCTGATCGTGTCGGCCTTCGCGCCGGTGGACGATGTGCGGCGTACCCTGACGCCGCGGCTGCAGGCGACGGACGAGCCGTCCCACCTGTTGCTGATCGACCTGTCCGCCGGTGCCGATCGGCTCGGCGGCTCGTGTCTGGCCCAGTGTTACGACCGACACGACGGCGACCCCGCCGACCTGGACGACCCGGCGCGGTTGCGGGCATTCTTCGCCGCCATCCAGCGCCTGAATCGGGACGGCCACCTGCTCGCCTACCACGACCGCTCGGACGGCGGACTCTTCGCCTGCGCCGCCGAGATGCTGTTTGCCGGGCGCGTCGGCATCGATCTGCGGCCGCGAATCGGTTCCGGCGGCGTGCTCGGCGCCGTGTTCGCGGAAGAGCCGGGTGCTCTCGTCCAGGTTGGCGGCGCGGCGCTGGCGGAGGTCGAATCGGTGCTCGCGGAAGCGGGACTCGCCGAATGCATCCACCGGGTGGGCCGATCCCGCGACGACCAGCGTCTCGTGCTGCATGCGGACGGCCGCGAGTTCGCGTTCGAGCGCAGCGATCTGCAGCAGGTGTGGGCGGAGACGAGCTATCGGCTCCAGGCGCGCCGGGACAATCCGGAGACGGCCGCGGAGCAGTACGCCGCGATCGCCGACGACGATGATCCGGGCCTGAACGCGGTGCTGACTTTCGACGTCCGCGAGGACGTGACCGCACCCTGCATCGCCGGCCGTGCCCGGCCGAGAGTGGCGATATTGCGTGAGCAGGGGGTCAACAGCCAGCGTGAGATGGCGGCGGCTTTCCTGGCTGCCGGCTTCGACGCGACGGACGTCCACATGAGCGATCTCGCCGGCGGCACGGAACGCCTGCAGGACTACATCGGACTCGTTGCCTGCGGCGGCTTCTCCTACGGGGACGTGCTGGGCGCCGGCGGCGGCTGGGCGAAGTCCATCCTCTACGACGAGGGGATGCGGGAGCGGTTCGCGGCGTTCTTCGCACGTCCCGACACGTTCACCCTCGGCGTCTGCAACGGCTGTCAGATGCTCGCCACCCTGAAAGATCTGATACCCGGCGCGGGCCACTGGCCCCGATTCCTGCGCAACCGTTCCGAGCAGTTCGAGGCTCGGCTGTCGCTCGTGCAGATAGAGGAGTCGCCGTCGCTCCTGCTGGCGGGGATGGCGGGATCACGCCTGCCGATCGTGACTTCCCACGGTGAGGGCCGCGCGGACTTCGCGACGGCGGCGGACCGGGAGGCCTGTGAGGCGGGGGGGCTGATCGCGGTCCGCTACGTGGACAACCGGGGAGCACCCACCGAGCGTTATCCGGCAAACCCGAACGGTTCACCGGGCGGAATCTGCGCCCTGACCTCCAGCGACGGCCGCGCCACCATCATCATGCCCCATCCGGAACGTGTGGCGCGCACGGTGCAGAATTCCTGGCATCCGGAGGACTGGGGCGAGGAGGGTGGTTGGGCGCGCCTCTTCCGCAATGCCCGGGTCGCCGTGGGATAGTATCCGCCGACGCTCAGCCCGCGTCACGATCCGCCGCGCTCTCGCGCACGAAGAACTGTCTCACCTTGAGAGCCCGGGTGAGTTTCGCGCGGCGCACCAACAACTGATAGAACAGATCCTTGGACAGTTCCAGAAGGACACCGGCCTCGGCCCGCCCGAGCTCGGGCAGCGGGGCGTGCTCCGGCGAGCCGTCGAACAGCGTTCGTCGGGCCGGCTGGAACAGCTCGTCGTCCAGGCCGGCGAGTTTCTTCGCCGACATCACGATGTCGAAGGCCGCGAGCTTGCCGCCGTCGCCGGCTGCGGTGAATGCGCTTTCTGCCGTGCGACGGCACATGGACGCAAAGGCATTGAAATGGCCGTCGCTGTAACAGCCCAGTGCCTCCCGGAACAGGGCGGCCGTTTCGTCCGGCAGGTGATTGAACGGGAACGTTTCCTTCGGCCTCTCCAGTTCCGCGAAGTTGCTGTACAGCTCGATCCGGGTCCCCGTGTACTCCCTGACCGAGAAACGCAGGAATACCGGCGCCGTGCAGGAGTCGCACTGGAACACCAGTCCCACCCGGGTCGGGCGCGTGCGCAGCAGCAGGTCCACGTCCGGCACGGACTGAGGCGTCATGTGCGCATAGACGTCGCAATACGGACACTCGAGGGCGAAGCGCCCGTCCCCGCTCGTCCGCAGTCCTTCTTCCCGGTCCAGGCAGAAGCTCATCTCTCCCCCGTCAGGCGGTCAGCCTCCGGTAGCGTATGCGCTGCGGACGGTCCGCCTGGTCGCCGAAGCGCCGCTTGCGGTCGTCCTCGTATTCCTGGTAGTTGCCGGCGAACCAGGTCACCTGGCTCTCGCCCTCGTACGCCAGGATGTGGGTGGCGATGCGGTCCAGGAACCACCGGTCGTGCGAGATCACGATGGCCGACCCCGGGAATTCCAGCAGTGCCTGCTCCAGGGCCCGGAGAGTCTCCACGTCCAGATCGTTGGTCGGTTCGTCCAGGAGCAGCAGGTTGCCGCCGTCGCGCAGGACCTTGGCCAGATGCACCCGGTTGCGCTCGCCGCCGGACAGGAGACCGATCTTCTTCTGCTGATCGCCGCCGCGGAAATTGAATCGCCCGACATACGCCCGGGAGGGCGTCTCGTAGTTGCCGACCTTGAGGACGTCCTGACCGTTGGAGATCTCCTCCCACACGGTCTTCTCGTCGTCCAGGCTCTGGCGCGACTGGTCGACATAGGCGAGCTTCACGGTGTCGCCGAGGCGCAGCGTGCCGTTGTCCGGCTGCTCGGTGCCGGTAATCATGCGCAGCAGGGTGGTCTTGCCGGCCCCGTTCGGGCCGATCACGCCGACGATGCCGCCGGGGGGGAGACTGAAGCTGAGATCCTCCATCAGGAGCTTCTCGCCGTAGCCCTTGGCGACACCGTCGAGTTCCAGCACCACGTCGCCGAGCCGCGGGCCGGGCGGGATGTAGATCTCGTTCGTCTCGTTGCGGCTCTGGTAGTCCCGGGAGGAGAGTTCCTCGAAGCGCCTGAGGCGTGCCTTGGCCTTCGCCTGACGACCCCGCGGGTTCTGGCGTACCCACTCGAGTTCCGCCTGTATGGCCTTGCGTCGGGCCTGCTCGGTCTTCTCCTCCTGGGCGAGGCGCATGTCCTTCTGTTCGAGCCAGGAAGAATAATTGCCCTGCCACGGGATCCCGTAGCCGCGATCCAGCTCCAGGATCCAGCCGGCCACGTTGTCCAGGAAGTAGCGGTCATGGGTGACCGCGATCACCGTGCCCGGATATTCCTCGAGGAAACGCTCCAGCCAGGCCACCGATTCCGCGTCGAGATGGTTGGTGGGCTCGTCCAGCAGCAGCATGTCCGGTTTGGAGAGCAGCAGGCGACAGAGCGCCACCCGCCGGCGCTCACCGCCGGAGAGCCGGGTCACGTCGGCCTCCCATTCCGGCAATCGCAGCGCGTCGGCCGCCACCTCGAGCTGGCGTTCGAGCTCCCAGGCATTCGCGGCGTCGATGGCATCCTGCAGCCGACCCTGTTCCTCCAGCAGTGCCGCCATCTCATCGTCGTCCATCGGCTCGGCGAACTTCATGCTGATCTCGTTGAAGCGGTCGATGAGTGCCTTGGTCTCGGCGACGCCTTCCTCCACGTTGCCACGCACGTCCTTGGACGGGTCCAGTTCGGGCTCCTGGGGCAGATAGCCGATCCTGATGCCGGGCTGGGGCCTCGCCTCGCCCTCGAATTCCTTGTCGAGGCCTGCCATGATCCGCAGCAGCGTGGATTTCCCGGCGCCGTTCAGCCCGAGCACGCCGATCTTGGCGCCGGGGAAGAACGACAACGAGATGTCGTGCAGGATGTAACGCTTGGGCGGCACTACTTTCGCCACCCGGTTCATTGTGTAAATGTATTGAGCCATGTCGTCCCGAAGAAGTATCAGTCAGCAGTGCGATCGTCGGTTCATTATGGGTGATGGCTCCCATGCTGGCCAGTGCGCCGGCGCGCCCGGAACGGCGTCGTGAGTGCCCGGGCAGTCCGCGTCTACAAGGGCGCCTCGCTCGCCCGTTACGGCTTCGGCGAAGGCCACCCCTTCGGTCCCGATCGCCACGACGTCTTCCATGACGGCCTGATGGAAGCCGGCATGGACGTTGAGGTGAGCTACGCAGATCCCTGCGATGCGGACCGGGACGTGATCGCGCTGTTCCACGCCGACGCGTACATCGACCGGGTGCTGCAGGCGTCCGCGACAGGGCGGGGATGGCTCGATTCCGGTGATACGCCGGCATTCCCCGGCATCTACGAAGCCGCGGCCACCGTCGTCGGGACAGTGCGCGATGCGGTCGATTCGATCATGGCGGGCGATTGCGGAGCGACGTTCATACCCATCGCCGGCCTGCACCACGCCCGGCGCGACACCGCCGGCGGCTTCTGCGTGTTCAACGACTGCGGCGTGGCCATCGAGTATCTGCGACGCCAGTACGGCCTGCGCCGCGTGGCCTACGTGGATATCGATGCGCATCACGGGGACGGTGTGTTCTACGGGTTCGAGGACGACCCGGACCTCCTGTTCGCGGACATCCACGAAGACGGGCGCTTCCTGTATCCGGGTACCGGCCATCGCTGGGAGACCGGCAGCGGCGCCGCCGAGGGCACCAAACTCAACATCCCGATGCCGCCGGGCGCGGACGACGAAGTATTCCGGGTCGCGTGGGAACAAATCGAGACCTATCTCGAGAAAGGCCGGCCGGAATTCATCCTCCTCCAGTGCGGTGCCGATGCCATGGCGGGTGACCCCATCACCCATCTCGGCTACAGCGAGGCCGCCTATGCCCACGCCGCCTCCCGCCTGGCCGCGATCGCCGCCGAGCATTGCGAGGGTCGTCTGCTCGCGACCGGTGGCGGCGGCTACAACCGGCGCAACCTGGCGGTGGCCTGGCGAGCCGTTGTGAGAAGCCTCCTCGACGCCCGGTGACGCTTGCGCGTCGCCCGCATACAATGACGCGATCCCCAAGCGCTCGAACCGGAGGCACCGGATGTATCCAGAGACGATGAGTATCGCCAGCTTCGACGAGGAACTCGCTTCGGCGATGGCCGAGGAGGCGAGGCGGCAGGAGGAGCACATCGAGCTGATCGCCTCGGAGAATTATGCCAGCCCCCGGGTGCTGGAGGCCCAGGGTTCCGTCCTGACGAACAAGTACGCCGAGGGTTATCCCGGCAAGCGCTATTACGGTGGCTGTGAGTACGTCGACATCGCGGAGCGGCTCGCCATCGACCGGGCCAGGGAGCTGTTCGGCGCCGATTACGCCAACGTGCAGCCCCATTCCGGGTCGCAGGCGAATGCCGCGGCCTATCTCGCTCTCCTGAAGCCAGGCGACGCGATCCTCGGCATGAGTCTCTCGGACGGCGGTCATCTCACTCACGGTGCGGCGCCGAATTTCTCGGGGAAGCTGTTCGACGCGCACCAGTACGGCGTGGACGACAACGGCTACATCGATTACGAAGAAGTCGCAGAGCTGGCGGAGCGGCACCGGCCGAAGATGATCATCGCGGGCTTCTCCGCCTATTCCCGCGTCGTGGACTGGCAGCGCTTCCGCGATATCGCGGATGCGGTCGGCGCCTGGCTGCTCGTCGACATGGCGCATGTCGCCGGTCTGGTCGCCGCCGGCGTGTACCCGAATCCCGTGCCGGTGGCGGACGTGGTTACCACGACCACGCACAAGACGCTGAGAGGGCCGCGGGGCGGACTGATCCTCGCGCGGGAGAACGACGAGATCACGAAGAAGTTCAACTCGCTCGTCTTCCCCGGCACCCAG
The DNA here is from genome assembly GCA_037382365.1 of Gammaproteobacteria bacterium. Lineage (GTDB taxonomy): Bacteria > Pseudomonadota > Gammaproteobacteria > Steroidobacterales > Woeseiaceae > Lentisalinibacter. The sequence goes on from JARRPZ010000048.1 coordinate 24,889, forward strand.
GGCGGCCCCCTCATGCATGTGATCGCGGCCAAGGCGGTCGCTTTCCTCGAGGCCATGGCGCCGGAGTTCCGTGACTATCAGCAGCAGGTGATCGACAATGCCCGGGCGATGGCCGACGAACTCATGGCCCGTGGTCACCGGATCGTCTCCGGCGGCACGGACAATCATCTGTTCCTGGTCGACCTGATCGAGAGGGACATCACCGGCAAGGATGCGGACGCCGCGCTCGGCAACGCCAATATCACCGTGAACAAGAATACCGTGCCGAACGAGCCACGCTCGCCATTCGTGACCAGCGGACTGCGTATGGGCACGCCCGCGGTGACGACGCGGGGCTTCGGCGACGCCGAATGCCGGCAGCTCGCCAACTGGATCGCCGACGTCCTCGACGACATCAGCGACGAGGGCCGTATCGCCGGCGTCCGGGCGGAGGTGCTCGACATCTGCCGTCGGTTTCCGGTGTACGGCTGACGCCCGGGAGGCGTTGCGGTGCACTGTCCCTTCTGCGGACACGCCGAGACCAAGGTCATCGACTCCCGCCTCGCCGCGGAGGGTCGCCAGGTCCGCCGCCGGAGGCAGTGCGAGCAGTGCCGGGAACGGTTCACCACCTTCGAGACGGCCGAGCTGGTCATGCCGCGCATCGTCAAGCGCGATGAACGGCGCCAGCCATTCGACGAGGAGAAGCTGCGGGGCAGCCTGACCCGGGCGCTCGAGAAGCGTCCGGTGAGCGCCGAAGCGCTGGAACAGGCTCTCGGTCATCTGATCCACCGTCTCCGGACCCTGGGTGAGCGGGAGATCTCTTCGAGCCTCCTGGGTGACATGGTCATGGAGGAATTGCGGCAGCTGGACGAGGTGGCCTATGTGCGATTCGCCTCGGTCTACCGGAGCTTCCAGGATGTGACGGAGTTTCAGCAGGAGATCCGCCGGCTGCGGGCCCTGTCCGGAGCGAGCAGGGAACAGATGTCCCTGTTGCCGGACTCGGACGACGAGCGCGGCGGCCATGCGGATGATGATGACGATGACGGGGACTGAGTTCGACGTCCATGATCGGGTCTGCATGGCACGCGCTCTGCGGCTGGCCGCCCGGGGGCTGTACACGACTCCGCCGAACCCCCGCGTCGGCTGCGTGATCACGCGGGGCAGCGAGATCGTGGGCGAGGGATGGCACGAGCGCGCCGGCGGACCCCATGCGGAGGTCGCCGCCCTCGAGGCCGCCGGCAGCCGGGCGCGCGGGTCGACCGCCTACGTCACCCTGGAACCCTGCTGCCACCGGGGTCGCACCGGCCCCTGCACGGAGGCACTCGTCGCGGCGGGCGTGGACCGTGTCGTCTACGGGGCGGGCGACCCGAATCCGCGCGTAGCCGGGCAGGGCGCGGAACGGCTGCGTGCCGCCGGCATCGCGGTGGCCGGGGGGTTGCTGGCGGAGCAGTCGGAGCGGCTGAACGCGGGATTCTTCCGGCGCATGCGTGACGGCCGGCCGCGGGTGACGGTGAAGTCCGCGGCGAGCCTCGACGGTGCCACGGCGATGGCCGATGGCGAGAGCCGGTGGATTACCGGCGAGGCAGCGCGTGGTGACGTGCAGCGGCTGCGCGCCGCGGCGGGCGCCATCCTCACCGGCATCGGCACGGTGCTGGCGGACGACCCGCGGCTGACGGTGCGTGACGAGGCATTCGGCACGACGCCCCGTCAGCCGCTGCGCGTCGTCCTCGACAGCCGGCTGCGAATCCCCGACGAGGCGCGGTTGATGAATGGCGGCGGCACGCTGCTAGTGCACGGTTCCGGCGCGTCGGATCGGCGAGTGCTGCCCCAGGGCGTGGACGCCGTCGCCGTGGCAGCGAGTCCGGGCGGGCTCGATCTCGAGGCCGTGCTCTCGCTGCTGGCGGACCGCGAGATCAACGACGTGCTGGTCGAGGCCGGCCCCGCCGTGAACGGCGCATTGCTCGCCGCGGGCCTGGTGGACGAGCTTGTGATTTACCTCGCGCCCCATATCATGGGCAGTGAGACACGCCACCTGTTCGCGACGCCGGACTGGACCCGTCTGGCGCAGCGCGCTGATCTGGAGGTGACCGACGTCCGGCAGTTCGGAAAGGACCTCCGCATCACGGCCCGGCCCCGCGTCACGGACGACCACTGAATCGGAGGCGCCACATGTTCACCGGCATCGTCCGGGCCACGGGTACCATCCGGCGCATCGATCGCCGCGGGGGTGACGTGCGCCTCGCCATCGAGAGTCCGGACCTGGACTGCAGCGCCTACGATGCCGGCGAGAGCATCGCGGTCTCAGGCGTCTGCCTGACGGCACTGAATCTGCACCGGGGCGGTTTCGAAGCGGACGTCTCGCGCGAGACCCTCGACGTGACCACCCTCGGCACGCGGTCGGCGGGCAGCACGGTCAATCTGGAGCCGTCACTCGCCGTCGGCGACCGCCTCGGCGGTCATCTGGTCACGGGCCACGTCGATTGCCTGGGGCGGCTGGAGAGTCGCGGAGAGGATGCCCGCTCGGTTAGACTGGTGTTTTCGCTGCCCCGCGAGTTCGCGCGTTATCTGGCCCGCAAGGGTTCGGTCGCCGTGGACGGCGTCAGCCTGACGGTCAACGCCGCGGAGGGCGACCGCTTCGAGGTGAACATCATCCCCCACACGGCCGAGGTCACCACGCTCGGTCGGCTGGTGCCGGGGGACGAGGTCAACGTCGAGGTGGACCTCATGGCCCGTTATGCGGAGCGTCTGCTCGGCGCCGGTGGTGGCAGCATCGATACGGAATTTCTGAAGGCGCACGGCTATGCCTGAGACAGCGAAACACGAACCGGGCGATAAGATCCGCTTCTCTCCGATCGACGAAATCGTCGAGGAGATCCGTGCGGGACGCATGGTGATCATGGTCGACGACGAGGACCGCGAGAACGAAGGCGACCTCATCATGGCTGCGAGCCGCGTGCGCCCCGAGGACATCAATTACATGGCCCGCTACGGGCGTGGCCTGATCTGCCTGACGCTCACCCGGGAGCGCTGCGAGCAGTTGCGCCTGCCGCTGATGGTCGGCGCCACCAATGCCATGCACGCGACGAACTTCACGATCTCCATCGAGGCGGTGGAAGGGATCACCACCGGCATCTCCGCTCACGACCGGGCCCGCACCGTGCGCTGCGCCGTGGCCCCGGACGCCCGCCCCGAGGATCTATCCCAGCCCGGCCACATCTTCCCGGTCATGGCCCAGCCCGGCGGGGTGCTGACCCGCGCCGGCCACACCGAGGCTGGCTGCGATCTCGCCAGGCTGGCCGGTATGGAGCCGGCGGCGGTGATCGTGGAGATCCTGAACGAGGACGGGAGCATGGCGCGCCGTCCGGAACTCGAGGCCTTCGCCCGCCGGCACGGGCTGAAGATCGGCACCATCGCCGATCTCATCCGCTATCGTCTCGAGAAGGAAGTATCCGTGGAGCGCATCAGCGAACACGACGTGCAGACAGCTGAAGGCGATTTCCGCATGCTGTGCTACGAGGACCACGTGAACCGCACGGTACACCTCGCGCTGGTGCATGGGCGTATCGGTCCGGAGTCGGTCCCGCTGGTGCGGGTCCACATCCAGGATACGCTGGGCGACGTCGTCGGCGTACGGGATCCGGCGCTGGGGTGGCCGCTGCGGGACGCGATGCGACGCATTACCGAAGACGAGAGCGGCGTGCTCGTCATCCTGCGTGACCAGGAGGGCCCGCGGGAATTCATGGAAGCGGTCGCGGCGATGGAACGCCCGGTCGAGGAGATCGAGAGACGGCGTGACGGAGCCTCCGTTCTGCGCACGTACGGCGTCGGCGCGCAGATCCTGCGCGACATCGGAGTGCACCGCATGCGGGTCCTGTCCGCGCCGAAGCAGATGCATGCAATCTCCGGCTTCGGTCTCGAAGTACTCGACTACGTGCAGGGCGACTGAGCCATGGACGCCATAAAGACCACCGAAGGCGAACTCGTACTGCGAGATGCGCGCGTCGCCATCGTCGCAGCACGCTTCAACGATTTCATCGTGGATCGGCTGGTGGGCGCTGCGGTGGATACCCTGTGCCGGCATGGCGCCTCGGAGCCCGACCTGGAACTGATCCGCGTGCCTGGCGCCTGGGAGATGCCGCTCGCCGTCGAGAAGGCGGCTGCAAGCCGCCGTTTCGAGGCAATCATCGCGCTCGGCGCGGTCATCCGCGGCGCGACACCGCATTTCGATTACGTAGCCGGTGAATGCGCCCGTGGCATCGCGGCGGCCGGCGCGCGCCATGGCCTGCCGGTGGCGTTCGGCGTCCTCACCGTCGATACGATAGAGCAGGCCATCGAGCGCGCTGGCACCAAGGCCGGCAACAAGGGCGCCGAAGCGGCGCTGTCGGCGATCGAGATGATCAACCTCCTGCGGCGCCTGGACTGACGCCCGTGGCGAAAGGCACGGCACGCTCCCGGCGCAGCCGTTCACGCGAACTGCTGGCCCAGGCGCTCTACCAGGCCCAGCTGACCGGCCAGGACGGCCCGGAGCTGAAGTCCCAGTTCAGCGAACGGCAGGAATTCGCCCGGGTGGACCAGGAATGGTTTCTGGAGATGCTGAAGGGCGCGCTCGCTCACCGCGAGGACCACGAGGCCGACATCGCCAACTATGCGGACCGACCCCTGGATCAGCTGGATCCGGTCGAGGTCGCGGTGCTGCTGGTGGGCCTGGAGGAACTCAAGCA
>JARRPZ010000049.1:0-16528 GCA_037382365.1 Gammaproteobacteria bacterium
TCGAGAACTTTTTTTCGGATCCACGCATTATTCGGAAATACAGAAATACATTCCGAACATCTCACCGACAATGCTCAGGAACCGGCTGCGTTATCTCGAGGATCAGGGAGTGATCATCAGAAAGCGCCCTGCAGGCACCAATCGCTACGAGTATTTTCTGACCCCATCAGGTAAGGCGCTCGCTCCCGTATTGACCGAGATGGGCAAGTGGGGCATGTGCCACGCCAGCAGCGGTATGACCAGCAAGCAGAATACGGCCTGGGGTCTCGTTCGCGATCTCGCGGGAGCCCTGGACGTCGAGCAGCTACCCGACGGGGATACCTCGATCCGGATTGAACTGACGGACGTCGAAGAGAAGCCCGTGCATTACATTCATGTACGCGACGGTAAAGTCGAAGTCTGCGACACCGACCTTGGTCTCGAGACGGATGTCTTCATTCGATCAACGCTCGATGTCATGACCCGGGTCTGGTACGGCGAAACGGATCTCCTTGCCGCGATAGAAAGCGGCTCCGTAACCGTCGATGCGGCGCCCATCTATACCCGCCGCATTCGGCACTGGTTGCGTATCAGTTCCTTTACCACGGATACCCCGAGCGTAGGTGGGAGCTGATTCCCGTGGGCGATCCGCCAATCGACGACGCATGGTGGCGGTGTAACCGCCTCTCATGGAAACGCTCGCTGATTCTCCGACCCACATTCAAATCGATCATGATCAGAGCCTCTCTCCTGCTTATCCTCCTCGGGCAGACCCTGTTCGCCCAGGCACAGGAACCCGCGCCGGCTGACGAAGAAACCATCTTCAGCCCTGAACAAATCGTGGCGGATTTCGACTCTATGTACGAAGGCCTTCAATCAGCGAACTTCGACCTCTATGCATTCACGCCCCGCAGCGAGTTCGACGACCGCTACCGGGAAATCCGAAGAAGCTTCGTGCGGCCCATGACTCGATTTGAGGCCGAGATGGCGTTCCAACCATTTGTCGCGCTGGCGCACCAGTCACATACACGGATCGAATCGGACTATTCCGGCTATATTGCCTATCGCGCTGCGGGCGGTGCCGGCTTTCCATTGGCGGTTGTGGCGGGGAGTGAGCGACTGACCGTTACCGAGAACTTCAGTGGAACAAGCGAGATTCGGCCCGGTGACAGGATCGTCGCGATCAATGGCACAGGAGTAGCGGACCTGTTACCGCGAATGACAGCCCATATTTCGGCCGAGACGCCCGAGTTTGCCTATGTCCTTCTGGAGCGCTACCTGCCGCTCGTGATCTGGCTGGAGCTGGGACCGGCAGAGGCCTATTCCGTATCGGTCGATCATGCCGGCGGTGGCAGCGGCACCTACGAGATTTCCGCAACGTCCGCTGGGGAACGGGATGACAGAGATCAGGACACGCCGTTCACGTTGGAGGGCCGTGATGCGCGGATGCTGAGCGACACCGTCGCGTATCTGCGACCGGGTCCGTTTCACAATACCGATCCGGGCGCGAACTCCCTGGATACCACCGAGTTCCTGGCCTTCATCGATAGAGCATTCGGGAATTTCATCGAGAATCGGGCGGAACGGCTGATTCTCGATCTGCGCGACAACCCGGGCGGCGACAACTCCTTCAGCGACCCGGTAATCGCCTGGTTTGCGGACCGTCCGTTTCGTTTTTCGTCCGATTTCAGAATCCGTGTCAGCCCGCAGTCGACGGCCGCCAACCAGGCACGCCTGGAATCTCACCCGAGCGGAGGCAACTCCGTATCCCGTCTCTATGCAGAACTCTATGCATCGACGGAAAACGGTCGAACGGTGTCGTTTCCAATCCCCGAGGTCCGACCGCGGTCGGCCGGGAGATTCGAGGGTGACGTCTATGTCCTGGTCAACCGATATTCGTTCTCGAACGCGGTCTCCGCAGCCGCGTTGATACAGGACTATGATTTCGGCGTCATCATGGGAGAGAAGACGGTCGATATGGCGACCACGTACGGGGCGATGGAACGATTCACCCTCCCGAACACCGGCATCGTCGTCGCTTATCCAAAGGCCCTGATCATCCGGCCGAACGGGAACAGCTCTGTGCATCCGGTCAGTCCCGACGTACCACTCCCGGCGCCGCGGATTCGTGGCTCGAGAGACGTGATGTTGGACGCAGCGCTCGTGCATATCCGATCCGATTCGCCCGACTGACGGACCGACGGTACCGGACCACGGCTGTTTTGCAGCATTTCCATTCGCGTTCGGCCGGCAGCAGAAGAATTCGCCGTTTATGCAACACAGACATCAGTGAAACCCTGGCGCGGACAGCTCTTGTCGGGTGGACACAATGCCGAGCCAACTGGTCAAAAGGCACCGCCGCAAGCGGTCATGGCTCCGGCAATGGCCGGAGTGTCATGGTTGCTGCTGTCAGTAGGCCTTCGAAAACACCAGTTCGCGCTTGACACCCGGAAACGTAGGCGCTCACGAGTAAAGCCGATACTGGCCACGAAGCGCCTGGTGTCGCAATCCAGTGCCTTCTCGGACGAACTCCAGCCGGACCGCATTCGACCGGGCTATAACCCGGTCAGGCAGAACGCGCCCCAGTCCGACGGCGCCGAGAACGGCCGGCTGCCCGCGTCATATTGCGAAAGCTCCGCCTCCAGCTCTCGCAGCGCTTCGCCAACGGCGTGATCAGGCGGCGCCAGGCACTTGCGTATCTTCGCGATACGCGCGATCAGCGCGTCGGCGCGTGCGGTCCTGAGCCAGTCGCGCGCACCCGCCGTGGCGGCCGCCGGGGCCAGCTCGCTATCCAGCAGCAATTCGTAGAATCGCGTGACGAAGAACATAGCGGCGGCGTCGTCGACGGACCACATCGTACTCAGCACCGCCGGCACACCCGCCAGCATCAGGCCCATGGGAAACCCGGTGGCTTCATCGGACGAGCGATAGAACTCTACGCTCCCGGTCTCGCACGCCGACAACGTCGCCAGTCTCGCACGCGAGATCCCGACAGCACCGAAGAACAGGTCGCCGAGTTCGAGCTGATCGTCTCCTGCGAGCGCCAGCCGCGACTCCATCGGATCCGAGGGCCGGAACTCGCCATGGCAGGCAAAGTGCACCAGGCCCGCATCGGGCAGTATCGCCTGAACCGCCTCGCGGCTCGCCTCGCCCGATGCGAGCATGGTGACCGGCCGCTCGGCGCCGGCGAGATGCTCGAGCCAGCGGCCCTCGGCCGTCGCATATTGCAAAGTTGTTGTGTCGTCGCGCTCAGGGTCGGCGACGACGACGGCGGGCGCATCGAGCGTCCGCTCGGTGGCGGGCCACGCGGCGGAGAGCGCCCGCGCGGAGGGTATGTAGGTCAGCGTCAGCCCGGGTATGTTCGCTACGTGCAATGGCAACAGCCCGACTCGGCCGAGCCCGATCACCGCGACAGCCGAACCGGCGTCGCGCGAGCGCAGCAGCATCGCCAGAGGCTCGGCGAGGGCCGCCGTTAGTTCGGTGGCGATGCCAGCGAGGCACGTGTCGAGTACGCTGAATTCGTCGCGTATCGCATCCCTGAGGCCGACTGCCTCCCCGGAGCCATTGACCAGCAAACCGGTCAGGTCGCTGGACAGCGCCTCCAGCGGTAACGATTCGACGGCGCCATCCGGCAATACAGCGATCATGGCGCCTCCATGAACGGTGGCAACGAGGTATACGAGGGTCACGCCCGCCCTCGCCGCAACGGAACGAATCCTGTCGATATCGAAGGCGAGTTTTCCCGTGTCACGCTCGTGTTCCGCGCTCTCTGCAAGCAGCTCGCGCAGCGCCCGGCGTGAGTCCGCCAGTTCGGTGCGGAGTCGTTCGGCTTCGGCCGCATTCGGGTTAGTGGCGTACGCGTCCTCGTCGACTCGCCGCACCTGCAACAGGGATGGGTCCATGCCGAGGTGATCCGCGAGTTTCGCTTGCATGGCGGCCATTTGTCCGTCGGGGTCGCCGGCCGCAAGTTCGTTCAATCGTGATTCCAGGGACTGGATGCGACCCAGCGTATCGGCCAGCTGGCGGCGCATTGCGTCGGTTGCCGTCGTCAGTGTCGCCCGCGCGCTGAGCAGGTCGGCGATGCCACGGTTGCGCTCGAACTCGGCCAGCTCTGCCGCCGCCTCACCCCGATCCAGGCGCGCCGCCGCGTAGGCGCCGAGCAGCCCGAAACCGCGTGTCGCCGCGATCTCCGCCAGCCTGTTATCGGCATCGTCGAACGCGGCGAGCAGATGTTCGCTGATGATCGCCGCGGTTCGGTGAGCCTGAAAGGAGACCTCGAATGCGCCGATCTCGTGGCTGAATTCGCCCCAGCTCGCCAGAATGTCTCGGTACAGCCGCGGCTCGGAGGAGGGATCGATGCATTCGCTCGCACGCCGGTGGCAGTCGTGCGCGGCCTGCACCTCGGCGGCACTTGCGCCGACATGGCACAGGCGGCCGTAAAGCCGCCCGAGGCCCGCCGTCCAGTCTGCCCAGCGCGCGGGCGTCGCGTCGCGGTCGATCTGTTCGAGTACACGCTCGTGCGTCCCGATGTGGCCCTCGATGGCCTCGCGACGCGCCTCGAGCGGCAATTCGTACAGCCATTTCATGTCGACACGCAGCGCGGACTGCATGCGCTCGAGTTCTGCCTGCGCCGTCTGCCGGCGTGCCTCGCGCTCGTCCGTTTCCGCCAATCGCGCCGCCTCGGCGCGTGCCTCGTCGGCGAGCTCCGCGGCGTGAGCAAGCGAATCTGCGCCACTCCATTCCGGCAGCACCTCGGCGAGCGCCCGCAACGCTCGCGCCCGACCGACCGGGTCCCTGTCCGCCGGCCGGAGGTCACGTGCCGCGGCAAGCGCGTGCACGGCACGGTCGACATTCTGCGATCGGGTCCCGGTTCTGCGCTGCCAGTAAAACCGGCCGAGATTGTATTGCGCGTGACTCAACGCTGCGATCGCGTCGGCATCGTCGCGGCCGGTCAGCAGTTCGACCGCCTCCGACAGCAGCCGGATCGCGGTATCGAGTTCACCGTCAAGGTCACCGAGCCGGGCTCTCGAGTGCGCGTCGGCCGCGCGGGCCAGGGTCTTCGCCAGCCACACGGGGCCGGCGTTATCGCGGGCCACGGGCACCAGCGCGTCGAACCACTCGCAGGCGCGCTCCATATCCTCCGCTGACGCGCCGGGATCCGCCAGCATCGTGTTGCCGAGTCCCATCCGCGCCATGAACCATTGCTCGAACGATTGCGAGTCGTCGTCCGCGGCCACCATCTGACCGTAGATTTGCCGCGCTGACATGACGTTGTCCCGCCGATTACCCGTCGGCAGCTCGAGCAGGTGGCTCGCGAGGCGGTCGCATGCGCGGAACCACAGCGGCGACCCCGCGTATTCGGCGAGCAGGCCAACGGCCGTGGCGTACGCCTGCACGGTCTCCTGGGAGGCATGCTGCGGCGGCACCGGATCGAATTCCAGGAGGATCGCGCGGGCCCTTTGGACATTTTCGTCGTCGGATGCGTCTGACGTCATCGTGCTGCTCCGGGAATGCGCCAAGCTAGAAGTACAGAGAAATCCCCCGCGGGTGGTAGGACACATAGCGGCGCACTTTCTGGTCGTCCGCATCCGCCCATTTCTCGGTCGTCTTGCTGCGATAGTTGAAGTGCAGGCGGGGTTTGCCATTGCCGTTGTGGTGCGTCAGCAGCATCTCGACCGCGCGTTCGTGGGGGTGGCGGAACATTGCGCCGCTGGTGGATACGAGGTAGTGCTTGCAAGAAACCCGTTGCAGCAGGCTTTCGGTGACGTTGCCGACGCTACCGTGATGCGGCAGCTTGAACGCCGCAACGGCGAGCTTTCCGTCGGCCGGCACCAGCCGGTCGATCGAGGCTTCCAGCACCGACGGCCACGCATCACCGGTCAGGAGGAATTGCCGGCCGTCGAATTCAGCCAGCAGGGCGATGCTGCTGCCGTTCGCGCTGCTCGAATCGCCGCCGAAATCATCGTTGCCGCCGAGCTCGTCCGGCAGTGCGAGGTCCATGTCGGAGTCGTCGTCGACGGGCATTTCGGGGACTTCCTCGTCCTGCGTGTCCTCCTCGCCCAGCACGTCGCCCAGCGGCCGGAGCGTCTTCGCCTCCTCGAGGCGCCGGCGCAAGCGGCGTTCGTCGCCGGACTCTATATCGGCGTCCGCCAGCGCCTTGTCCCAGTCGTCTTTCAGCGCGAGCAGGCGCTCATGCGTCGGCGATAGGATTGTCAGTTTCAGGCCGCCGGCCAGGTCGTCAACGACCGGTAGATCGGGCGCATCGGGATCGATGGCGACGAAGTCGCCCGGGAAGCCCTCGTTCAGCACGGCGTGGCCGACGGCTTTTTCGTAGTCGCTGATCACCAGGCTCAGGTACTCGCCCTGTTGCGGACCGAGCGGCTGCCCGGCCGGATCAGGCACCTCGTCGAGCTGCTGACGCCCGTTGAACCAGATCCGTTCGAAGCGGCACTTGAGCGCCTCGGCGTCCTGCAGCAGGCGCACGACGCCGTCGATGTGGTCGCTGTCGATATGCGTCACCACCAGCAGCTCGAAACGGCGCTCGTCTGCCGGCAGGTGAAGGATACGGTCACGCAGCAGCGGATACGTGTGGGCGGGCCCGCCGTCGATCAGGATACGGTGCACGTCATGGCCGGCGCCATATTCGATCCACAGGCAGTCCCCGTGGGCGGCGGGCAGCATTTCTATCCGGAACATCGTCAGGTCATCCTGTCGGAGGCGGGCGTCAGCTGCCAGTCACCGTCGCCGAGCGCGACCAGGCAGAGGGCCATGAGGTAGCCGTGTGCGAGCATGCGCCGGCGCAGGCGGCGCATGATGATGCCGAGTCGCGCCGGCTCGTCGATCCTGCTGAGCTCCTGCACAAGCGACTGCGCAACGGGTGCGGCGTGCCGGCCGAGCACCTTCGCCAACGTGCCTATCACGACGGCGGCACGATTCCGGGCGAAGTCCCGCGCGAAGCCGACATAGCCCATTTCCGCCTGCACCTGCGTCTCGCAACCGAACATGACGACGACGGGCCCGGGACCGCTGGTCGATCGTGTCACATACAACTCGCTCAGGCGGTCCTGCAGTAACACGCTGTCTTCGCCGATCTCCAGCGCATCCATCGCGCTCGTGACACTGTGATGCGGCAGCGCGACGATGAGCCGCGGCGCGGCGTTCTGGATGCGGTCCCGCCAGGCGTCCCAGTCTTCGACCAGGTCGGCGTGGCTGAAGCTGTCGCGCAGCACGTCGAAGGTCCTGTCCCGGTCCGATTCGTCGACGCGGTGACTGCAGGCGAACAGCGAACTCGTGATCGGCGGTAACGCCGCGGCGCCGTCGACGGGTGTAACACCGTCCTGGCTTTTCACACCCGGTGGTGAGTCGTGCCGCTCGATGATTTTTTGCAGCGACCAGAACCCCAGCGGACAGATCGTCGGCATGGCGTCGCGCTCCTCGGCGGTCAGCTCGCCGGCGGGCTTGCACACCCCGCACTGCGGGTCGTCCCCGGCCAGCGCCGCTTCCCAGCCTTCGCAGAACCCGGCGCCGGCGACCGGGTGACCGCGGTCGTAGATGAACTCGAGCGGCACGTAGGCCGTGGGTTCCATGTTGAATAGCTGGATGCGCTCACCCGGATCCTTGAACCCTTCATGCAGCAGCTCCTTGTAGAGCTTGTTGCCGTGGATCGCGAGGTCGCGGAACAGGGCCAGCGTGTCCGGGTCATTCACGTCGAGCATCGGCTCGGCACCTGCCCTGGCGCGACGCCGCACCAGTGATTTTTCGGTCGCGAACATCTCCTTGTTCAGCCAGGTGATCGCAGCGGCGGCGTGCTGCAGCGTGTAGCGGCCCGCGCCCCGAGGTCCGAAGACGGCGATCGCCCCGTCGGAGGCGATGGCGACACCGTCGACGGGCGCGCGGTCCGTCAATTCGATATCTTCCCGGCGCTGCACCTGTGAGCGCACGCGCAGTGCCCGGCCGCCGGGCGCTTCGGTCCCGGGTTCGAGCGCCGGCGCATCGATGCGTACGATTTCGAATGCGCGCCCCCGGTGCAGGAAGGCGACCTCGGCGATGATGTGCACTTCGTCCGCAGGGATATCGATCGGCAGGATGCAGTCGGCCGAGCGCAACCGCGGGTCCTTGGGCAGGAAAATCTTCGCCGACCGTGTCTGATCCTCGTACGTGAGGACCACGTCGAGATCGAGGCCTTCGGCGGGCACGGCACCCTCGCTGACCGGTGTCTCGGACCCGGCCTTCGGACGCGTGTCCGACTCGTCATCCGGGCCGATCCAGCAGATCAGCTCGTTCCTCGCGCCGGCCACGAACGTCAGGCGCCGCTTTGCGTCATGCAGAACCGCCGCCTGCACAATGCGTTCGGGGAGGGGTTCGGTCGGCGACGCCTCGGGTTCACCACCTGCCGGTTCAGCCGCTCCGGCGGTGGAATCCTCCAGGTCGGGCGATCCCTCGGGCGCCGCCGGAACTTCCCCGGCGACCGGCGTGTCGGGGGTCAGCCAATCCCACATCGAACGTTTCTTGCGCTTGCGCGGCGGTGCCGCTGGCGCTTCTTCCACCGGCGGGGCCGCTGCGACCGGCGGTCCCGCACCGGCAAAATTGTCCATCACGCTGTCGAGGGCCTGAGACGCGAAATCGGCCGCCGCATCGTCGGGCAGCGAATCCAGGTACTGCCTGAGCTGCGTTCCTCGTGGGTGCACCTGCAACAGATGCTCGGGGTCAAAATCCGGGCCGCCGTCGTCCTTGCCCGCGAGGTATTGCGCGACATGGCTGCGATATGGCTCGTTCATCACATCCAGCCATGCGTGCTGCACGTTGGCGTCGAGCCAGCGGCCGACACCCATGAGCATGTTCGCCTGGTACCAGTCCGTCAGGAACAGTTCGTCGGGCGAGGTCGTCGTGAACTGCGTGAGCAGCGCCCTGCGCTGGTCCGCATCCTGCAACAGGGGCGCGAGCTCGGCGGCGGCCACGACCGGCGGTATCCAGGTACCGGCGCCGAGGGTCTGCTCGATTTCGAACAATTCGCGATAGGTCAGCAGCTGGTCTTGCGCCAGGTCCATCCAGCCACGCAGGCCTACCGGGCTGTCATTGGCAAGAATGGCCTCGACCGCGTCTCTCCTTTCCGCCCCTTCGAGTAACGGTACGATCACCGACAGGCCGTCGCGGGCGAATGGGTCGTCGAGACTCAGTAGCCTCGCGGACAGCTCGCTAGCGTCCCTCCTCCGCCCGGCGCGGCGCGCGAGACAGGCCTCAACGCACAGGCGGTCGGTTCCGGCGACGTCGTCCAACGCGCTGCGATCGGGCTCGGTCAGGTACAGGGCCGTGCGCGGCAGCATATCGAGGGTTTCATCGCCATGACCATCGACCAATTCCGGCCAGCGGGCCGCCAGTGCCCGTGATACCGCTTCGGCCAGCGGTAACCATGGCGGATGAACGCCGCCGCGCACGCCCAGGATCTGGGTCAGCATCAGGATGAGCGGGATGCGATCGGCAGGCACCCGGCTGGCCAGGAGTGGCAGCACATTCGGGTCGCACTCGTCCGGTGCGATAGGTACGACCGCGGGTGCGTTCTCTGCACGGCCGGACTGGTTTCTATTGACCATCGCGTAGCCCTCCCTGCGGCAGGGGATTGGATGCTCGTCCCGATAATACAACACGCGTGCGCCGGTGGCGGCAGAGTGCCCGCGCGGTGACAGACGGGCACGTTTGGACACGGCCAGCGGATTAGCGGATATTTAAATGACGAGCGGGCGCACTGGCCTGCCCGACAACGACGAGCGGTTGCCGCGGAGTCGATGACGCGGACCCCGTTCACGCGCCGGAGGATCCAGCTGATGAAACGAATCGTTGTTTGCGCGGACGGCACGTGGAACGTGCGCGACCAGGTCGATTCAGAAAGCGGCCAGCGCCGGCCGACGAATGTCACCAAGACGGCGCGCGGCGTGCTGCCGCGGGCGCGCGACGGCATCGACCAGGTCGTGTTCTACCACGACGGACTCGGCACGCGCGGCCCGATGGACAAGGTCACGGGCGGCGCGTTCGGCACGGGCATCGAGGACAACATCCGCAACCTGTATCGCAACATCGTCTACAACTTCGAACCCGGGGATGAGCTCTACTTCTTTGGTTTCAGCCGCGGCGCATTCACGGTCCGCACACTGGCCGGTTTCATGAACCTCGTCGGTCTCGTAGAGAAGGACGATGATTACTACGTTCCGGAAATCTACGAATGCTATGAAAAGAACAAGCGTCCGGGGTCCAAAGAGTGGGAGCGCGCGTTCCACAACATCGAAGGCACGCGCCCCTGCCCGCCGATCCGCTTCATCGGCGTCTGGGATACCGTCGGGGCGCTCGGCGCACCCGGACTCATCGGTAAGATTGCCGGCGCGTTCAATGGCAACAAGTACGCTTATCACGACATCGGACTGAACGACCACATCCAAAACGCCTACCACGCGCTGGCGCTCGACGAGCAGCGCAAGCCCTTCGCCCCGAGCCACTGGACAAAGCCCGACGGCTGGTCAGGCGAACTCCAGCAAGCGTGGTTTCCCGGCGTGCACTCGAATGTCGGCGGCGGCTACAAGCCCGACGGTCTCGCCAACGAGGCGTTGCACTGGATCCTCGGCCACGCAGCGTCCCTGGGGCTCGATATCGACTGGGCCTATCTCGATCATTTCGAACCGCATTACGACTCCGTCCTGCATGATTCCATGAGTTTGAAATACCGGGCATTGGGCCCGTTTCTGAGGCCGGTCGGGGAATGGAAGGACAGCGGTGAATGCATCCACGAATCGGCGGTAAAGCGCCAGCAGGCCGCGTCGACGGGCTATGCGCCGAAGAACCTGACGGGCGCCGGCGGTGCGTTGCCGATCGTTACTACACCGCCGCACGTGTGACACTGAACGCTCGGGCGCCCCTGGGTGCTCGGGTGGGGTATGCGGGAATCCGGTCGGTCATGTGCGTGCGTCAACCTGCGAAGCTCCTGGCGACGCAAGTTGAATTGCCCGGTCTCGGGCCTTTCGAGCTTAAACGAGCACCGCCGTTCCAGGCGTCCCATCCCTGCGCACGACGGACAGCATCAACCCGGGCTCCGCCTCTTCTCCCGCGGCGCTACCGGCCAACGCGATCAGAGCGCCGACAAAGGCGACGGTGCGTGGGTGTGCTTCCTCGTCGATCAGGAAGAGAAACTTGCTCTTAACCCGCAACCAACGTCGAATCTGTCGATTGAGCCGCTTCTGGGCGTCCAGGTAATCGCTTTCCGTCCAACCCTGGGAGCCATCGATCGACGGTTCCGCCAGGTAAATATCCCCCATGGTGTCGACAAAGTTCACAAAGGCCATGCACAGACCGTGAATACGCTGGGCGCTCTGCAATTCCCTGATACGCTGCTTATGGAATGTGGGCGAGAGATCTCGATCACCGAGCAGCCGTTGGTGAAGTGTGGGTGTGTAGTCATAAAACACGTCTACCAGCCGAACTGACTCCCCCTGGCGTTCCTGTTGCTCGAGTACCGCTATGGCGATTTCGACGACCTCTTGCTTTCCGTAGGCACCTCCCTCGACGAGTTCCCGCAATGCGATGCCGAAAATTTCCCTGCGAGCTATGCCATTCAGGTCATCGTTCCTCCGATCGCCCAGGCGCAGGAGGCGCACCGACGCATTGTGTCCCAGTCTGAGCCCGAGGTTGATATCGGCCTTGATGAACTGTTCACCGTCCCCGAACCACCCTCGTACGACTCCGGCAGCCCGCTGGCTCGTGCCGCTGGGCAGTAACGCAGCAGCCTCGAAGCCCTGGAGGAATGCGATAACTTCATCGATCCTGAGGCGCTCGTCCATATGCACCAGGTCGAGATCGATGTTGAGGTTTCGGGTCGCCTTGGCGGCGGTCAGTTCGAAGGCGTCGACGAAGCGGATTTCCCGGTCCTCCTTCGGTGTGTTCCGCCGCTTCAACCACGCGCCGTTGCTGACGACCGAGACGCGGCCGGAGCCGTCAGCCAGAACCCGCGCCTCGGCCTCGAAAATCGACAGCGTTCCAAACTCAAAGCCGAGAAACACCACCTCGAAGCCAAGCCGCTGCCGCAGGCGCTCAAAGCGAGTCAGCGTCATGTTCTCCTGGTCGAAGGAGATCCCGGCAGGTGTGGCTCTCAGCAAATCCAGTACGCCGCTGAGGTCGCCGCGCACCAATGTCGCGTAGGCCTCCCTGGTGTTCGGCGTATCTGCAGAAATGTGCATGGCCACCTCCAGACTGCGACCACTGCTGAAGGTGAACTCCCGGGTCAGCCTGGCGGTGATCCTGGTGCGAGCCGCATCTTCCGTCGCTGCGATGAGCCGTTTCAGCAAATTCTCGTACTTGCCGATGATCTCGCGCACACCCTGCACGGCCCGATCCGCTTTGGAAGCCGCAGCGGATACCTGGAGGCCGGCCTTGCCAAGCAACCGGTCGAGGTCGTCGAGTTGCTGATCCGTCAGGCCTTTGACCTTCGTGGTCAAGTCATCCTGCAAGCCCGCGATAAGTTCCGTCAGCGCTGACTGCAGTCGATCGGTGGCATCGCCTGCCTCGATACCGAGCCTAGCAGCAAGCGCATGTGTGGCTTCGTTGGCGACACGTTGCGGGTGCGTCGTCACTACACCGCCCAGCCCGTCGATAACTGCAGCAACTTCTCTTTCCAGAATACCGCGCAACTGCGCTTTCGTGGGCTTGCGGCTGAGCCCAAGCGCGCGGTGCACTGCTGTCTTGAGTGACGCCTGCACCTCCTGGTTGCTGATCACCTCGCCCATCTTGTCCGTCAACAGCCTGCCCAGGTGGTCTTGAAGGTAGGTGCCGGGCGTCAGGTAATCGGCGTAACGCGAAAGTACATCGTCGAAGGCGCCCTGGTGGCGTTTCAGGATCTGGCGGAGTCGGTTGGCGAGCCCTTCGAGATCCACGTCGATACCGAGGCCGGCGCTGACGTCTCTCTCACGCGTGTCGTTTCGCACCAGATGCGCTTCGAGCACATGGCCAGCGCCGCCGCCTTGACCCATAGGCTTCAGCACCAGCTGGTATTCACCCTCGCGCTTTACTTTGACGCCTACAGTCAACCCGACTTCCGCGGCCGCCAGTTCACTGGAAATCGTGAATCCTTCTGCGATACCCAACTCGATGTCGACACATGTGGATCCGTCGACATCGACGATGAGACCCTGCAGGTCGGTTTGCGTGAACGCACGCCACACGTCGTCGAGGGAGAACGGGTTGCAGAGGCCGGGCAGACGGGCCGCCACGGCGGCACCGTAAAGCACTTCGGGCTCGGCGGGCCTGAAGAAATAGTTCAGTGCTGTCGAAGCCTGGTTCTTGACCCCCAACCTGAGTGAACCGGCATTCAGTGGCAGAGCGGCGTCGGCGTTGACTTTTAGAATGCCACCCAGACCCATCCTCAACAGAGGAGGCGCGACGGAATCCTCGGCTCGCGGCCAGCGGTCCCCGGCCTCGAATACCAGCCCGGCGCCGAGGCCGAGATCAAAACCGTAGGGAATGTCTCCGGGGATTCTGGCCGCCTGGGCCAGATCGAGTAATTGCCAGGCGACCAAGCCGGTATCGGCGCCTGGATTCTCCTCGGTGAGGCGGGAGACAGGCTCGATTAGCTTGCGGTATTTCTCCGGAATTCGGCCGATCCTCGAAGAGATCGTCTCCACGACCTGTTGCACCTCGGTGGCATTCAGACCGATGCCGGCGAGTGCGGTGAGGAAGGCCTGGTCCTCCTCTATCGCGTTGATGAATTGAAAGACGTCGGAGATGGCGAGATCCGCCAGCTCGCTGCGATGCGTCTGCCAGGTTTGCGCTATTACCGAGATGGAGCGGATCACCTCGATGTCTTCGGAAAAATCGAGCATCCGTCCGTCGATATTCAATATGTTGGCTAGCTGTCCCACTACATTCACCCCCCGTCGAAAGAGAGAGAAGCGCACCGATCGACGCAGCGGGGTGAATCGCAGGCACCGCACTGCGTCCGGGACCCGACAGACCCCGACCCGCCTCATGTCTCCCGGC
Source organism: Gammaproteobacteria bacterium (assembly GCA_037382365.1). Taxonomy (GTDB): domain Bacteria; phylum Pseudomonadota; class Gammaproteobacteria; order Steroidobacterales; family Woeseiaceae; genus Lentisalinibacter. Next base: position 13,993 of record JARRPZ010000049.1, read on the forward strand.
CCTCGGCAGGCTCCGTTTCATGGCACCCTTGCCACAGTATAGTGCAGCAGCCGATCCTTCATCCGGCATGGCCGGCAGGACGCTGGATTGCAGCAGTGCTACGTCACACGTCCTCACAGACCGGGCAGCCTTCCGATAGGACAGAGCGACTCGCCTTACTGACTTGATTAGCCGCCAGCTGCATTGGCGATAACTGCGATTCCTTCGCTGTTGGACGTTCGCAGTCCGATAATCTCCTGGTACTCGGGAGACTCGTACCATTCTTTGACGGCTTCTCTTGAAGGGAACCTCAAGACCACCGTTACGTGACCTGCGTCTCCTTCGAGTCCTTCACTTTCGAAATCCGCAGCCAGGATCTCAGCGCCGTGAGCTTCCAGCACTCTCGGAACCTCAGCCAGATACGGCTTGTAGGCGTCCTGATCGGTCACGCGGTAATTGCATACAAAATATGCGGCCATCACGTTGCTCCCAATTTCATAACGACCAAGATCGTCGCCACCGTCCAGTCTAGCTCAAAGCGCGGACAAGCGTCCGCCACCGGTAGCTAAGCGACCTGATTGCCCGACCGGAGCAGGCTGGCCAACTTCAGCTGGAAGCGTCGCTGGCCAAGAGTACGAACTCTTCACCCCGACGCTCGGACCCGGTGAGCCCATGGATGACAGAGAAGAATCCCCGAATTCCTTAAGGTAGTCTTGCCTGCGGCAACCGACAAAAAGCCTGGGAGGCCCCGGTGAGCGTATCGACAATCATTTCGGCAATCGAAAAAATCATCCTGATCCTGATCGTGCTGCTGACCGTCGGCGCAGTGCTGATCGAGCTGGCCGCGGTATGGAACAACCGCACGATCGCGATTGCCGATATCCTGCTCCTCTTCCTCTACACCGAGATCATCTCGATGGTCGGCACGTTTTACCGCAGCCGTGAGATACCGGTTCTGTATCCGCTTTTCATCGCGATCACCGCCCTGTCACGACTCATCGTCCTGCAGAGCAAGGACATGGCGCCCGAGACCATCCTGTTCGAGGCCGGTGCCATCTTCATCCTGGGTCTCGCGGCCTTCGCGCTGCAATCGACGGTCGTCAGGGCTCCGCAGAGCGGCGACGAACCTCGCGCCCCGGAGTAGCCGCGGCGCCGCCTGCGGTTGTTCAATCCTCCTCCGGCGCCTCCCATCGTTCCTCTGAGACGGCGTCTCTCGGCGATTCATCGACGTGCAATCGGAAGACGTCCGGGCGTGCATAATGACCCGTGGCATCGAAATCGTACCGGGCACGCACGACGTCTCCGAGATCGATCTCGGCAGTGACGAGTCCGACTCGATCGTACAGAGGACCGGCCAGCACCTCACCGAGCGGCGAGACGATCACGCTGCCACCCCTGATCAGGGGCCGTGGATCGTGACCCTCATCCGCACCATCCTGCGCCGGGACGTACTGACAGGCACTGACGAGAAAGCTGCGCGCCTCGTAGGCGATGTAGCGCATCGCGGTCTGCCAGGAGTCCCTGTCATCCACCGTCGGAGCACACCATACATCGACCCCTTTGGCATACAGCGCGGTGCGGAACATCGGCATGAAGTTTTCCCAGCAAATGGCGGCGGTGGCACGCCCGGCCGGTGTCTCGACCACCGGCATCGTGGAGCCGTCTCCCATCCCCCAGATCAACCGCTCGCTTGCCGTCGGCATCAGCTTGCGATGCCGGCCGGCGATCTCACCCTCCGCCGACAGGAAGACGGCCGTGCAATAAAGAGTGGTTCCCGCCCGCTCGATGATCCCGACCACGATCGCACACTGGCAACGTCTGGCCAGCTCGGCGATAGCCCCCACTTCGGGGCCGTCGACGAGCACCGACTGCTTCCAGTACTCGAGGAAGTCCGTACGACCTGCATCGGTCCGCAGACCGACCCGGGTGCCGAAGTCCCGGCCTTTGGGGTACCCCCCGAGCGTCGCTTCCGGCAGCACCAGCAGGTCCGGGCCGATGTCGAGGATGTCCCGTTCGAACGCGAGTATCCGTTCGACCGTCGCGGCGCTACCTCGCGGGCTGGAACCGATTTGCAGAGCGGCGATCCTGCGAGTATCCAATGCCCGGCCCGGCCGCTCAGAATCCGGCGACGCCCGTGGGCCAGGCCGGGCTGTCCCCGTAGTCCTGACCGTGCTCGTTCACATGGGCGATTGCCTCCTCCATGATCTCGAGGCCCTCCCGAAGCACCTCTTCCTGCATGTTCAGGGCCGGATAGAGACGGATGGCGGATTCCCGGTCGCTGATCGCCCAGACACCGCGGTCGAGCATGCGGCTTCGCACGGCTCTCGCATACCACCAGTCCTTTTCGCCCTCGTTCGGACTCCGGAAACCGACACCCATGAGCAGGCCGTCCGTGCGAATCTCGCCGACGATCTCGTACCGCTTCCAACCCTGCATGATGTCCGCTGCCATCGTCCCGAGTCGCGCCGCATGCCCGACGATGTCGTCCCGCTCGAAGATCTCCAGCGTCTTCAGACCCGCCGCACAGCCGGCCGGTGTCCCGGCGAAGGTCGAGCCG
>JARRPZ010000050.1:0-24580 GCA_037382365.1 Gammaproteobacteria bacterium
CGGATCATCGTGAGCGCCTGGAACGTCGGCGAACTCGATCGCATGGCCCTCGCGCCCTGTCATGCCTTCTTCCAGTTCTACGTCGCGGAGGGCCGGCTGTCGTGCCAGCTCTATCAACGGAGCGCCGACATATTCCTCGGCGTACCGTTCAACATCGCCTCCTATGCGCTGCTCACCCACATGATCGCCCAGCAGACGGATCTGCAGCCCGGCGACTTCGTCTGGACCGGCGGTGACTGTCACCTCTATCTCAATCATCTGGAGCAGGCCGACGAACAGCTGACCCGCGATCCACTGCCGCTGCCACGCCTCGCGATCTTACGGAGACCGGAGACCCTGTTCGATTATCGCTACGCCGATTTCGAGATCCGCGACTACCGCCATCATCCCCATATCCGGGCGACGGTCGCGGTCTGATCGGGCGGTGACCATCGTGGACGGCACGCCCGTCGTTTCCCTGGTGGTCGCCGCGGCCGCCAACGATGTGATCGGCGTCGACAACCGACTGCCCTGGCATCTGCCCGAGGACCTGCAACACTTCCGCCGCCTCACGATGGGCAAGCCGGTGGTCATGGGCCGACGGACACACGAGTCGATCGGGCGCGCTCTTCCCGGGCGTCGGAATATCGTGCTGAGCCGTGATCCGCGGTACGGCGCCGAAGGATGCGAGACGGCGGTGGCTTTCGACGAGGCGTTAGCCCTGGCGGGGGACGTGCCCGAAGTGATGGTCATCGGCGGGGCCGCGCTGTACCGTGAGGCGCTGCCGCAGGCCCGGCGCATCTATCTCACCCGCCTGCACCGGCCGTTCGAGGGCGATACCCGATTCCCCCGGCTGGACAATTCCGACTGGCGGGCCGTCGACCGGGAGGACGTCGCGCCCGCCGGTGACAGGGACTTCGGCTTCAGCTATCTCACGCTGGAGCGCCGGGCAGCGGCTCCAGACGCTCGCTGACCAGGGCCTCTGCGCGGGCGAAGTCGATCTCGTCGAGCGTACGGGCGTCGCCGGTCAGTTCGTCCAGCAGGCGGGCCTGCAGCGCGCCGCGGCTCTGCGCTTCCGAGTAGGGTATCTCGGCGTGGAACATCACCATCGAATAACGCGGCACGAATCGACGGGGACAGCGGCGCTCCAGCTCGAAGGCGACGGCTTTCCTGAGGTGGAAGCGCGGGTCGCGCACCGTGTCCCGCATCTCGACATAGTTCTCCAGCGCCATATCGGCGATGGCTTCCGCTTCGGGATGGCGCAGGCGGCTGAAGTCGCCGAACAGTGTCTCCCGGTCAGGGCAACCGGCGTCGAGCAGGCGACAGAATTCGGCGCAGTCCTCGAAGCCCGCGTTCATCCCCTGGCCGTGGAACGGCACGATCGCGTGGGCGGCGTCGCCGACGAGGAGCAGGTCACCACCCAGGTGCCAGGGCTCGCAGCGGACGGTCCCCAGTATGCCGACGGGATTGGACTCGAACTGGTGCGCGAGATCCGGGATGAGTGCCGGCGTGTCCGGGAAGTGCTGTTCGAAGAATGCCTGCACCGCGTCACCGTCCTGCAACGCGGCGAAACCGTGCTCGCCGTCGTTCGGCAGGAACAGGGTCGCCGTGAAGTCGCCGCCCGGATTCGGCAGCGCGATCAGCATGAACCCGCCTCGTGGCCAGATATGTAACGCGCCGGGCTCCATGCGGAAACCGCCTTCGGGCAGCGGCGGGATCGTCAGTTCCTTGTAGCCGTGGGGGAGTAGGGACTCACTCGCTCGTACGTGGCCGGCCTCGGCCAGCGCCCGCCGTGCGACCGAACCCGCGCCGTCGGCCGCGATCAACGGCGTCAGTTCCAGCCGTCGCTCGGTGCCGTCTTCGTCGCTGCGCAAGACGAAGGACCGGTCCTCGACGTCGACGGCGGTGCAGGCCTGACCGAAATGCAATTCGGCCCCGGCATGCGCTGCCGCATCCAGTAACAGCCGGTTGAGATCGGCACGGGATACGGAGTAGTTCCGCTCGCCCTGATGCTGTCCGTAGGGCTGGTACTCCAGATCGCCGTCTTCCAGGTGCAGCAACCGACCATCCATCGGCCTGAGCAGCGGGGCTACTGCGTCTTCCAGGCCGGCCAGGCGCAGCCCGCGCATGCCGCGGTCCGCCAGCGCGAGATTGATGGAGCGGCCGCCCTGCGCGGCATGACTGCGCAGATCGGGCTGGCGCTCGTACACGGTGACGGCAATGCCCCGCTGCGCGAGCAGGGTCGCAAGGAGCGAGCCGGTGAGGCCGGCTCCCAGGATCGTGACCGGTCCGGGTAGGGCCGTCGTCATGCGATCGTCTGCGTCATCGCGGCAGCCTCCGCCACCCGGTCGAGGAAGGTCTCGATGTCGGTGTAGGAGTTGTAAAGGGGTACGGGCGCGACGCGGATCACATCGGGTTCGCGCCAGTCGGCGATCACGTTCAGCCTCTCCAGGTTCTCGAACAGGTCACGGCCGGTCAGTCCCATGCCGCGTACCACCAGAGAGAGCTGGGCGCCGTGTTCGCCGGGTTCCGCGGGTGTCAGGATGCCGAAGCCGCCGGGGAAGCGCTCCTCCAGCCGGCGGCGCAGGTAGCCGGTCAGGGACAGCGATTTCTCTCTCAGAGCCTGCATGCCGGCGGCGGTGAAGATCTCGAGGGAGGCGATGACGGGAGCGAGGGCCAGCACCGGCGGGTTGCTGAGCTGCCAGACGTCGGCCCCGGGAGCACGCTCGAAGTGCCGATCCATGCGGAAGCGCGTCGATTCCTCATTGCCCCACCAGCCCAGCAGGCGCGGCAGGTCGTCGTCCCGGCAGTGCCGCTCGTGCACATAGGCGCCGGCGATGGCGCCGGGTCCCCCGTTCAGGTACTTGTAGCTGCACCAGACGGCGAAATCGGCCTGCCAGTCATGCAGGCTCAGTGGCACGTTGCCGATGGCATGGGCGAGGTCCAGGCCGACGGGGATGCCGTGGCGTCGCGCGAGTCGGCAGATCTCGCCCAGTTCCAGACTCTGGCCGGTGTAGTACTGGACGCCGGGCAGGAGGAGCAGGGCGATCTCGTGTCCCCTCGTCTCCAGCAGACGGGCCAGGTCCCCGGTCCGCAGCGCGGCCTCACCTTCCGGCGGCGCCCATTCGAGCAGGCAGGCCTCCGGGTCGTGGCCGTGCCAGGCGATCTGCGACGCAGCCGCATAACGATCGGATGGGAAGGCGTCGGACTCGATGACGATGCAGCGTCGCTCACCGGCCGGCCTGTAGAAGCTCGCCATGAGCAAGTGCAGATTGACCGTCAGGGTATTCATCGCCACCGTCTCGGCCGGTGCGGCGCCGATCAGCCCGGCCAGCGGTTCGGCTGCGCGTCGATGAGCCGGCAGCCACGGGTGTTCACCTTCGACGTGGCCGCGCACGGCGAGTCGGGCCCAGGCGTCCAGCTCCTCCTCCACCGCCTCGGCCGCTCGGCGCGGCATGAGGCCGAGAGAGTTGCCACAGAGATAGATCGGTGCGCGACCGGCGACGTTCTCCGGAAAGACGAACTCCCGGCGGTATCCGGCGAGTGGGTCCTCATCGTCGAGACGACGCGCTTCATCGGCCGGCGCGGTCACTGGAAGCACTCCCTGTCGGCTGCCAGCCACTCCAGGGCGGTGCCGGCGAGCAGGCGATCGCGGACGTCGGCGGTGAGCTGCATGGACTCGATCAGCTCACCCGGATGATGTTCCCCGAGAGGGAAGGGGTAGTCGCTGCCGAGAGCGATGGACTCGGCGCCGAACAGTTCGATCATGTATTCCAGCATGCGTGCATCGTGTACGAGGGAGTCGACGTAGAAACGCCCGAGATATTCCGAAGGGGGTACCGAGTTCCTGACCGCGACGATGTCGGGCCGCACGGCGAAGCCGTGTTCCAGGCGTCCGATCAGGCCCGGGAACGCTCCCCCTCCGTGAGCGAAGGCGACCCGCAGTTGCGGCAGCTTCTCCAGCACGCCGCCGAAGATCATCGAGCAGACCGAGAGCGCAGTCTCCGCCGGCATACCGACGAGCCACGGGAGCCAGTACAGGCTCATCCGTTCGCGACCGAGCATCTCCCAGGGATGCACGAAAACCGCCGCGCCCAACTCTGCCGCGGCCTCGAGCACCGGAAAAACCCGATCATCGTCGAGATTCCAGCCGTTGATGTGGGTCCCGATCTCGATACCCAGCAGTCCGATCGACAGGCAGTGCTCCAGTTCCCGGATGGCGAGTTCCGTATCCTGCATCGGCAGGGTCCCGAGTCCCAGGAAGCGTCGCGGCCAGGTCTGCACCACACCGGCGATATGCTCGTTCAGAAGACGGGCGAGATCCGCTGTATCCCGGGGCTTCGCCCAATAGCTGAACATGACCGGTACGGTGGAGAGCACCTGCACGTCGACGTCGGCGGCGTTGCAGTCGCCCAGTCGCACCTCCGGGTCCCAGCAGTTGGACTGCACCTCGCGGAAGGTCTTGCCGTTGAGCAGCATCCGTGCGCAGCCGGGCCCCTGATGTTCGAGTTGGACGAAACCTCCGTAGCCGTACCGCTCCTTAAGGTCCGGCCAGTCCGGCGGCAGTATGTGGGTGTGGATATCGATCTTCACGGATCAGCGTGCAGGCATCACGGAGCCGCAAGCGGGACAGCTGCGGTTCTCCTCACTGCCGTAGAACCGCTCGAATACCGGGGGCAGCTGAGCGACGATGTCATCCACGTGGAGGAATTCCTCGTACAGCTTCGTGTCGCAATCGTTGCAGAACCACATGAAACCGTCGAGCTCGTCCTCGCGGCGCTTCCGCTCGACGACGAGTCCGACGGTATCGGCGTAGCGCTGAGGCGAATGTGGCACCCGGGGAGGCAGGAGCAGGATCTCGCCTTCCCGGATCGGTATGTCTACCCGTTCGCCGTCCTGCATCGTGCGCAGGAGCATGTCGCCCTCCAGCTGGTAGAAGAACTCCTCGCCCTCGTCCCAGTGATAGTCGTCCCGGGAGTTCGGTCCGCCGACCACCATGATGATGAACTCGCCATCCTCGAAGACCTGCTTGTTGCAGACGGGAGGACGGAGTGCTTCGCGATTGGCATCGATCCAGTCGCGGAAATTGAAGGCGTTCAGGGGCTTCATGAGCAAATCTCCTGGGCACCGGTGCCGCGCATCGGGATCGTGCCGGTCACAGCGTCGCGATGCACTTCAGTTCGATGGCGATCGGCGTCGGCAGCCGGTTGACCTCGACGGTGGTTCGACACGGTCCGTCGCCGGGGAAGTACTCGCCGTAGACCCGGTTGAACGTGTCGAAGTCCCGCTCGATATCGGTGAGGAAGACCGTGACGTCGACCAGCCTGTCCCAGGACGAACCTGCCGCCTCCAGCACGCTGCGGACGTTTCGGAACACAGCGTGGCACTGGGCCTCGATGTCATAGTCGACGACCCGGCCCCGGGCGTCCCGGCGCACGCCGGGGATATCGGCGCCGCCCGCATCGCGGGGACCGAGGCCCGAAAGGAACAGCAGTCCGCCGGCCCGCCGTGCGTGGGGGTAGGCACCCACCGGCGCAGGCGCCGCGCTCGTGCTGAAGGACTGGTCGTCGGATTCCACCCGTCGGATTCTAGCGCGACTGGGCGCGGCATTTTACCTTCACGGGTTTCCTGTCCCGGTCCAGTCGGATGGCGGTCAGGGCGCGACCCCAGACACAACCGGAGTCGAGACAGACGACATCCGGTTCGTTCAGCAGCCCGAGAGCGGACCAGTGTCCGAATACGATACGCGTGCCCGAGAGCGCGCGACCGGGTACCCGGTACCAGGGGGTCAGCTTGGAAGGCGCGTCCTCCGGGGGGCCGGTATAACGGAAATCGAGGCCGCCCTTGCGCTTGATCATGCGCATCCGGGTCATCACGTTCACGATGAATCGCAATCGCGGGACGCCTTTCAGTTTCTCGTCCCACCGGTCGGGTTCGTCCCCGTAGAGATGCGCCAGCAGTTTGGAGGGCCGTTTGCCGCCGAGCACGGCCTCCACCTCTGCCGCATGCGACAGCGCCGCATCGAGATCCCACTCGGGGAGGATGCCCGCGTGTACCAGCACCGTGTCGAGGTCGCGATCGTAGTGCATGAGGGGACGCGTTTGCAGCCAGGCGATGAGCTCGTCACAGTCGTATGCGCGCAGGATCGGCTTCATCGAGATCGAAGCGGAGCGTTTGGCGGCCGTGCGTTCGTGCGCGATGACCAGCAGGTGCAGATCGTGATTCCCCAGTACCGTGATCACGGCGTCGCCCAGCGAGCGCACGAATCGCAGGGTCTTCAGGGATTTCGGTCCCCGGTTCACGAGGTCTCCGGCGAGCCAGAGGGTGTCCTTGCCGGGGTCGAAGTCGAGCTTGTCGAGGAGGCGGCGGAAGGGATCGTAACAGCCCTGCAGATCGCCTATGGCATAGACCGGCATTTCCCGACTCTTGTGCCCGCTGCTACGCCGTCGGCCTAGTGGAGCAGCCCCGGGACGGCCAGCGTGAACGGTGCGATAGGCGCTTCGAAAGCCACCCCGTCGTCGGCCAGCATCTGGTAGCTGCCCTGCATGCTGCCTACGGGCGTCTCCAGCACGGTGCCGCTGGAATAGCGGAACATCTCGCCCGGATTCAGGTGCGGCTGTTCGCCGACCACTCCGTCACCGCGGACTTCCTGCACCTTGCCGTTCGCATCCGTGATCACCCAGTGCCGGCTGAGCAGCGACGCCGCGACGCTGCCGGTGTTGGCTATTGTGATCGTGTAGGAGAACACGAAGCGATCGAGCGCGGGCTGGGACCGCTCGTCCAGGAAATTCGTGGAGACGTCCACCCGGATGTGATGCGTCGGCTTGTCGGTCATGGCCTCTGCCAGCTATTGTCCTCGGAGATCGTCAGCGTCCGGCGCTCATTCTAGCGCATCGCCATTGTCCACCTGGGCGGCAGCGGCGAGCCGGGCGAATTCATCCGGTGTCAGCCGTTCCGGCCGCAGGCCGGGGTCGATACCGGCATCCGCGATCGCCGATGCGTCCAGCCAGTCGGCCAGCGCGTTCTTGAGCGTCTTGCGTCGACGGGAGAATGCCGACGTCACCAGCGCGCCGAACAGCTGGCGGTCGGCGATGGCGAGCGGCTCCTCGAGAGGCGTGAGTCGCACGACGCTGGAGTGCACTCGCGGCGGCGGTCGGAAGGCCTCCGGAGGCACGTCGAAGAGGCGCTCGACCTGCATCGAGCAGGCCAGCATGACGGTCAGGCGCCCGTACGCCTTGCCGCCCGGTGCCGCACTCATGCGATCGACCACCTCTCTTTGCAGCATGAAGTGCATGTCACGGATGGCCTCACGATGGCCGATGAGATGAAACAGGAGCGGCGTCGAGATGTTGTAGGGGAGATTGCCGACCACGCGCAGGTCTTCGCCCAGTGCGCCGTAGTCGAAGTCGAGGGCGTCTGCCTGATGGATGGTGACGTTCGGCGCTCCCGCGAAGCGCTGCTGCAGCGAGGCGGCGAGGTCCCGGTCCAGCTCCACGGCATCCAGTGTCACCGGTGCTCTCGACAGTGGCGCTGTCAGGACGCCTTCGCCGGGCCCGATCTCGACCAGGTGTTCTCCCGCGGCGGGTGCGACGGCGGCGACGATGCGTGAAACGACGCCGGGGTCGTGCAGGAAATGCTGACCGAAACGCTTGCGCGGGCGATGGTTCATCCGCGACGCTCGGCGAGATCGGCCGCGTAGCGCAGCGCGACGGCCAGGCTTGCAGCGTCAGCGCGGCCGGTGCCGGCGAGTGTGAGCGCCGTCCCGTGGTCGACCGACGTGCGGATGATCGGCAGGCCCAGTGTGATGTTCACGGCGCGGCCGAAGCCCGCGAACTTGATGACCGGCAGTCCCTGGTCGTGGAACATCGCGAGCACGGCGTCGGCCTTGCCCTCGGTATCCAGGAAGGCGGTATCCGCCGCCACCGGTCCCTCGATGACGAGTCCCCGGGCGCGCAATTGATCCAGCGCCGGCGTGATGACCTCGATCTCCTCGCGGCCCAGGTGGCCCGATTCGCCGGCGTGAGGATTCAGGCCACAGACCCGTATCCTGGGTTCGCCGATCCGGAATCGCTCCCGCAGATCCCGGTGCAGGACGTCGATCACGCGGACGAGTCGGTCGACCGTGATGGCGGCGGGGACCCTGGCGAGGGGCAGGTGGGTGGTGACCAGCGCGATACGCAGCTCGTCGGTGGCGAGCATCATGACGGGCAACGGGGCGCCGGTGGTCTCGGCCAGGAATTCCGTGTGCCCGCTGAATGGCAGGCCGGCATCGTTGATGACACTCTTCTGCAGCGGGGCGGTGACCAATGCATCGAACTCGCCCTGCATGCAGGCGCCGGCGGCCCACTCCAGCCCCGCGAGGAGTGCGGTCGCATTGGCGGGATCGGGATGCCCGCAGCAGTCGATATTCGGGAACGGGAAAGACATGATCTGAATCTCGCCCGGCGAGTGGCTGCCGCGGCCAGCTGGCGCCTGTCGCCAACGAGCACGGTCTCCGCCGGCATATCGCCCGCCGCCAGCATGAGGCAGATATCGGGCCCGATCCCGGCGGGCTCGCCGGCCGTCAGGACCAGGCGCAGGGGTATCCTGCTCACCGCCGGCTCAGATACGCTTGTCGACGAAGGCCTCGTCGCGCATCCGTCGCAGCCAGAGCTGGGTCTCTTCCTCCAGCTTGCCCGCCCGGATGCTGGCTATGCAATTGCGCTCCCGCACCTCTTCCGTGTTGTCGTATACCCGCCGGTCAGTGACTTCCAGGATATGCCAGCCGAAGCGGGAGCGGAACGGCGCGCTCAGTTCGCCGATCTCGAGTGACTGGGCGACCTCCGTAAACTCCGGTACGAAAGTGCCCGGCGACGTCCAGCCGAGATCCCCGCCCTCGGCAGCCGAGCCCGGGTCGTCCGAGTTCAACTGGGCGAGGTCGGCGAAACTCTCGCCCGCGAGGATTCGCTCACGCAGTTCCCCGAGCTGCTGTCTCGCCGTGGCATCGTCGATGATCTCGTCCGGCCGGATCAGTATGTGCCGGACACGCGACTGATCGACCTCACTCCGCGCCAGCGCTCCGCGGAGATCGTTCAGCCTGATGATGTGGAAACCGCTGGCGTTCCTGATCGGTTCGGCGATATCGCCGGGCGACAATCCCTCGACGACGCCGGTGAACAGGGTCGGCAGTTCCGTGCCTTTGCGCCACCCCAGGGCGCCACCCTCGAGCGCGTTCTGGGCGTCGGAGTAAGTCACCGCCGCCTGTGCGAAGTCCGCGCCGTCACGCAGTTGCTCGTAGAGCTGCCGCGCCGCGACTTCCGCTTCCCGGAACTGTTCGGCCGTCGCGTTCGCGGGCACGCTGATCAGGATGTGCGAGAGGTTGAACTCCGAATTCGCCCCGACATTCTGCTCGAGGTCTTCGAGACAGCGGCTGATCTCCCGGTCGGAGACGTTGATCCTGCTCAGCACGTCGACCTGGCGGAGCTGCTCCAGGGCGAGCTGGTCGCGCATCTCTTCCCGGTATACGCCGTAGTCGATACCCTGGGATTGCAGCGCACGGGGCAACTCAGCGAATGTGATGTTGTTCCTCCGGGCTACCTCGGCCATGGCACCGTTCAGCATCTCGTCCGAAATCCGGATACCGATCCGTTCCGCCCGCTGGAGCTGGATACGATCGACGATCAGCCGCTCCAGGATCTGATCGCGCAGTACGTCCGGCGGCGGCAACTGCACGTTTTGTTCCTGCAGGCGGGCCAGGATCATCTCGGTCTGGCTGTCGAGTTCGCTCTCGAGGACGACGCCCTCGTTGACGACAGCCACGATGCTGTCCAGGCGCTGACCGTCCTGGGCCTGTGAGAGGGCCGGGACGAGGGCGGCGAGAGCCCCGATCAGCAGATTCAGGCTTGCGATTCTTTGCATGGCGATAAAGAGGGGGCGTTGTGTATATCGACGTTGCGGATGCTAGTCGCGCGAGTAACCCAGAATACCACGTTCGAGCAGCTTGTCCGCGGGGTCTCCGACACTCGACATGCCCTTGAGTTCCAGCTGGATCGCGATCGACGAGTCGGCCGTGCTGTCCCGCCGGCTGATGTAGCGCCGGCTGACCAACCGGATGGCCCAGCAGCAGCTTTCGTACTCCACGCCGAAGAACCGTTCCAGGGTCGTCTGGTCGCGGAGAGAATAGTTGTAGCGTCCGACCACGTTCCACCGCTCGCCCACGGGCCAGCTCCAGGACACGTCGGCCTGCTCGACCGAGCCACGGCGGAAGCGGTAGGCGAAATTGAGCACGCGGTCTGCCTTGGGCCTGTACTGGAGCCGGATCTCCGAGCGTGTCGTCGTATCCGTGTCCGAATTCCACTGATGACCGAAATCCAGGTTCCAGCTGCCGTAGATGTCGAATCCCAGTTCGGCGATGTAGTCCGACGATTCCGCCGAGACGGGCTCCAGACCGGGCAGGCTCACGCCCTGTGCACTCAGATAGCGGATCTGTCCGATCGTCGCACGCAGAACCTCTACTCCGGAGGCGGCATTCAGCAACCGTGTCGTCACGCCGAGATTCACCTGGTCGGTATCGGCGAGGCGGTCCGGACCGACGAACCGATTCTTGCGGAAGACCTGGATGAGATTCAGGTCCGGCTCGATCGTATCGAACACCGGCAGATCGCTCTGCGCCGCGTATGGAATATGGACGTACAGCGCGCGGGGCTCGAGGGTCTGTATCCAGCCCTGGCGCTCGATTGAGCGCTCGAATATGGCGCCCATGTCGAGACTGTAGATCGGCAATGTCCGCGATTGGCTGTCCTTCTGATCGGGCCCCGTCGTGCCGAGCCCGTAACCGACATAATCGACCTCGATGGCGGGCCGGAGGAACAGTCCGGGGCGTTCGAACGAGTATTCGATGCCCGGGCGGGCGTTCAGGCGCCAGCCCGTGACGCCGACATCCCGATCGAAATAAGTCAGCTCCGAGTCGATCCCCCAGGACAGGCCCGTACCGATCACCGGCCAGTGGCCCGAGGCCACCATCCGCGGCAGTTGACGGTAGGGTTCGTCCTCCGACGGTATCGCGGAGTCGATGGTCTGGAACTGCCGGAAATCCGCGGCCAGGTACCAGTGACGCCCCGGGTAGTCGAATCGCAGACTCTGATTCAGGTGGGTCGTACTCGCTTCGCTGAGACTGCCGCCGAGGTCTTCGAAATAGTTGTCGTCGGAGACGGCCCGGACATCCAGGAGGGCGCGCGCCCGCTCGGCCAGTATCGTGCGGTTCTGCAGGTTCATGTAGGACCGGTCTGCGCCGGTTTCGTCGTCTTTCGGCAGGTACTCGAACTCGGCGAAGCCGCGGCTGTTACGGGTGAGCATGCGCAGCTCCGTGGCCAGCTGCAGACCGCGTCGAGTCAGGAGCCGCGGCGTTATCGTCGCATCGTAATTGGTTGCGATATTCCAGTAATAGGGCATGCTGATGTCGGTGCCGCTGCGGCCGCTGCTGCCGATGTCCGGTATCAGGAAGCCGGATTTGCGGGCGGGGCTGATCGGGAAGGAGAGCCAGGGCGCATAGAGTATGGGCACGCCCATGAACTCGAGGCGTACGTCGCGAGCGGTGCCGACACCTTCTGCCGTGTCCAGTCTGATCTGCTCGCCGAGCAGGACCCAGTCGTCGTCATCGGGCGGACAGGTGGTGTAGCTGACATCCTCCAGCCGGAGTTCGCCGCTGCGGTCGATCTGCAGCAGCCCGGCCTCGCCCCGTGAGCCCCCCGACATCAGCCCGAAACGGGCGTCCTCGAAACGGACCCGGCCGAGGTCGTAATTGAATTCGGCGCGTTCGCTCTCGACGTCCGCGTCCGGCCCGCCGTAACGCACGCTGCCGGCGAGTGCCAGTGCACGCTGGCCGGGATCGTAGTCCGCTCTCTGGGCCTCCAGCGTGAAATCGGAGCGTCGCAGGGAGACGCCGTCGCGCAGCGAAGCGATGCCGCCGAGGATGACCTCGGCGCTGCCGGCCTCGAGGCGGAGCCGGTCGTCGTCCACGGCGGTCGGCACGGGTGAGCCGTCGTCCGGCTCTGGGGTGGGGGACTCCGGTGCCGGTGGCGGATCGGCCTGGCACTGCAGCCGGTCTTCGGCCCACGCAGGGATGCCGGTCGCAACGAGCAGGCAAGCCACTCCGGCGAGGCGAAGCGTAAAGAGCTGCAAGGTGAGATGAACTCGCTCTGGATTTTTTGCTACCTTCGCACAGTTTCCCGACCCCTTCAAACGGGTCCGCCCGACGCCAGGCGCAGCCTCTGTGGTGCGCGGGCAACCTGCCACGGAGTAGTCCCGGCGTGGAAGACGAAAGGCTGAGAGAACTCGCCGACTGGCTGGTCCGGGACTGCGGACTCAGGCTGGAGGCACTCGCCCCGGCGTCCTCGGATGCGAGTTTCCGTCGCTATTTCCGCGTGACCAGCGGCGGGGAGACCTATGTCGCGATGGACGCCCCGCCGGAGCGGGAGGGCACGGAAGCATTCCGTCGTATCGCGGGGTGGCTTGCCGGCATGGAACTGGAGGCGCCACGGGTGCTCGCAGCGGATCCGGACCGGGGGTTTCTGCTGCTCACCGATCTCGGAGAGGAACTCTATCTCGAGCGGTTGAGGGCACGGCCGGGGGAGGCGGATCGCCTGTACGGCGCGGCCATCCGCGCACTCGCGAAGATGCAGGCCCTCGGGGCCGCCCACGTCCGGGAATTGCCTCCCTACGATCGCACCCTGCTGGAAACCGAGATGACCCTGTTCCGGGACTGGCTGTGCATGCGCCATCTCTCGCTCGTATGGTCGGCGGCGGAGGAGTCGGCGTGGCGGGAGCTGGTCGCCGTTTTGACGGCGAACGCGCTGGCGATGCCTGCCGTCTTCGTGCACAGGGACTATCATTCGCGGAACCTGATGGTCACGCGGCGGCCGCCGGGCATACTGGATTTCCAGGACGCGGTTGCCGGCCCGCCCGTGTATGACCTCGTCTCTCTGCTGAAAGACTGCTATATCGCCTGGCCGCGCGACCGCGTGCTCGACTGGGCGACGGAATACCGGCATGCGGCTGCCGAAAGGGGGCTGGATACCTGGAGCGGGGCGGCAGAGTTCCTGCGGACATTCGACCTGATGGGGGTCCAGCGCCACCTGAAGGCGGCCGGCATATTCGCCCGGTTGTGGCACCGGGACGGCAAGTCCGGCTACCTCGCGGATGTGCCGAGGACCCTCGGCTACGTCACGGCGATCGCGTCGGATTACCCGGAGCTCGACTGGCTGAACGGTCTGATCGAGTCACGCGTGCTGCCGGCCCTGTCGGGATCCCGGCCGTGAGGGCGATGATCCTGGCGGCGGGCCGGGGCGAACGGCTGCGCCCGCTGACCGACCGGATTCCGAAACCTCTCGTGGAGGTGCATGGTGAGACCCTCATCGAGCGACACATCCGGTCTCTCGCGGCGGCCGGCATCCGCGACATCGTGGTCAATCTGTCGTGGCTGGGAGAGCGCATCGCCGCGCATCTGGGGCAGGGCAGCCGCTACGGTGTCCGGATCTGCTACAGCCCGGAAGGTGAGACGGCACTCGATACCGGCGGTGGTATCCGGCGCGCGCTGCCCCTGCTGGGCGAGGGGCCCTTCTGGGTGGTGAATGCCGATGTGCATACGGACTACGATTTCTCATCCGCCCCGCCGATGCACGATGCGCTGGCGTCGCTGGTGCTGGTGCCGAATCCGGCACACAATCCGCAGGGCGACTTTCCGCTGATCGACGGTCTCGTCGGCACCGACGACGTCCCGCGCTACACCTACTCCGGTGTGGGCCGCTACCGGCGGGCTTTCTTCGACGGCTGTCCCGGAGGGATCTTTCCGCTGGCGCCGATCATCCGCGAGCACGCCGGCGCCGGTCGGGTACGGGGCGAGATATATCGGGGCAGCTGGCACGACCCCGGGACCCCGTCACGTCTCGAAGAACTCCGGCGACAACGACCAGCGCCTTAATCGGCGGCGTCCGGCGGCGCGAAGCCGAGTTCCTCGCACAGGGGGGCGATCAACCGGCGTGATACCTCCACGAGATCGTGCGGTCCGCCCAGGCGCGCGAGATCGGTCATCTCGAGCCCGCGATAGCCGCAGGGATTGATCCGGGAGAAAGGCTCGAGGTCCATGTCGACGTTCAGGGCCATGCCATGGTAGCTGGCGCCGCGGCGTATCCGCAGGCCGATGCTCGCGAGCTTCCTGCCGTCCACATAGACGCCCGGTGCATCGCGACGACCCTCCGCGCCGATCCCGAAGTCGGCGGCCATACGTATCACCGACCGTTCCAGCGCGCAGACGAGCCGGCGCACGCCGATACGCGCGCGGCGCACATCGATCAGCGGATAGACCATGAGCTGACCAGGGCCGTGGTAGGTCACCTGACCGCCCCGGTCTATCGCAACCACGGGGATATCGCCGGCGGCCAGAATGTGTTCGCGGCTCGCGGCCAGCCCGAGGGTGAAAACGGGCGGATGCTCGGTGAACCAGATCTCGTCACCGCCTTCGGCATCCCGTTCGTCCGTATGCCGCTGCATTGCACGCCACAACGGTTCGTACTCCTGCCGGCCGAGCTGCCGCACCGTGAGTGGGCGTGCCGCAGGGGTCTCGCGGGCGGCACCGGACGTCACAGCACCACCAGAACACGTTCGTCGGAACTCAACCGCCGGTACAGGGCGTCGAGCTGCTCGCGGCTCTCCGCGCGGATGGTCACGGTCACGGAGAGGAAACGGCCGTTGCGGCTCGGCTGGGTATTCACCGCGCCGGCGGGCAGCGGGCCGATTTCCTCCTCCACGATGGCGACCGCCATTTCGCGGAAATCGTCGGCTTCGTCCCGACCCATCACCTTGATCGGGAAGTCACAGGGGAAGGCAAGAGGGCTGTCGTCATCCGCGACCATGATGCAACTCCTGGAAGCGTCGGAACAGCCGGCGCCAATGAGGGCCCGGAGTGCCGTCGCCGACGACGGTATCGTCGATCCGTCCCACCGGCACGAGTTCCCGGCTGCTGGAGAGCATCATGACCTCCTCGGCCGCGAGCAACTCGTCGACCGTGAAGCGGCGACGTGCCCGGGGGGCGCCCTCCGCCTCGACGATCTCCCACATGAGCTGCAGCGTGACTCCCGGCAGGACGGAGGTATCCGCAGGCGGCGCTACCAGCCTCCCGTCGATGACGACCGCTATCGTGCTGGCGGCGCCTTCCGTCACCCATTCTCCTCGATGCAGTATCGCCTCCGCGGCGCCGGAATCGCCGGCCCGCTGGCGGGCCAGCACGTTGGCCAGCAGCGATGTCGACTTGATGTCGCAGCGGGCCCAGCGTAGATCCGGTACCAGGCAGGCATCGACACCGATCGGATAGTCGTCTTCCGAGGGAGGACGCCACGCCATCGCCATCGCGAATACGGTCGGTCGGCAGCCGGACGGGAATCGATGATCCCGCCCGGCATCGGCTCCCCGGCTGACCTGCACGTAAAGGCACATGTCGCCACCGCCGTTGGCCTCCGCGAGCCTCGCGAAAATCCTGCGCCAGCCCGCGTCGTCCTCCGGATTCGCGATGCCGATCTCCGCCAGACTCCGTTCCAGGCGGGCGACGTGCGCGGCCTCGCCGATGATGCTGCCGCTGCACACGGGCATGGCTTCGTAGACGGCATCGCCGAACAGGAAACCACGATCCAGAGGCGAGATCCGGGCCTCGCCCGCCGTCAGCAGGTCGCCGTCCAGATAAACGTAGGGCAGTGTCTCGGCCATGTCGAACCTACTCGAACCAGAGCAGCACCTCGTCGCTTATCCGCTGCCAGAAACTGCCCTCGGCGACGGGACTCAGCGCCGCGAGCGGCATCGCCGCCAGCAACTTGTCATCCAGCTCGATGCGTAACTGGCCGAGAGGCTGCCCTTCCTTGACAGGCGCGATCAGTGTCGCCGGCATCTCGACCAGGGGTTGCAGGCGGTCGTAGGCCCCTCTCGGGATCGTGACGAACAGGTCGCGGGAGATGCCCAGTGACGCGGCCTCTTCGGCCCCTTTCCAGACCTTCACCGTCTCCACCACGTCTCCGGCGGCGAACAGCCGATGCGTCTCGAAGAAGCGGAAACCGTAATTCAGGAGTGCCTGACTGGCGTCGGTGCGGACCCGTGGGCTCGGCGAGCCCATGATGACCGAAATAAGTCGCATGTCGTCTCTGATGGCGGAAGCGACGAGGCAATAGCCGGCCGCGTCGGTGTGGCCTGTCTTGAACCCGTCGACGGTCGGATCACGCCACAATAGCCGGTTGCGGTTGCGCTGCGTGATGTCGTTGTAGGTGAACTCGCGGATCGAATACCAGCGATAGTACTCGGGGAAATCATTGATGAGGGCTCGAGCGAGGGTCGCCATGTCGCCGGCGGTCGAATAATGTTCGTCGCCGGGCAGGCCCGTGGCATTCTGGAAATGGCTGCCGGTCATCCCGAGTTCCTGCGCGTAGCGATTCATCATCTCCGCGAACACTTCTTCGGACCCCGCAATATGCTCGGCGAGCGCCACGCTGGCGTCGTTACCGGATTGCACGATCATGCCCATGAGCAGGTCCTGGATGCTGACCCGCGAATTGATCTCGATGAACATGCGGGAGCCCGGCGTGCGATACGCCTTGCGGCTGACCGTCGCCTCTTCCTCGAGGGTGATGTGCTTCTCGCGCAGCGCGTGGAACACTACATAGGCCGTCATGAGTTTCGTCAGGCTGGCTGGTGCAACCCGCTTGTCGGCTTCCTTGTCTGCCAGCACCGATCCGCTGTCCGAGTCCACCAGGACATAGCTGGAGGCATTCAGCGCGGGCGGAGCCGGTATCGGGATATCGGGCATCGCCGCCCGGCCAGGCTGGATGGCCAGGAGGAGGACGACGATGGCGCAGAGTCGACCGTATCGAAGGGGTTGGATCAGGGTCATTGTCAGGTCTATTCGATGATCAGGTGGACGCGGTCTATGCCCAGTCCGGCGAGGCGGCCGACCATGGCGTCATAGGCTTCGACGGACGGGATCGGCCCGACCCGCACCCGGAACAGGCGGCGTGTGTCCATCGCGTCCTCGTGTATGAAAGCGCTGGCGATGTCCTCGTCCAGCAATCGGGCATGCATGCGTTCGGCATTGTCCCGTTCGCCGAAAGCGCCGACCTGCACGTAGATGATTGGCGCATCACCGGTCTGTCCGGTAGCGGCCAGTTCCGAACTGAGCGGGGCGGGCGCGGGCAGGTTGTCGGCCGGAGGCGCAGCCGGCGCCGAGACCGTCATCGTGTCTCCCGGGGACGGCGCCCCGAACGTCATGGCTCGTACCTCGACGAGACCGGTGCCGTCCTGGACGATGTCCAGTTCGCTGGCCGCGGCATAGGAGAGATCGATGATCCGGTTCGCCACGAAAGGCCCACGATCGTTCACACGCACCAGTATGCTCTTGCGATTCCGGAGATTCGTCACCTCCACCCAGGTCGGCAGCGGCAGGGTCTTGTGGGCGGCCGTGAACGCGTGCATGTCGTAGGTCTCCCCCGACGAGGTCCGCTGGCCGTGGAATTTGGTGCCGTACCAGGAGGCGACGCCACGCTCCCGGTAGCCTTCCGCGGTCGGCAGCACGTGGTATCGCTTTCCGAACACCTCGTAGAAGGGCGGGTTGCCGTAGCGGCTCTTCGGTTCCGGAGCCGGGATTTCCGTGGCGATCCGGACGTCGCCGGATCGGTTCGGCGGCGGCGGACCGTCGCTGCGGCCGCCCATGCCGCCGCAGGCGGCGAAGATCAGGCTGGTCGCCAGCACCGTGACGGTGCGCAGATCAGGCCGGTTCATCGGTGTCCTCCGCCCGCGTCCGGACGATCTCGCGGCCGAGCTGCCAGACGGCCAGGGCATACATGGCGCTGCGATTGTAACGGGTGATCACGTGAAAGTTGTGGAATCCGACCCATAACTCGTCCCCGTCCGCACCCTCCATGCGCAGGAGCCGCGCCGGCGCGGCGGCCGGCAACCGGGTCGAGAAACGGATTCCGCTCGCCGCCAGACCACCCACCGTATCATTCGTGTCGAGACCTTTGTCGCCGGCCGGTTCGCCGTCCCATCCGGTATCGGTCTCAGCCGGAACGAATACGGGTTCGCCTGGCCGCCATCCGTGCACCACGAAGTAGTTCGCCACGCTGCCGAGCACGTCCGTCCAGTCCGTCCACAGATCACGCAGCCCGTCCGCACTCGCATCCACCGCGTACGCCCGATAACTCGAGGGCATGAACTGGGGGGCCCCCATCGCGCCCGCATAGGACCCCACGGCCTTGTCGACGTCCACCTTCTCCTCCCGGACGAGGAGCAGAAACTGCTCCAGTTCCTTGCGGAAGAACGGGCTGCGGGGAGGATAGTCGAACGCCAGCGTGGCGAGTGCGTCGAGTACCCGATAGCGGCCGGTGATTCGCCCGTAATAGGTCTCGACGCCGATGATCGCGACGAGTATCTCGGGCGCGACACCGGTCTCCGCGCCAATGCGTGCAATCTCCTCCCGGTGCTCGTCCCAGAAGTCGGCACCGGCCTCGATGCGCTCGGATGTCAGGAAGATCGCCCGGTAGTCGTGCCACGGCTTGGTCTTCTCGGCGGGTCGGCTGATCGCATCGAGGATCGCCTGCTGCGTGCGGGCGCCCTCGAGCGTGCGCTCGATCTCCGCGCGCGCGAATCCGTGGCGCTCGGCCACCTCGTCGATGAAGCCCGCGACATCGGCTCGGGACGTGTCCAGCGCATGGGCCGGCAGCGTCGCGAGGACCGACATGAGGATCAGCAGGCGGGCTATCACCGGTATGTCCTGGCAGCGTCTGTCCATCAGTGGTCGACCTATCGCGGCAGGAGTTTGCGGTGTGTATGGATCGACATGAGGATACCGAATCCGGCCATGAGCGTCACCATGGAGGTGCCGCCGAAGCTCACCAGAGGCAGCGGGACGCCGACCACCGGTATCAGCCCGCAGACCATCGCCGTGTTGACGAATACGTAGACGAAGAATGTCAGGCTGATGCTTCCGGCGAGCAGGCGCGAGTAGGTGTCCTGGGCATGGGCGGCGATGTAGAGGCCGCGCCCCACGAGAAACAGATACATGGTGAGCAGGGCCAGCACGCCGAGCAGACCGAATTCCTCCGACAGGACGGCGAAGATGAAATCCGTGTCTTTCTCCGGCAGGAATTCCAGCTGCGCCTGGCTGCCATTCGCCCAGCCTTTGCCGAACAGTCCCCCGGAGCCGATCGCGATCTTGGACTGGATGATGTTGTAGCCCGCGCCGAGCGGATCACTCTGGGGGTCGAGCAGCGTCAGCACCCGCTGGCGCTGGTAGTCGTGCATGTAATGCCACAGCACCGGCATGGCACCGATGGCGAGAGCCGCGAGGGCGAGGACATGACGGAGCCGCAGGCCGGCCAGCAAAACCACCAGCACACCGGCTGCGCTGATCAGCAGCGCCGTACCCAGGTCGGGCTGGACCGCGATCATGACGGCAGGCAGGAAGATTATCGTGCCGATCACCAGGAGGTGGGTCAGCCGGGGCGGCAGAGACCGGTGGTGCAGGAAAGCGGCGGCCATCATCGGGACGGCGAGTTTCATGATCTCCGACGGCTGGAATCGTACCCCGAGGTCCAGCCAGCGCTGGGCGCCCTTGCCGACCTCGCCGAGGATCAGCACGAGCGCGAGCAGCAGGAGCCCCGCCAGATAGCCCCACGGCGTCCAGCGTCGCAGGAGATCCGGCGGCAGCTGGGCGACGATCAGAAGGGCGATCAGCGCGAACGACAGCCGCGCAATCTGACGCAGAAGGAGATCGAGATCCTGCCCCACGGCGCTGTAGAGCACGACCAGGCCGAAGGCGCAGAGCACGCAGAGGCCGGCCAGCAATGGCCCGTCCAGATGCAGTTTCGCCAGTATCTGCCCGATCCCGCCGAGGGGATGACGATCCGAGAACCGGGGGTTTTCCCTGAACAAGGTTGCCATGACGAAGTCTCAGTCTGCCGCCGCGATGCCGGAGGCGTTCCGAGCCAGTCGGGAGGGGTCGGGATGCCGCTCGGGCCAGTCGTCCACGACCGACCCGCCGCGATCCTCGAGCAGCCACTTATCCATGACGACGCGGGCGATCGGCGCTGCCGTTCGGCTGCCGCTCGAGCCATTCTCGACGATCACCGAAACCGCGATGCGGGGAGCTTCCACCGGCGCGAAGGCGACGAACAGGGCATGATCGCGGAGACGCTCGTCGATCTCGTCTTCGTTGTACTCCTCGTCCTGGCCTACGCTGAACACCTGCGCCGTACCGCTCTTGCCCGCCATGGAATAGGGTGCATTCATGCCGACGGCCCTGGCGGTGCCGCTCTCGCCCTGCATGACGTCGCGCATCGCGTTGATGATCACCTCCCAGTGGATCGGATCGTCGGCGGCAACGGGTGTCAGCGCGTCCGGCTCGTAGCGGTGGAAAGTGCCCTCGAGCGAATCCTCGTACCCGAGAGCGAGGTGAGGCCGGAATCGGACGCCGCGGGACGCGACGGCGGCGGTCGCTGCCGCGAGTTGCAGGGGGGTCGTGAGCATGTAGCCCTGACCGATGGAAGCGATGACCGTCTCGCCCGGAAACCAGACCTGGTTCGCGCGACTCGAGAATTTCTCCTTCTTCCAGGCCCGCGACGGGACCACGCCGGCGGTCTCGCCCGGGATGTCGATCCCGGTCCGGCTGCCGAGCCCGAATCCGGTCAGATAATCGTGCATGGTGTCGATGCCCATCTCTGTGGACATCTGATAGAAATACACGTCGCAGGACTGGGTAATGGCGTCGTGCAGATTCATGAGACCGTGCCCCTGAGGCTTCCAGTCCCGATAGCGGTGCGAACTGCCGGGCAGCGAGAAATGTCCCCGGCAGAAAAGATTGTGGTTCAGACCCGAGATGCCTTCTTCCAGCGCGGCGAATCCGAGCATGGGCTTGATCGTGGACCCGGGCGGGTACCGTCCGCGTACGGCACGATTGAACAGGGGCTGATCGCGATCGGTGCTGAGAGCACGGAATTCCTTCGGTTTCATGCCGGCAGCGAACGCATTCGGATCATAGCCGGGCGTGCTGACCAGGGCCAGCACCTCGCCGTTGCGGGGGTCGAGGGCCACCACGGCACCGCGTCGGCCCGCCAGCGCCTCCTCGGCGACCAGCTGGAGTTCGATATCCAGGCTGACGTAGACGTTGTGGCCGGGGCGCGGTTCCTCTCCCGGCACGTGCCCCAGCGTACGACCGCGCGCATTGACGATGACCTGGCGATGTCCGACATCGCCGTGCAGCAATTGTTCGAACTGCTGCTCGATGCCGGTCTTGCCGATCTGGGTGGTGCCCGCGTACGCTGCCGTATCTTCCATCTGGTCCAGTTCGTCCCTGCTCAGGCCGCCGACGTAGCCGATGGCGTGCACGGCGGCGCTGTCGAAGGGGTAGTGCCGTATCAGTCGGGCCTGGATGTCCACACCCGGGAATCGGGGACGTGCGATGGCGAATTGGGCCAGCTCCGGTTCCTCCAGCCGGTAGCGCAGAGGCACCGGCGTAAAGCGCTGACTGTTGTCGAGCATCATCCGGATCCGCGGTAGCTCGTCCTCGCCGACGAGGCCCTCCGCGATGAGTGCCTGCAGGGTCGCGTCCGTGTCATCCACCTGCTCCGGCACGAGTTCCAGCTGATAGGTGGGCACGTTCTCGGCCAGAATTATCCCCTGGCGGTCGTAAATCAGGCCGCGGGTGGGCGGGACAGGCTCGATACGCACCCGGTTGCCCTGGGAGAGATCCGCGAAGTGGTCGTGCTCGATAATCTGCAGCTGGATCAGTCGACCCACGACGAGCCCGATGAGCAGTACCACGAGGAGACTCGCCAGCAGTAGCCGGTTCATGAACAGGCGATGCTCGGCGCCGGCGTCCTTTATGGGGGCACGTCTCTGCATACGCTACCTGGCTACCGTCAGTTGCTGGCGTACACCGTTGAAGAAGAGCATCAGCGGCGGCCACAACAGGGTACTCGTTATTACCGAGCCCCAGTAATCGATCAGTTCCGATGCCACGCCCGCCGTCCCGTTTATCCAGAACAGGATGAACTGGTACAGCGTCAGCAGGGCAAAAACGGTCGCCGAGAGCTGCCAGATCGGGAAGACGCGCAGACGCAGATGGAATCGCAGCGGGAAGTAGGCCATCGCAGTCAGCGCGAGGGCGTGCTGACCGAGTAGCGTACCCTGGGACACGTCGAGGAGCAGCCCGCTCACCCAGGCCGTCAGCACGCCGAACGTCCGCGGCAAAGCCAGCGCCCAGTAGATGAGGGTGAGCGCGACCCAGTCCGGGCGGAAAGGCTCCGCAGCCGTCGGCAGCGGCATGATCGATAGCACCAGGGCGGCGACGAGGCACAGATAGACCGGCCAGCGCCGGAGGACCACCGGTTCACTCATCGTCGGCCTCCGGTTCCCGCGCTGCGGCCTCCGGTTCCCGCGCTGCGGAGTCCGGTTCCCGCGCTGCGGACTCCGGGGCGCCCGTGTCACCCTCGGCGACCGTCTCCGCCGCCTTCTCGGCAGGCCATATGAGCAGGACCTCGCGCACCTGGTTGAGGGCGGTGATCGGTTTCGCCCGGATCGTCGCGAAAGACTCGGTGGGATTACGGGTGACCGCAGAAACTTCGGCCACCGGGTATCCGGCAGGGAAGGCGCCGCCGAGGCCGGAGGTCACGAGCAGGTCGCCCTGTCGGATGTCCGCGTTGTTGGGCAGATAAGGTAGATCGAGACGGTCATAGTCGCCCGTGCCCACGGCGATGGACCTCAGGCCGTTCCGGTTCACCTCGACGGGCAGCGCATGATCCGGGTCGCTGATCAGCATCGCCTCCGAGGTGAACGATCCCACTTTGATGATCTGGCCCACGACGCCGGTCGCATCGATGATCGCCTGACCCTCGTATGCGCCGTGCTGGCGGCCTTTGTCGATGACGATGTCGTGCCGGTAGGGATTCGCATTCACCGCCATGATCTCGCCCACCCGCACCCGGTCGCCGACCCGCGTCGTCGTCTGGAGCATGAGGCGCAGGCGCGCATTCTCGCTCTCCAGCGCCGTCATCTGCTGCAACTTGGCCCGGATGGCGAGGCGTTCGGCCTTGAGTCGATTGTTCTCCCGTTGCAGATCGGCCCGGCTGACGCCGGTCTCCCGGGCCCAGCCGAGGGCTTCGGCCGGCAGAGCGACGATGACCTGCAGAGGATAGATGGCCGTGCCGATGGTCCGCCGGACCGCATCCAGGTGGTTCTCCCGATGGTCGACGACCAGGCTCACGAGACTCAGTAGCAGGAGTGCGAGCGTGCGCGCGCCGAGCGAACGCATCGGAGCCGTCCGTCGCTGCGTGTCAGACTGCGCTGTCGTCATGGTTGTCCGTGCCCAAGCGCTCGCACGATACCCGGCGTGTGCCCCGACGCCGGAGAGCCCGGCGACAGGATAGCGGGCGTCGCCGTTGCATTCACTGTCTTGCGGCGCTCACACGTCCCGCCGCGTTCCCTGACGGGCTTAGTCCAGGCCGAATACGGACGGACCGTGCTCATCCATCAGTTCGAGTACGCGGCCACCTCCGCGTGCGACACAGGTGAGCGGGTCGTCGGCGATGACCACCGGCAGGCCGGTCTCCTCCATGAGCAGCTTGTCGAGGTCGCGCAGCATGGCGCCACCGCCGGTCAGCACGATGCCCCGCTCGGCGACGTCGGCGCCGAGCTCCGGCGGCGTCTGTTCCAGCGCTTCCTTGACCGCGCCGACGATGCCCTGCAGGGGTTCCTGGAGAGCCTCCAGAATCTCGTTGCTGTTCAGTGTGAAGCTCCGCGGTACACCCTCGGAGAGGTTGCGGCCCTTGACGGAGATCTCCTGGACCTCCTGGCCGGGATAGGCGGAGCCGATCTCGTGCTTGATGCGTTCCGACGTCGCCTCGCCGATCAGGATCCCGTAGTTGCGCCGCACATAGTTGAGGATGGCCTCGTCGAAGCGGTCACCACCGACGCGCACGGAAGACGCATAGACGATGCCGTTCAGCGAGATCACGGCCACCTCGGAGGTGCCGCCGCCGATGTCGAGCACCATGGAGCCGCGTGCCTCGTGCACCGGCATGCCGGCGCCGATGGCGGCGGCCATCGGTTCCTCGATCAGGTAGACCTTGCGTGCCCCGGCGCCTTCGGCGGATTCGCGGATGGCCCGGCGTTCCACCTGAGTCGAACCGTACGGCACGCAGACGAGTACCCGCGGGCTCGGTGCGAAGAAGCGATTGCCATGCGCCTTCTTGATGAAGTGCTGGAGCATCTTCTCCGTCACCGTGAAGTCGGCGATGACGCCGTCCTTCAGCGGGCGGATAGCGGTGATATTGCCGGGCGTGCGGCCCAGCATGTTCTTGGCTTCGGCACCGACCGCCTCGACGCTCCGACCGCCGCGGCCGGATTCTTCCCGTATGGCCACGACCGACGGCTCGTTGAGCACGATGCCATGCCCGCGGAGGTAGATCAGTGTGTTGGCCGTGCCGAGATCGATGGAGAGGTCGTTGGAGAAATAACCCAGAAGACTCTTCAGCATTGTCGGGCAAAATCCCGCGGGTCTAGGCAAAAAGCTACTCTAGCAACGGGGACGACATTG
>JARRPZ010000051.1:0-22419 GCA_037382365.1 Gammaproteobacteria bacterium
GCGGGCGCGGTCATCGTCACGACGCGGATGCCCGGCGACGATCTGGGCGGCAACCTCAAGGTGAGCGCGGCCGGCGACAGCAGCTACTACGCGGCCGGGTACCTGAGCGGGCCGATCACCGACAGCCTGTCGTTCAGCGTCGGCGGCGACTGGCGCGACACCGATGGCTATTACACGAATTCCTTTCTCAATGAAGACGTCGTCGACGATTTCGAGAACTTCAACGTCAACGGTCGCCTGGTCTTCGAACCCAGCGACAGGCTCACGCTCGACTTCAAGACCCGTTACGGCGAAGTCGACGCGGCCTCCATCAGCTTCAACGCGGCGTTCCATCTGCCCACTTTCGCCGACGTGTTCGCACCGGCACTGGATCCGCTGTTCGGCGAGGGCTTTGCGTCGTACTTCTACGAGGACGTGAACGATCACGACTTCGTGTTCCAGCCCAACATCGATCCGACCAACGATCAGGAGGCGCTGGAAGTCTCGCTGAAAGCGGATTACGCGATGGACTGGGCGACACTCACGAGCTGGGTCCTGTACAGCAAGATCGAGAATTCCCTGTCGTCGGACGGCACCAGCGGCGCATTCGGGTTCTTCAACACGGATGCAGTCACACCGGGGTCCTGCCTGCCCAATTCCATCGATCTGACCCTGGCTGGCGTCACGCTGCCGCCGCCGCAGATACTGCTGCCGACCGACGGCAGCTTCGGTGCGAACCCGATCTTCGGCCCCTACACACCGACCAGCTGCGACGGCACCCAGTATCAGGAGCGCAACCAGGAGGACATCAGCTTCGAACTGCGTCTCGCCTCCCCGGGTGACCGGGATCTGCGCTGGATCGCGGGACTCTACTACCTCACGCTGAATCGGGACGTCGGCGTGAATCTGGCCATCGACCGCGGCTTCGGCGTCATCAAGGAGCTGTATACGCCTAACGCGGACAATCCGACCGAGCAGCTGCTGTGGGACGACTTCGACACCGACGTGTGGGCGGTCTTCGGCCAGGTCGCCTACGACCTGACGGACCGCACCGAGTTGGCGCTTGCGCTGCGCTACGACCGGGAGGAGCGGGATGCGACCAGCAACGTGCCCCGCGATGCCCGCACCGAGTACCTGGACTTCGATCCGACCGACGGCTACAACGGCGGCGCACCGCTGAACCCCGCCCTCGACCCCAACATCAACCCGGACGGCGTGCGCGACCGCAGCCGCACCTTCACGCAGCTGCAGCCGAAGCTCTCCGTGCGTCACGATCTGAACGACGCGGTGACGCTGTTCGCGGACTGGGGCATCGGCTTCAAGAGCGGCGGCTTCAACAACCAGGGCTCGGCGGCCACGATCGACGTTTTCATCAACCAGCCGCTCGGCCTGAACGTGGGCATCGAGGACGAGTTCGACAAGGAAACCACGAGCGCTTTCGAAGCGGGCTTCAAGTCGCAGCTCGCCGGCGGACGCCTCTCCCTCGAAGGTGCCGTCTATTACATGGACGTCGAGGACATGCAGTTCTTCGAATTCCAGGTCGGTCCTTTCGGCCTCCTGCGCGTCGTCTCCAACATCGACGAAGTGGAATTGACGGGCGGCGAAATCGGGGCCAGCTATCTGCTGACGGACAACATCACGATCGCCGGTGGCTGGGCCATCACGTCGAGCGAGATCAAGAAGAACTCGTCGCGCCCGGAGACCGTCGGTAACGACTCACCGTCGACCCCCGAGTACACCGGCAATCTCGCCATCGAGGCGGACTATCCGCGCCTGTTCTTCGGGCTGGATTTCTTCGGCGGACTCTACGGCTCGTTCGTCGGCGACACCTGGTTCCATACGGTACAGGACGAGGAGCGTCGGACCCTGTTCGACCTGAGTTTCCCGGGACTGGGCACGGCCGAGTATTCGGTGAGCCAGCGCGACGCTTACCAGACCTGGGACCTGAGATTCGGCGTCGGCCGCGACAACTGGCGCGTCACCGCCTTCGGTACCAACATCTTCGACGAGGACATCATCGAGGAGGTGATCCTGGCGGCCGAGTTCGGGGGCTCTTTCGTGCATCCGGGCGCGGAGAGCCGCTGGGGACTGGAGTTCTCCTACGAGTTCTGAGCCGCGAATACGCAACTCCGACGACGAAAAAGCCGGCTACACGCCGGCTTTTTCTTTCCCGCCGCGACCGGCTCGGTCAGGGTCGGCAGCGGCTGCAGAGCCCCTGGATCTCCAGCATCTGGGTTTCCGCCCGGAAGCCCGCCGCGGCGACTTTCGCATTCACCACGCTCTGCAGTTCCTCGTCGTCCAGTTCCGCGACCGAACGACATGACCGGCAGATCAGGAACTGGCCGGCGTGGGGATGCTCCGGGTCCCGGCAGCCGACGAAGGCATTCAGCGAATCGAGCCGGTGCACCAGGCCTGCGTCCATGAGGAAGTCCAGCGCCCGGTAGACGGTGGGTGGTGCCGGACGACGGCCCTCCCCGCTCATCGCCTCCAGGATATCGTATGCCCCGACGGGCTTGTGACTCATCCAGACGAGTTCCAGCACCCGGCGGCGCCGCGGCGTGAGCCTCAGACCGCGCTCGCTACAGACACGCTCCGCGTTGGTGAGCGCCTCGTCGACGCAATGCCGATGGTCGTGGTCTGCTGGCGGGAATACCGTATTCGCCGTATTCGCTGGATCGTTCATCGATGACGGGAAGGTCGTGACTATTGTTCCCGACGCATGATAACGCACGGTCACCCGCGCCGTCCGGTAGGCTACGCATGCTGCTTCCGGTCGCGTAAACTAACGGGCCTTTCGAATACCCAGAGCGCCCGGAGGCGCCCCATGCCAGTCATCACGCTTCCAGACGGTTCGGCCCGCGAGTTCGACTCGCCCGTCACGGGCCTCGACGTCGCAGAGGATATCGGCCGCAAATTGGCGAAGGATGCGGTCGCCGTAAAAGTCGACGACGACCTGCGCGACCTCACGCGGGAGATACCCGGGGACGCGCGGGTCGAGATCGTGACCCGGGACAGCGCGGAAGGGCTGGAGCTGCTGCGCCACGACGCAGCGCACATCATGGCCGAGGCGGTCAAGGAGCTGTATCCGGAGACCCAGGTGACAATCGGCCCGGCGATCGAGAACGGTTTCTATTACGACTTCGCCCGCGAGACGCCGTTCACGCCGGAGGACCTGGAGAAGATCGAGGCGCGCATGCACGACATCGTCGCGCGCGACGAGGTCATAGAACGCGAGGTCTGGGACCGGCAGGAGGCCGTGCGCTGGTTCCGGGATCAGGGAGAAGAGTACAAGGCCCGCATCATCGAGGACCTGCCGGACGACGAGGTGATCACCGTGTATCGTCAGGGGGAATTCCTCGATCTCTGCCGGGGCCCTCACCTGCCGTCCACCAGCCGCCTCGGCGACGCCTTCAAACTGACCCGCGTCTCCGGGGCGTACTGGCGCGGCGATTCCCGCAACGAGATGCTGCAGCGGATCTACGGCACGGCGTGGGCCAGCGACAAGCAGTTGCGCACCTACCTGCACCAGCTCGAAGAGGCGGAGAAGCGCGACCACCGGCGCCTCGGCCGGCAGATGGGCCTGTTCCATTTCCAGGAAGAGGCGCCCGGTGCGGTCTTCTGGCATCCGCGTGGCTGGACGCTCTACCAGCGGCTCGTCGATTACATGCGCCAGCGGCAACAGACGGCGGGCTATCGCGAGATCCAGACGCCGATCGTCATGGACCGCTCGCTGTGGGAAGCATCCGGACACTGGGAGACCTTCGGCGAGAACATGTTCACGACCGAACCGGAGGAAGGCCGCATCTACGCGCTGAAGCCGATGAATTGCCCGGGCCACGTCCAGGTCTTCAACCAGGGCATCACGAGCTACCGCGAGCTGCCGCTGCGGCTGTCGGAATTCGGCACCGTGCATCGCTACGAGCCGTCCGGCGCTCTGCACGGCATGCTGCGGGTCCGTGCCTTCACCCAGGACGATGCGCACATCTTCTGCACCCGGGAACAGATCACCCAGGAGTCGATCGCGGTCTGCGATCTCATACTCGGTATCTATCGGGACTTCGGTTTCGAGGACGTGCGCATCAAGTTCGCGGACCGGCCGGAGGTTCGCGTCGGCGAGGACGAGGTCTGGGACCAGGCCGAGGCGGCGCTGAAGACCGCCATCGAGACCACGGGCCTCGAATACAGCTACAACCCGGGCGAAGGCGCTTTCTACGGGCCAAAGCTCGAATTCGTCCTGCGTGACGCGATCGGCCGTGACTGGCAGTGCGGGACGCTGCAGGTGGACCTGAATCTGCCGGAGCGTCTCGGTGCGCATTTCGTCGGGGAAGACGGGCAGAAGCATACGCCGGTAATGCTGCACCGGGCGATGTTCGGATCGCTGGAGCGCTTCATCGGCATCCTCATCGAGCACTACGCCGGCGCCCTGCCGCTCTGGCTCGCCCCGGTACAGGCCGTCGTGGCGACCATCACCTCCGACGGCGACGCCTATGCCTGCGAGGTGGCCGATGCGTTGCGGGCGGCCGGGCTCGCGGCCGAGACCGACCTGCGCAACGAGAAGATCAGCTACAAAGTGCGCGAACACAGCGTGGCGAAGATCCCGGTCATCATCGCCGTCGGCAAGCGGGAGGTCGAGGAACGGACGGTCGCCATCCGCCGTCTGGGCAGCAAGCGCCAGCAGGTGACCGGGCTCGACGAGGCCGTCGCCGCCCTCGCGGCCGAAAATCGGGAGCGCCGCGGCACCGCCGCGGACTGAGGCAGCGTCCGTCACATTCGACTGACGGGCGGCGCTCTGCCCGCTGCGGATCGCCCGTGCGTACCAGTACCGCGGGAAGTGTGTTTTGGTTCACACTTTTACATATCGAAGTGGCCGGATGGGTCTCCGCCCGCCCGGCCGTGGCTATACTCGATGCTCGATTCAGTGCCGGGGAAACAGACCCGCCGGGGCATCGGACGTCGTGCAGAGCTTCAAGACCCAGGTCCTACTGCTGCATTCCCAGCAGAGTACGCTCGACCGCTTCAGCGAGTCGCTCGGCGATGCTTATTCCGTACACCTCGCGACCACCGGCACCGACGCCCTGAATACCCTCGGGCTGACGCCGATACACATCATGGTGACGGCCCAGGAGTTGTCCGGCATGAGCGGCGTCGAAGCCCTGCGCGAAGCACGGCGCCACTCGCCGGACACCGTCGGCATTCTCATCGCGCCGGAGGAGATCAGCGGCACGGAGCTCGAGGCCCTCGTCGGCGGGGAACAGATCTTCCAGGTGATCCGTGGCGTAGCGACACCGGAAGAGATGCGACACGTGATCGACGCCGCCGTCGATCGGATGCGGATGGATACGTTGCACGAGTCGGCGAACGACCGGACTGCGGGTCCGCGCGCACGGATCGCGCCGACGGCGCCGGCCGCGCCGGTGCGCCGGCCTTCCCGTCCGGCGCCGGCACCACCGCCGATCATCGCACGGCCGTCGACATCGGCGGGCGACACCACCACCGAAGTCGTCGTGCTGAGCAAGGATGATGTCTTCATCGAAACCATCCGCCAGGCGCTGGGTCCCGACCGGACCGTGCATGGGGTGCGTCAACTGCGGGCGGCTGCCGAGCACATCGTCGAAGACGGCAGCACCGTTCTCGTGACCGATGCCGCGGTCGCTCCGCGGGCCGTCGAGGCCCTCACGAAGCGATTGCGCCGCCGGCAACCCGGGCTGGTTACCATCGTGGCCGGGCGCCGTGACGACGGGGACCAGCTCATGGGCCTCGTCAACGAGGGCATGATCTACCGGTTCCTCCTGAAACCCATATCCCCGGGCCGCGCCAGGCTCGCCCTGGAGGCGGCCATGAGGCGGGCGCGCGAGACGGCGCCCGCGGCTGCCGGGCCCTCGACGAAACAGCCGACGACGCCACCGGCGAAATCGCCGGCACAGCCGTCTCCGTCGGATCAGAGGCCGCCCGAGCGACTCACCCCGAGCCTCGAGGATTTCGAGGACGCCGAGGAAGTCGTGCTCAGCGAAGAGCCAGCGCAGGTCGTGCGGCTCGCCATACCGATCAAGCCTCCGGCCCCGGCCGTCGAACCGAAGCGGGCACGCGCCCGGCCGAGCCCCCGCCTGCAGCGGCGCGGGCCCTCCCGATCATGGTCGCAGCACCTGCGCGTGATCGGCCTGCTGCTCGGCGTCACTGCCGCCGCAGCCGTCTGGTATCAGTCCCGGCCCTCAGGCGTAGCCGAGGTCCCGCCGGCGAGCGAGACGATTCCGGATGCGGCAGCGACCGTCGATCCGAACCTGCTCCAGGCGCGGGCGGCACGCTCGGACGGCCGTCTGCTCACGCCCGGCAGCGACGGTGCCCTCCCGCTGTACGCCGCGGCGCTGCGCCGGGATCCGTCCGCACCGGCTGTCCGCGAGGAGATTCGCGGCGCCCTGGCCGATGCCTATGCCCGGGTGGAGACGGCACTGGACGAAGGCAGAATCGAGGCCGCCCGCGGCGGCCGGGCGGTGATCGCCGCGGCGTTCCCCGGTAGCCCGCGTCTGGCCGCTGTCGACGCCCGTCTCACGGCGACGACGCGGGATCGCCTCCTGCGCCGGGCCGACGAGCAGGCTGCGCGCGGCGAGATCGGAACGGCCCTCGCCACCCTCGACGAGGCCGAGGCCCTCGCCCCGGGGCGTGACCCCGCAGTGGCCGCGAAGCGGGATACCCTGCTGGCCGTGGCCGACGACCGCGAAGACACGCTGCTGCTCGAACTCGGAAACCAGCGGTTGCTGCAGAAAGCGCTCGTGGAACCGGCCGGCGACAATGCCCGCTACTTCTATGGCACGGTACTCGCGCGCGACGGCGCGAGCGCCGAGGGACTCCAGGGCATGGCGTTCGTCCGCACCGCACTGGTCAGCCGCATCCGGGATGCCATCGACGCAGACGACCGGCGCGCTGCCGAGCGCTGGCTGGAGGAGGCCGGGCTCAGCGGCGTCGACGAGAGTCGGCTGCAGAAGCTGCGACGGGCTGCGGACCGACTGCCGGGTGTCGGCGCCGCGACCACGGCGGACCTGCTGCCGCCGCTGAACCCGCCAATCGAGGAGGCCGGGTCCCGGCCGGCGATGCGTGCCGCGCCCGCGCCTGCCCCGGTCTCACCCGATGCCGTGCCGGCGCGGCAGACGTCCACCGTCGCAATGGTGCAGGATGAGCGCGGCACGGCAGCCCGGCTCGAAACCGCCCCGACGGCGGATACCGGACAGCCCCTGGCGACCGTCAGCGGGAACGCCGTGGAGCGGAACAGCGTGCCGGCACCGATCCCCGTGGCTGCGACGAGAGAAGTCGCGGCCGGTGCAGTCGCGGCCAATGAAGTCGCGACCGGCGAAGTCGCGACGGCGGCGGGTGTCCGCCCGGACACGCCGCCTGATACGCCCCGGCCGGCAACGGCGGAAAAGCTGGCGCCGGACCCGGCAGCGACGGGATCGACTCTGCCCGAGGCCACGGTCGCCGCCATCGCCTCGCCGGAGCGGATCACCTACCGGGAACCGGTCTATCCGCGCATGGCGGAGAAACGCGGTATCGAGGGCTGGGTGGACGTGGAGTTCCGGCTGTCGTCGGCGGGTGAGCCCACCGGCACCCGGATCGTGGCAGCGGATCCCGTCGACGTCTTCGAGGACGCCGCGCTCGCCGCCGTCGCCGACTGGCGCTATCGCCCGCCGTCGGATGCCGGCTGGCCCGGCGACCGCCCCCTGCGGATACGCATCCATTTCGGCATCGAGGAGCGCTGAATCGTGCACTGACGCCGCGCCGGCGGCACCGGCGGCGGTCGATCCCGCCCCCGCGGAACCTCTCCCGTTCTTACCGATCGAACGACAGTAGGATTCTCGCGACAGGTAGACCTCGATGAGTGCAAATTCGGCAACCGATGCGGCGAAGAACGGCCGACGCATGCAGCGCCGCAGTATCGACACCCGCCGTCGACTGATCGAGGCGGCGGTAGCAGCCTTCGCCGAGCACGGTTACGCAGGCGCGGCGACCCGTGACATCGCGGAACGGGCGGGCGTGCACCATCCGCTCATCACCTATCACTTCCGCAACAAGGAGCGGCTCTGGCGGGCGGCCGCGGATCGTCTCTTCGGTGAACTGAACGAGAGACTCGAACGAACCACGGGCGGCCCCGATGCACGGGACGACCGGGAGCGCCTGACCCGGGCGATCCGCATGCTCACGCTGTATTCGGCCGAACATCCCGAATGGCAGCATTTCCTGAGAGAGACCGCCGCAGCGGGCGGCGACCGGGCCGAGTGGCTCACCCACCGTCATCTGGGACGTCTGTTCGGTGTACTCGTCCCGCTGCTCGAGTCCCTGCAGGCCCGTGGATTTCTGGTGGCCGGGGATCCGGCGCAGATCTGTCTCGCCCTGCTGGGCGCAGCGGGCGGAACCTCGTCGCTCGGGCCGGTGTACGCGGGCCTGACCGGACGGGACGTCGTCGAGGGACGCAATTCCGCGGACTATGCGGATCTGCTGGTGCGGCTCGTCCTCCGCGGACCGGACGCCGGCTGACGGCGAACACCCGGCCATCCCCGGCGAGTTCAGGCCGCCGGCGCTCCCAGGGAGCGTCCGGCCGCTGTATCGCCGGCAAGCACGGCGTAAATTTCACTGACGATGGACAGGGCGATACCTTCCGCGCCGCGGGCGCCGATATCGAGGCCGGCAGGACCGTGCAGTCGGGGAGCGAGTCGCCCGGCGGCTTCCCCGAGATCGGCGAGCAGCTGTTCGCGCCGGCGCGGCGGACCGAGCAGACCGACATAAGGGATGTTCGTCGCCGCCAGCGCCCGCAGATAGGCCCGGTCCGTCGCCAGGTGATGACTCATCACCATCGCGGCAGAGTAGCGATCGAGGTCCACGTCGTCGGCCAGCTCCTCCGCGGGACCGCAGGAGGCCTGCTCGGCCGGCCCGAAATCCGTCGTCTCGATGTAGACGGGACGGTGGTCCCGCACGCCGACACGCCAGCCGAGCCTCGCCGCGATGTCGACGAGCGGCAGCGCATCGGGGCCCGCGCCGAGAATCAGCAGTCGTGGCGGCGGCATGACGGCGGCGAACAGCACCGTTACATCATCACCGTCAGCGCTCAGCGCCTCCGCCCCGGAAGCCCGTTCCGGCAGACGCCGCATCCCCGCCGCCTGCACCTCTGAAAGTACCTGCCCGCTCAGCGTCGCGCGCTCGACGCCCCGTTCGCCGAGCAGCGCGAACTCTCCGGGCGACACCGAGGGGGAGTCGCTCCGGATGACTGTTGCCAGCATCCCCGGCTCGTCGCCCGCCAGACGCTCGGCCACCGCCGCGAAGGGCTGGTAATCAGGCCGGGGGAGCGGCTGCAGGAAGATGCGCATGGTCCCGTCGCAGCCGACGCCCAGACCGAAGAGTTCGTCATCCGGCCCGCCGAGGTCGTAGGTGACCGTCTCCGGCACACCCGTCCCGGCGACCCGCGCCGCGCGCTCCGCGAGATCGCCTTCGAGACAGCCGCCGCTCAGCAGGCCCTGGAAGTCGCCGTCGGCGGTGATCAGCATCTGACTGCCTGCCTTGCTGTACGTAGAACCCTGGGTCTCGTAGACACTCGCCAGCACCAGCGGACGCGCCTCTGCCCGCCATTCTTCGAATCGACGCAAAAGCTCGCGGCTGTTCAAAACGCCTGTCCCCTTCTTCCTAACGAATCGCGCAGCCGCTGCGACAGTTGGTCGAGACTCTCGACGTTGTGCGCGGACACCAGGTCGTCCGCGTGCGGCAACATGAGGCGGATACCCCGTGCCAGCGGCCGGAAATCATCATAACGCAGCAGCGGGTTCAGCCAAATCAGGCGCCGGCTCGACTTCGCCAGGCGTTCCATTTCGAGCCCGAGACGGGAATCCGGTCGGCGCTCCAGACCATCGGTCAGCAGGACCACCACGCCTCCCTGCGCGAGCACCCGCCGGCCCCAGTCCCGGTTGAATGTCCGTAGCGAATCGGCGATCCGCGTCCCGCCCTCCCAGTCGTCGATATCCCCGGCGATCAGCGCCAGCGACCGATCGGGGTCCCGGTCGCGGAGCCGGCGAGTGACCACCGTCAGACGCGTACCGAACAGGAAGGTGTGGACCCGCTCACGCCGGCTCGTGAGCGCATGGGCGAAGTGCAGGAACATGCGGGTATAACCGCTCACCGAGCCCGAGATATCGCCGAGCAGTATCACAGCCGGCTCCCGGCGACGACGCCTGCGGCGCAGCAGCTCCAGGTACTCCCCGCCGTCTCGCACGCCGCGTCTCAGGGTCGCGCGCAGGTCCGGACGACGACCCGATGCGTGGGTGGCGAACCGTCTCGTCGGATCGGGCGTCAGGGGCAGCACCGATTCACGCAGCATCTCGCGTGCCATGGCCGCCTCCTCCAGCGTCATTTCGGCGAAGTCCTTGCGGCGCAGTACTTCGAGCGCGGAGGCCGAGCGCGCGCGATCCGCTTCCCGGCGCCGGGTCTCGCGCGGCCGCTCACGCCCGTGGCCGGCGGCAGCCATGGCTTCGGCGAGGCGAGTCGGCTCCGACTCGTCGCGAGGCACCGCGTTGCCGTCGTCCTCAGCGGATGGTTCGTCGAGACGGAGAGCAGATGCCGGTTGCTCGAAGTACAGGCGGAAGGCATGCCGGAACAGGGGCATCTCGGCCGGCCTGCGCACCAGCGTGGCAGCGAGCGCCCGTCGCAGATCGTCCCGATCGGCGATGCCGGTCGCCGCAGCGGCCTCGAGCGCGCCCTGCGCATCGCCCGGACCGAGGCGCATACCGGCCCGGCGCAGCGTGCGGACGAACGCGAGCAGCTGGTCGCGGAACGCCACGCCGGGGCGCGCGGCCTCGCCGGTCACCGGTCGCTCGCCTCCGCCGGAGCCGACAGGAGACGCTCCAGGTCGTCGCCGCGGATCCGGGACAGGTCGTCCTGATACTTCAGCAGCGCCCCCAGCGTCCGGTCCACGAGCGAGGGTTCCAGCCGTTCCGCGCCGAGCGCAGACAGTGCCGCGGCCCAATCGAGGGTCTCGGCCACACCGGGGCGCTTGTAGAGGTCGACCGCACGCAGCCGCTGCACGAAGGTCACGATGGCCTCGCCCAGTTCCGCGGTGACCGCCGGACACTTGCGGTCGAGTATCTCCCGCTCGGTTTCCGCGTCCGGATACTCCACCCAGTGATACAGACAGCGGCGACGCAGAGCGTCGTGAATCTCGCGTGTGCGGTTCGACGTGATGATGACGACGGGCGGCTCGTCCGCGGCGACGCGGCCGAACTCGGGGATCGTAATCTGGTTATCAGAGAGGATCTCCAGCAGGAAGGCCTCGAAGGGTTCGTCCGCACGGTCCAGTTCGTCGATCAGCAGCACCGGCGGCCCGCCGACGGCCGGCTCGAGGGCCTCGAGCAGCGGGCGCTTGATGAGGTAGTCGGCCGAATAGATGTCGTCTGCGACGACGCCGCCTTCGCCACGCGCTTCGCCCAGGCGGATAGCCAGCATCTGGCGCGGGTAGTCCCACTCGTATGCGGCCGAGGCGAGGTCCAGACCGTCGTAGCACTGCAATCGCAGCAGGCGACGGCCGAGCCGATCCGCCAGCACTTTCGCCACTTCCGTCTTGCCGGTGCCCGCCTCACCCTCGAGCAGGAGCGGCCGCGGCAGCGTCAGGGCGAGGTACACCGCCGTCGCCAGGTCGCGCCCGGCCACGTAGCGCCCCTGCGCGAGCAACGCCAGTGTGTCGTCGACGGAACCCGGCAGCGGGTGGCGGTCCGGCGCTTCAGCCACGAGCGGCGGCGACCGCCCGGCGCGCCATGACGCCGATGAGATGGGCACGATACGCGGCCGAGGCATGCAGATCCTCGTTCAGATCATCGGCGGGTACCTCGATGCCGGCGAGTGTTTCCGGATCGAAGTCGCGTGCGAGCGCGGCCTCCATCTCCGGCACCCGGAACACGCACGGCCCGGCGCCCGTGACGGCGACCCGTACCCCGGCATGCGTCTCTGCGACGAACACGCCCACTACGGCGTAACCCGACGCCGGGTTGGCGAACTTCGCGTAGGCGGCGCGACGCGGCTTCGGAAAGCGGACCGCGACGATGATCTCCTCCGGTTCCAGCGCCGTCTCGAACATACCCCGAAAATAGTCGTCTGCAGGGATCTCACGACGATTCGTGCGCACGGTCGCGGCGAGCGCCAGTACCGCCGCCGGGTAATCCGCAGCCGGATCGCTGTTGGCGACGGACCCGCCGATGGTGCCCCGGTTCCGCACCTGGGGGTCTCCGATGCGCCCGGCGAGCGCCGCCAGCGCCGGGATGTTCGAACGCACCGCGTCGGATGCTGCGATCTGCCCGTGGGTCGTCATGGCGCCGATCTCCAGCGGATCCGCACCGCTCACGCCGGTCAGTTCGGAGATACCGCCGAGATCGACCAGTGTGTCCGGCTGCGCCAGCCGGAGCTTCATGGTCGGCAGCAAGGTCATGCCGCCGGCCAGGAGCTTCGCCTCGGGCGAGGCGGCGAGTCGTTCGGCGGCCTCGTCGACGCTGCGGGCGCGGCGATACTCGAAATCGTACACCTCAGGCCTCTTCGCGCATGGCGATCGCCGCTGCGCGGACGGCGCGCACGATGCCGTGGTAGCCGGTGCAGCGGCAGAGATTGCCTTCGAGCCACTCGCGGATGGTCTTGTCGTCCGGGTCCGGATCGGTCTGCAGGAGATCCAGCGCACTCATGATCATCCCCGGTGTGCAGTAACCGCACTGCAGACCATGGTGTTCCCGGAAGGCTTCCTGCAGCGGATGGAGTTCGTCGCCTCGGGCCACACCCTCGATCGTCGCCACCCGGCGGCCGGCCGCCTGCACGGCGAGCAGGGTGCAGCTCTTCACCGAACGTCCGTCCAGGTGGACGACGCAGGCACCGCACTGGCTCGTATCGCAGCCGACGTGGGTACCGGTCAGTCCGAGCCCGTTACGCAGCGCGTCCACCAGCAGGGTCCGCGCCTCGACCTCGACGGTCACTGTCTCGCCGTTCAGTTCGAATTCGATCGTATGCATCAGGAATCGCTCATCGTGTGTCGCGGACCCTCGCCGCCGGGGGCTGCGTCCTCAGCGGCCGAACAGCAACCAGAGCAGTATCAGAACCGCCACGGCAGCCGCGACCGCGATCAGCGTCGTGCGCCCGGTGCCGGGGCGGCCTTCCGGCTCCGCTTCTTCGACCTCTATCCTCGTCGCATTCGGATCCATTTCCCGGGAGAAACTCTGGAAGAAATCGTCCGCCGTCTTCTTCGTTGCGCCCAGTACCAGCCGGGAACCGACCTGGGCGAGCTTGCCGCCGACCTTGAATTGCGCGCTGTATCTGAGGAGTGTCGCCTCGTCCTCTTCGACCAGTTCGACGTCGGCGGATCCCTTGCCGAAACCCGCCGCGCCGCCCTTGCTGACACCTACCAGGCGGTAACTCGCCGGCGGGTTCAGGTCTTCCAGCGTCAGCGTCGTATCGAAGCGGGACTTCACGGGCCCGATGGCAGCGAGCACCCGCGCCCGCATCTCCTGATCGGAGATCTTCTCCATCGACTCGCAGCCGGGGATGCAGCGCGCGAGGATTTCCGGATCGTTGAGCGCCAGCCACACGTTTTCGCGTGCGTTCGCGATGCGATACTCGCCTTTTATGTCCACACTGTACCCATGGCTGCTGTGAATCGGCGCCGGCACCGCTGCGCCCGGCGCGAAGCCAGAGAGCTTAGTATATTATCCGCGCTGACGACACCTGGCGCCGGGCGCCGTAACATCCCGGACCCCGCCCCACGAACCGAGCGCTCATGGCAGATCTGCCGGCAGAAATGCGGACCCCGCCCGTACTCGCCATCCGCGACCTGGAGTACGGCTGGACGGCGGGCCGATCGCTCCTGGACATACCGCGGCTCGACGTCGCTGCCGGCGGAAAACTGCTCATTCGCGGCCCGAGCGGATCCGGCAAATCCACGTTGCTGAATCTACTGGCGGGCATCCTCACGCCGCGTGCCGGCGCTATCCGCCTCCTCGACAGCGAGATCTCCGCATTGTCCGCCACCGCGAGAGACCGGTTCCGCGGGGAACACCTGGGCGTCATCTTCCAGCTCTTTAATCTCCTGCCCTATCTGTCGATACTCGACAACGTGCTCCTGCCCTGCCGTTTCTCGCGCCGACGCGCCGAGCGCGCGCGTGCGACCGACGGCAGCGAGGACGCCGCCGCCGCCCGGCTGCTGGCCGAACTCGGGCTGCCGGGTGCCATGGACGGCCCGGTCAGCAGGCTCAGTATCGGCCAGCAGCAACGCGTGGCGGCGGCCCGCGCCCTGATCGGAGCACCGGAGATCGTGATCGCGGACGAACCGACATCGGCGCTCGACGAGGACAGCCGGGCGGCCTTCCTGCAACTCCTGTCGACGGAATGCGAACGGGCGGGCGCCACCCTCGTCATGGTCAGTCACGAACGCTCGCTCGAATCGCTGTTCGACCGGGTCGTGCCCATGTCTGCGCTGTCGGGAGGCAATTGATGAATCGCCGCTTCCCGATCGCCGGGCTCGCCCTGGCGAGCATCGCCAGCCGCCGCACCAGCGCCCTGCTCACGGGCTGCGCCGTCGCCCTCAGCGTACTGCTCGTCCTCGGCGTGCAGGAGATGAGGCAGAGCGCCAGAGACAGCTTCGCGAGTACGATATCGGGCACCGACCTGTTGGTGGGACCGCGCACCAGCGGCGTGAACCTCCTGCTGTACGCCGTCTTCCGGATCGGCCAGCCCACCAACAATCTGTCCTGGCAGAGCTACCAGCACTTCGCGGCCGCACCGGGCGTCGCCTGGAGCATCCCGCTGAGCCTGGGCGATTCCTATCGGGGCTATTCCGTCGTGGGGACGACCGATGCCTACTTCCGGTCTTTCCGCTATGGGGGGCAGCGTCGGCTCGAATTCGCAGCCGGACAGGGCTTCGGCGACGGGCCGGCGGCAGTGCTGGGTGCGGCCGCCGCCGAGACGCTCGGCCACCGGGTCGGCGAGGAGATCATCCTGTCTCACGGGCTGGGCGGAACCAGTTTCCTGGAGCACGACTCCCACCCCGTGCGGATCACCGGCGTGCTCGCACCCACCGGCACGGTGGCGGATCGCGCGGTCTATGTGCCTCTGGCTACGCTCGAGGCAGTCCACGAATCCGCGGTGCCGTCTTTCGCCGCACCACCGGGCGATGCCGCGGCCTCGTCGGGCGACCTGTCAGGCCCGAACGGTCGGTCCGGACCGGCGGAGATAACCGCTTTCCTACTCGGCCTGGAATCCCGCATAGAGGTGCTCCGCCTGCAACGGCGAATCAACGAATACGCAGCAGAGCCACTCACCGCGGTGATACCCGCGGTCGCCCTCGTAGAACTCTGGTCTGTCGTCGGCGTCGCCGAGAATGCGCTGCTCGCCGTCGGCGTCCTGGCGGTACTCACCGGGCTGGTGGGCATGCTGGTCGCCATACTCGGCACCCTGAACGAGCGCCGCCGCGAGATGGCGATCCTGCGCTCCGTCGGCGCGCGACCGGCGCAGATATTCCTGCTACTGATGACCGAGGCCGGATTGCTGGCCGCGGCCGGGGCCATGCTCGGCGTCCTGCTGAAAACTCTCTTGCTCGCCGCACTCCGCTCGCCGATACAGACGCGCACGGGTATCCTCGTGGAGAACGTGCTGCCCGGCGCCGCCGACGCGATCGTCGTGATCGTCGTGACGATCGCCGGTCTGGCGCTCGGTGCTCTGCCCGCCTGGCAGGCTTATCGCAACTCCCTCGCCGACGGGATGACGATCCGACTATGAGGACACCCTGGCGATTCGCATTACTGTCTCTGGCGCTGCTCGCGTGGGCCATGGGTCCGGCCGCCCGTGCCCAGGAGGCGCCGAAGCTCACATGGGAGGAGATGGTACCGCCGAAGGCCGCGGACGGCCCGCTGGCCGTGACGCCGACGACACCGGTGCGCTCGCTCGACGGCCGTACCGTCCGCCTGCCCGGATTCATCGTGCCGCTGGAATCCGACGAGGGCGGTCTGATCAGCGAAATCCTCCTCGTGCCCTATTTCGGTGCATGTATCCACGTGCCGCCGCCGCCGCCGAACCAGCTCGTCTACGTGACCCTCGAGGAACCCTTCGATCTCGTGTC
Organism: Gammaproteobacteria bacterium; assembly: GCA_037382365.1. GTDB lineage: Bacteria > Pseudomonadota > Gammaproteobacteria > Steroidobacterales > Woeseiaceae > Lentisalinibacter. The sequence continues at coordinate 16,094 of JARRPZ010000051.1, forward strand.
CCTGCAACAACCTTACTGGATCGAGGGCACCCTCCACGTCGAGGGTTACTCCAGCGACGTCGCGGACAGCCATTACACGATGCGCGCGGACCGCATCAGCAAGTAAGCGATTTCCAGCAGAAAGTGCTGGATTCCGACAAGCCCGTACTGGTGGATTTCTGGGCCGAATGGTGCGGCCCCTGCCGGATGCTCGGACCGATCATCGAACAGCTCGCCGATGACTACGCCGACAAGGTCACGGTGGTCAAACTGGACGTGGATTCGGCCCAGCAGGTCGCCATGCGTTACGGCATCCGTTCCATACCGACGGTGATGCTGTTCAACAAGGGAGAGGTCCAGGAGACCCTGATCGGTGTCCGGCCGAAGGGCGACTACGCCCGGGTGCTCGACTCCGTCGCCGCCTGACGCACGAGCCCTCTTCCCACTGCCTCGACGATGCCCGCCTGGTGGCCCGGCGCCATCAGGTGGGCTCCATCGACCCCGGCCGTCCCCGCCGCGGCGGCCAGTAGTTCGGCACAGATCTCGATGCCGGCCTCTTCCGGATCCGACGCCTGGTCGAGACACCGGATCACATCGTCGGGCATCACCGTCCCCCACAGGCTGTCCCGCATCCAGCGCGCGACTCGTGCGGAACGCAAGGGCCCCAGCCCGACGAGATAGGGGACGTCCTCGGGCAGGCCTGCCTCGCGCAGGCGGCCGACGTGACGCGCGATGCGCTCGGCATCGAAGCAGTACTGGGACTGGATGAAGCGGGCACCGGCGGCGATCTTGGCGAGCAGTGGCTCCGCCGACCAGTCCTGCGACTGAGGGTCGAGACAGACGTCCGCCGCACCGAGCAGGAAATCCGGCCGCGGTGACACCGTCTTGCCGGACAGGGTCACACCCTGGTCGCGCAGCGCGGCCAGGCTGCGTGTCAGCGATCGGGAATCCATGTCGAAGACCGGCTTCGCATCCGGCAACTCTCCCGCCTCCACCGAATCACCGGTCAGGACGAGGACATTGGTGATACCCAGCGCCGCCGCACCAATCAGATCCGCCTGCAGTGCGATCCGGTTCCGGTCACGGCAGGTTGCCTGGACGATCGGTTCGTAGCCGCCGCGCTTCAGGAGTGCGCCGGCAGCGATGCTGGACATCCGGACGTTGGCGCCCGCGCCGTCCGTGACGTTGATGGCATCGACCGCCCTCGCCAGCGCCGCGGCCTCGCGCAGCAGCCTCTCTCCGTCCGGACCGCGCGGCGGCGTAACCTCGGCCGTCACGATGAAATCACCGCTGGCGAAGCGCGAGCGCAGCTCCGGCATCGCAGTCTGACTCATTCTCCGGTGGGCATCGAGAACAGGGCCCCCGAACGGATGCCGCTCGGCCAGCGGGAGGTGACCGTCTTCAGCCGGGTGTAGAAACGAACGCCCTCCTCGCCGTGCACGGCCATGTCGCCGAACAACGAACGTTTCCAGCCACCGAAACTGTGGAACGCCAGCGGGACCGGGATAGGCACGTTGATCCCGACCATGCCGACCTCTATGCGCGATACGTATTCCCGGGCGGCGTCGCCGTCACGGGTGAATATGGCCGTACCGTTACCGTACTCGTGGCCGTTCACGATGGAGACCGCGTCGTCGAAATCCGCCGCGCGGAGCATCACCAGCACCGGACCGAAGATCTCCTCGGCATGGACACGCATACCCGGCAGTACGTGGTCGAACAGGCAGGGTCCCAGGAAGAAGCCCGGACCGTCCGCGAGCGGATGCTCGCGCCCGTCCACCAGCAGCGACGCCCCCTCCTCGACACCGAGATCGACGTAACGGCGCACCTTGTCGCGGTGCTCGTCCGTGATCAGAGGGCCCATCTCTGCGGCCGGCTCGTTGCCCGGGGCGACTGTCAGCGCCCTCACTTTCGGCAACAGCGCCTCGAGCAGGGGCTCGGCGGCAGCTCCCACGGCCACCACCGCGGAGATCGCCATGCACCGCTCGCCCGCCGAGCCGAATGCCGAACCGATCAGGGCATCGGCCGTCTGCTCCATGTCGGCGTCGGGCATGACCACCAGATGGTTCTTCGCGCCACCGAGCGCCTGGACCCGTTTGCCCGCTTCCGCCGCGTTGCGATAGATCTGCTCGGCGACCGCCGTCGAACCGACGAAACTCACGGCCGCGACGTCGTCGTGGGCAAGCAGCGCCTCCACCGCCTCGCGATCACCGTTGACCACGTTCAGCACGCCCGGAGGCAGCCCGGCTTCGTGCAGCAGTTCGGCGAGCCGCATGGCGCAGGAGGGATCGCGCTCGGAGGGTTTCAGGACGAACGTATTGCCGCAGGCGATCGCGATCGGGAACATCCACATCGGCACCATCGCCGGGAAATTGAATGGCGTGATCCCGGCGCAGACACCCAGAGGCTGGCGCAGGGCATAGCTGTCGATACCCGTCCCCACCTGGGCGCTGTAGTCGCCCTTTAGCAGCTGGGGGATCCCGCAGGCGAATTCCACGACCTCCAGGCCGCGCTGCACCGAGCCGGCGGCATCCGAGAGCACCTTGCCGTGCTCGGCAGTCACCAGAGCGGCCAGTTCATCGCGATGGGCCTCGATCAGTTCCCGGTAGCGGAACATCACCCGGGCACGCACCGGCACCGGCGTCGCCGCCCAGTCCGGGAATGCTTCCCTGGCCGCCGCCACGGCCGCGTCCACGTCTCCGGCGGTCGCATAGCGCACGCGTTTCGTGGTCTTGCCGGTGGCAGGATCGTAAACGACGCCGGAACGCGCGCCTGCGCCGTCGGCCAGAGCGCCGCCGATCCAGTGACCGATAGTGGGCAGTCGTCCGACTTCCCGCGCCTGCGTTGCCATATCGATTCCCCCTCAGGCTGTCTGCCGCAGCGCTTCGCGCAGCGTGTCCACGATGACGGCCACGTGGTCCTCGGTGACGATCAGCGGCGGCGTCAACGCCACGATGTCGCCCGTCGTGCGAACGATGACACCGGCGTCGAAACAGCGCCGGAAGACATCCATGGCCCGCGCCGTCGGTTTGCCCTCGATCGGCTCCAGCTCGACGGCGCCGAGCAGCCCGTAATTGCGGATGTCGATGACGTTCGGCTCCCCGCGCAGGCTGTGCAGGGCATCCTCCAGCACCGGTTCCATCGCATGCGCGTGTTCGTACAAACCCTCGTCGCGGTAGACGTCCAGCGCCGCGCAGCCGGCCGCCGCGGCGAGCGGATGGCCGGAATAGGTGTAGCCATGGGGGAATTCGATCGTGCCCTCCGGCGCACCCATGAAAGCCTGGTAGATGTCCCTGCTCGCGAGCACGGCGCCCATCGGCACGTGGCCACTCGTGAGTCCCTTGGCGAGCGTCATCAGGTCCGGCGTGATGCCCATGCGCTCGGCCGCGAAGGCCGCGCCGACGCGGCCGAAACCACAGATGACTTCATCGAATATCAGCAGGATGCCGTGGCGGTCGCAGATCTCGCGCAGCCGCTTCAGGTAGCCCTGCGGCGGCATGAGGACACCGGCGGAGCCGGCGATCGGCTCGACGATGACCGCCGCAATGGTGGAGGCGTCGTGCAGCGCGACGATATTCTCGAGCTCGTCGGCCAGGTGCGCGCCCCACTCGGGCAGGCCCCGGGAGTAAGCGTTATGCTCGATATGATGGGTGTGGGGCAGATGATCGGTGCCGGGCAGCAGGGCGCCGAACAATTTTCGGTTCGGCGAGATGCCACCCACCGAAATCCCGCCGAAGCCGACACCATGATAGCCTTTCTCCCGGCCGATGAAGCGGGTCCGTGTGCCCTCGCCACGCATGCGGTGGTAGGCGACTGCCATCTTCAGCGCGGTGTCGACGGCTTCCGAACCCGAATTCACGAAGAACGCATAGTCGAGCCCCTCGGGTGCCATGTCCGTGAGCTTCTCTGCCAGTTCGAAGACCCTGGGATGGCCGACCTGGAACGCCAGGGCGTAATCGAGTGTCTCGATCTGCTCCTTGATCGCCTGCACGATGCGCGGATGGCAATGGCCGGCGTTACAGCACCATAGCCCGGCCACACCGTCGAGCAGGCGATGGCCGTCGTGGGTCCAGCAATACACGCCTTCGGCGCGGGAAATAATCCGCGGGTTGCGCTTGAAATACTGGTTCGCCGTGAACGGCATCCAGAACGGTTCCAGGTTCGGCAGCCCCGCTTCGGCCGCCTGCATCAGATTCTGTTCGGTCATGACTGGTCTCCCCTGTCGATCTGTGTCCGGCCGGCGAACTCAGAGAATCTCCCGCAGCCGGTGATAGAGCATGCCCACCGCCAGCGCCGGATTCGCGAACCAGCGCCCGCCCGGCAGCCGCCAGTGCCGGATGCGGGCGAAGACGTCGAATCGCTCTGCCTGTCCGGCGATGGCCTCGGCCAGCACCCGCCCCGCCATGTGCGTCGGTGCGAGCCCGTGACCCGAGAAACCGTGGGCATAGTAGATGTTGTTCCCCAGCCGGTTCAGCTGGGGGATACGGTTGATGCTGATACCGATCTGGCCGCCCCACTCGTAGTCGATGGACGTTCCCGCGAGCTGCGGGAATACCTTCAGCATATTCGGCTCCAGCGTCCCCCGTATGCTCCCCGGGGCGCGACCGGAATAGTTGCACAGTCCGCCGAAGAGCAGACGACGATCTGCCGACAGACGGTAATAATCCAACGCCACGCGCTGATCACAGACCGCCGAGTCCTTCGGCAGGATTTCCCGTGCCAGTTCCCCGGACAGCGGCTCCGTGGCGATCACATAGCTTCCCGCCGGTATCACGGTACCCGACAGTCTCGGGATCAGCCCACCGAGATAGGCATTGCAGGCGACGACCAGAAAGTCGGCGCTGACGCTGCCGCGTGCCGTGTGCACGACGACCTCCGCGCCCGGCTCTATGCGCCGCACCGGCGACCGCTCGAAGAATCGCACGCCGGCTTCGGCCGCGACGCGGGCTTCGCCAAGACACAGGTTCAGCGGATGCAGGTGCCCGTTGCCCTGATTCATCACACCGCCGACGTAACGGTCCGAACCGATCACCTCGTGCAGTCGTTCCCGGGGGATGATCTCGATTTGATGGGGGTAGCCGTCGGCCCGCTTCTTCGCGACATCGTCACAGAGATCCCGCAGTTCCCGTGACTTCATCGCGACGTCGAGATAGCCGAATTTCAGATCGCACTCGATGCCGTGGCGCTCGATCCGCTGCACGACGATGTCACGGCATTCCAGGCCCATCTGTGCGGCGATTCGTGCGGCATGCTCGCCGAGCCGCTTCCTGATCTTGTCCGTCTCGACGAAGCCATCGATGAGCTGACCGCCGTTGCGGCCGCTGGCACCCCAGCCGATGCGGTTCGCCTCCAGCAGCGCGACGCGGAAGCCACGCTCGGCGAGTTCGAGGGCACAGGAGACACCCGTAAAGCCGCCGCCGACGACCACGACGTCAGCCGTCTCCGCCCCGGTCAGCGTCGGGTGATCGACCATGCCGCGGGCCGTCGCGGCGTAGTAGGAGCGGGCATGTTCGGCCGGTTGCAGCATCCTGTTCAGGTTACGCCGGCCCGTCGGGGTTAACAATATTCCGGCGGGCAGGATCTTCCCCATGTCGAGGAGGCCATGCCCCTCAGGCAGGCGCGACTTCACCTCCGCTTCCGCGCCGGCGCTCCAACTCGGCCCGTACCTCGTGCGCCCGCTCCTCCGTGATGGAGAAAGAGGCGATCATCCAGATCGCGATGCCGGAGGCGACGAACGGAATAAAGGCGTCGAAGACACGCATGAGGAAGATTGCCTCACCCGATTGATTGCCCTCCAGCGCCACGTCGAAGCCCGTGGCATTCAGCAGGAAACCGCCACCGGCGATCGCGGCAGCCATGCCGAGTTTCACCACCCACCAGAAGATGGAACCGTACATGCCCTCGCGCCGTTCGTGGGTCTGTAGTTCGTCGACATCCACCACGTCCGCGATCATCGACGGCATGAGTGTGAACAGACCACCGAGCCCGAACGCGAGGAGCGGAGCCGGTACGAGCACCAGCCAGGGATAATCCGGGTTGTAACAGACCCATTTCAACGCATAACCGGCCATCGACAGTCCGATGGCGACGAAGAATGCTCGGCGTTTGCCGATCCGCGTGCCGAGCCACGTGACGATCGCGATGACGCAGAAGGTCGACACGGCTCCCAGGGTGCCCGCGTAACCTGCGTACTCGGCGCCGGCCACTTTGTCGCCACCCAAGACGTAATAGATGATGACGTAGAACTGGAACGACGAAATCAGGATGAAGCCGTTGAAGACGAGGAACGTCGCCGCGCACAGCTTCAGGAACGGACGGAAGCGGAGCGTGGTCAGGAAGCCCTGGAA